>NZ_JARVSO010000024.1:0-138253 GCF_030209155.1 Pseudomonas sp. fls2-241-TYG-175 | reverse complement strand
CTGTGACCGCTCGGTTCGTAGCCGAGTACTCTATCCAGCTGAGCTACGAGTGCATTGGTGTTTTTAGACCAGATCACCTCTGGTTGAAGCCAGTCAACTTCAACGCTGTAATAACTTACAACTTTGAAGCCAACCTTAAATGGTGCACTCGACAGGATTCGAACCTGTGACCGCTCGGTTCGTAGCCGAGTACTCTATCCAGCTGAGCTACGAGTGCATGTGTTGGTGCCGCGCATTATAGGTCGTCAGATTGTTTAGTCAAGCACTTTTTCTAGTAAATTCAACAACTTACAGATCAAGCCAAATCCAACGCACTACATAAATAATGGCGGAGAACGGGGGATTCGAACCCCCGACACCCTTTTGAGGTGTACTCCCTTAGCAGGGGAGCGCCTTCGGCCACTCGGCCAGCTCTCCGCAACACGGGGCGTATAATAACCACCCTTTTCCCCGTTTGCAAACCAAAAATTCAATAAAAATTAATGGCTTGGTTCTTCGTCCTTCTCTTTCTTGATCCGCAGGTAAATCTCTTCACGATGAACCGCGACTTCCTTGGGCGCATTGACACCAATACGCACCTGGTTACCCTTGACGCCCAGCACGGTCACCGTGATTTCACCATCACCAATGATCAGGCTTTCTGCGCACCGACGAGTCAGAATCAGCATAACTTTCTCCTTACGCATTCATTCAGGAACAACAGTCTGCACAACCGGTAGGCACAGCCCGCAACCGTAACGGCCGCAGGCGTGACCCGAGTATCAACTAACGCAAAGAAAAGAACAGCCTTTCTGCGTAGCCCGCAAACGACGCAGCCAGGCCGCGCCACTTGCAGACCGATCACTCACCCTGTCGAGCAGCATCCAGTTCAAAAGCCGTGTGCAGTGCACGTACCGCCAGCTCCAGATACTTTTCTTCAATCACCACGGACACCTTGATTTCCGAGGTCGAGATCATCTGGATATTGATGCTCTCCTTGGCCAGCGCTTCGAACATGCGGCTGGCGACGCCTGCGTGGGAACGCATGCCCACGCCGACGATGGAGACCTTGGCGATCTTGGTATCACCGGACACTTCACGTGCGCCGATTTCACGCGCCGTCGTCTCAAGCACCTGAAGCGCTGCCTGATAGTCGTTGCGATGAATCGTGAAGGTGAAATCGGTGGTGTTATCGTGCGCAACATTCTGCACGATCATGTCCACTTCAATGTTTGCCGCGCTGATCGGGCCGAGGATCTTGAACGCCACACCCGGGGTGTCTGGCACGCCACGGATCGTCAGCTTGGCTTCATCGCGATTGAACGCGATGCCGGAAATGATCGGCTGTTCCATGGATTCCTCTTCATCAATGGTAATGAGGGTGCCCGGACCCTCCTTGAAGCTGTGCAGAACGCGCAGCGGGACATTGTATTTGCCGGCAAACTCGACTGCCCGGATCTGCAGCACCTTGGAACCTAGGCTGGCCATTTCCAGCATCTCTTCGAAGGTGATCTTGTCCAGACGCTGAGCTTGCGACACAACCCGCGGATCGGTGGTGTAGACACCATCGACATCGGTGTAGATCTGGCACTCATCAGCCTTAAGGGCTGCCGCCAGCGCGACACCCGTGGTATCCGAACCACCGCGACCCAGCGTAGTGATGTTGCCGTCTTCGTCGACACCCTGGAAACCGGCGACCACTACCACACGACCTTCTTTCAGATCATTGCGGATCTTCTGGTCGTCGATCTGCAGGATGCGCGCCTTGTTGTGCGCGCTGTCGGTGAGAATGCGCACCTGATTGCCGGTATAGGACACCGCAGGCACACCGCGCTTGATCAACGCCATGGCCAGCAGTGCAATAGTGACCTGCTCGCCCGTGGACACGATCACGTCCAGCTCACGTGGAACCGGCTGATCGCTGATCTGCCTGGCCAGTTCGATAAGACGATTGGTTTCGCCGCTCATGGCCGACAGCACCACGACCAGATCAACGCCCGCTTCACGGAATTTCTTGACCTTGTCGGCCACCTGCTCGATGCGCTCGACAGAGCCCACGGAGGTGCCGCCAAATTTCTGTACGATTAAAGCCATCTCAAAGCCGCCTCAGAACCCGTTAAGAGCACCCATTGATCGTCGAATTCGCGTTACAGGCCCGCCTTGCGCGGGCGGGCCTGCGGATTCGATTCAGATACCCTGCTCTACAAAAGGAACGGTCAGTGCCAGCGCAGCATCCAGCGCACCTGCATCGACACCGCCACCTTGAGCCATGTCAGGACGACCGCCGCCCTTGCCGCCTACCGCTGCGGCCGCTTGTTTCATCAAATCACCGGCTTTGAGTTGGCCAGTCAGGTCCTTGGTCACGCCTGCAACCAAGACGACCTTGTCTTCATGAACACTGCCGAGCAGGATCACTGCGCGGCCGAGCTTGTTCTTCAACTGGTCGACAAGCGCCAGCAGCGCCTTGCCGTCCTGACCATCCAGGCGTGTGGCCAGAACCTTGACGCCTTTGACATCCAGCGCAGCCGACGACAGATCGTCGCCCGCAGCACTGGCGGCCTTGGCCTGCAGTTGCTCCAGTTGTTTTTCCAGCAGACGGTTGCGCTCAAGCACAGCCGTCAGCTTGTCCAGCAGGTTGTCGCGATTGCCCTTGACCAGCGTCGCGGCTTCCTTCAATTGGTCTTCGGCCGAGTTCAGCCAGTCCAGTGCCGCAGCACCGGTCACTGCTTCGATACGACGCACACCGGCAGCGACACCGCCCTCGCTGACAATCTTCAGCAGGGAAATGTCGCCGGTACGGTTGGCGTGGATACCGCCGCACAGCTCGACGGAGAAATCACCGCCCATGCTCAGCACGCGAACGCTGTCGCCGTACTTCTCGCCGAACAATGCCATCGCGCCGCGCTTTTTGGCGGTCTCGACGTCGGTTTCTTCGGTCACGACCGGGGTGTTCTTGCGAATCTCGGCGTTGACGATGTCTTCCAGCTCACGCAACTGCTCAGGCTTGATGGCTTCGAAGTGGCTGAAGTCGAAGCGCAGGCGCTGACTGTCGACCAAAGAGCCTTTCTGCTGAACGTGATCGCCCAGCACCTGACGCAATGCCGCATGCAGCAAGTGGGTAGCGGAGTGGTTCAGCGCCGTAGCCTGACGAACCTCGGCCGACACTTCGGTTTCAACCTGGGTGCCAACCGTCAGGCTGCCGCTGGCCACGACGCCGTGGTGCAGGAACGCACCGCCGGTCTTGGTGGTGTCGCGCACGTCGAAACGTACCTCGCCCGCCTGAAGGAAACCGCTGTCACCGATCTGACCGCCGGATTCGGCGTAGAACGGCGTGGTGTCGAGGATCACGACGCCCTCTTCGCCTTCGCTTAGTTGCGCAACGGACTGGCCGTCCTTGTACAGCGCTACAACGTTGGCGCTGCCCGTGGTCGCCGAGTAACCGGTGAACAGGGTTGCCGCGTCGACCTTGACCAGACTGTTGTAGTCCATGCCGAACGAGCTCGCCGAACGGGCGCGCACGCGCTGGGCGTCCATCTCGCGCTCGAAGCCTGCTTCGTCCAGCGTCAGGTTGCGCTCGCGGGCGATGTCGCCGGTCAGGTCCATCGGGAAGCCGTAGGTGTCGTAAAGCTTGAACACGACTTCGCCCGGCACGACCGAACCCTGCAGTTCGGCCAGGTCCTGCTCGAGAATTTTCAGGCCCTGCTCAAGGGTCTTGGCGAACTGTTCTTCTTCAGCTTTCAGTACGCGCTCGATGTGCGCCTGCTGCTGAACCAGTTCCGGGAAAGCAGCACCCATTTCCGCGACCAGTGCAGCAACGATCTGGTAGAAGAAACTGCCCTTGGCGCCCAGTTTGTTGCCGTGACGGCAGGCGCGACGAATGATGCGGCGCAGCACATAGCCACGGCCTTCATTGGATGGCAGCACGCCGTCGGCAATCAGGAAGCCGCACGAACGGATGTGGTCGGCCACGACTTTCAGGGAAGCCTGATTGTCATTGGTGCAACCGATGGCCTTGGCGGAAGCCGCCAGCAGGCTCTGGAACAGGTCGATTTCATAGTTGGAGTGAACGTGCTGCAGCACCGCACTCACGCGCTCAAGGCCCATGCCGGTGTCGACCGAAGGGGCTGGCAGCGGATGCAGCACGCCGTCAGCGGTACGGTTGAACTGCATGAAAACGTTGTTCCAGATCTCGATGTAGCGATCGCCGTCTTCTTCCGGCGAACCTGGAGGGCCGCCCCAGATCTCAGGACCGTGATCGAAGAAGATCTCGCTGCAAGGACCGCACGGGCCGGTATCGCCCATGGTCCAGAAGTTGTCGGAGGCGTAAGGCGCACCCTTGTTGTCGCCGATGCGAACCATACGCTCGGCAGGTACGCCGATGTCCTTGGTCCAGATGTCGTACGCCTCATCGTCAGTGGCGTAGACCGTGACCCAGAGCTTTTCCTTGGGCAGGTTCAGCCATTTTTCGGAGGTCAGGAACGTCCAGGCATAGGTGATGGCGTCACGCTTGAAGTAATCGCCAAAACTGAAGTTGCCCAGCATTTCGAAGAATGTGTGGTGACGAGCGGTGTAGCCGACGTTTTCCAGGTCGTTGTGCTTGCCACCGGCACGCACGCACTTCTGGCTGGTAACGGCGCGGGTGTAGGCACGCTTCTCCTGGCCGAGGAAGCAATCCTTGAATTGGTTCATGCCTGCGTTGGTGAACAACAGGGTCGGGTCGTTGCCCGGAATCAGGGAGCTGGAGGCGACACGGGTGTGGCCCTGCTCTTCGAAGAAGCCAAGGAAGGCTTCACGGATTTCTGCGCTTTTCATAGGTTCTTCCACGGAGACTGCGGCCAGAGGCAATTGCAAAACGTCAAAGACGTAGCGACGGCAAAGGGCCGCATTATATAGGCGTTGCGCCCTCGGTACAGTCTGTTTGTACGATAGACACAAGTAACTGGACTATTGGCGTGTCATTGGCGTGCAAACCCGGCGAACTCTGCAATGACTCGCTCGGTATCTGCACGTGAAACATTCATATGCGTGACCATTCGCAGGCGTGGCGCGGCCACGAGCCGGATGCCACGTTCGGCACAGAATGCCTTGAGCGCGGCGGCCCGGTCACCGATGTCCACATACACCATATTGGTCTGCACAGGCTCCACGCTGTAGCCAAGCCCGGCAAGGCCGTCAGCAAGAAACTGCGCATTGGCGTGATCGTCGGCCAGACGTTCGATCTGGTGATCCAGCGCGTAGAGCCCGGCAGCCGCCAGTGAACCGGCCTGACGCATACCACCGCCGACCATCTTGCGCAGCCTGCGCGCCTTGGCAATCAGTTCATGGGAGCCGCAAAGCACGGAGCCGACTGGAGCGCCTAGCCCTTTGGACAGGCAGATCGAAACGGAGTCGAAATGACGGGTGATCGCGCGCGCATCGACTCCCAGCCTGACCGCTGCGTTATATAGCCGAGCGCCATCCAGATGCAGGCCCAAGCCTTTCTCAATGGTCATGGCGCGTGCGTCGGCCAGATAGGACAACGGCAACACCCTGCCTTGCATGGTGTTTTCCAGCGCCAGCAGACGGGTGCGGGCAAAGTGGAAGTCGTCGGCCTTGATGGCGTCGCGGACCTGCTGCAGGTCCAGCGAGCCGTCGGCCTGCACATCCAGCGGCTGCGGCTGAATCGAGCCCAGCACCGCAGCGCCGCCGCCCTCGTATTTATAGGTGTGGGCCTGCTGACCGACGATGTATTCGTCGCCACGTTCGCAGTGGGCCATCAACGCCAGCAGGTTGCTCATGGTGCCGGAGGGCACGAACAGCGCAGCGGCAAAGCCCAGGCGTTCGGCCAGTGTGGCTTCCAGACGATTGACCGTCGGGTCTTCCCCGTAGACGTCATCGCCAACAGGCGCCTTGTTCATGGCATCGAGCATGCCAGCCGTCGGTAAAGTCACGGTGTCACTGCGCAGATCAATGACTGTCACGAAAAAGCTCCCTGAAATTCGAAGGTCGATAATGCAGCGGCCCTGCAGTTGCAACAAGGCATTACTGAGGCCTCGCTACATGATAATCAAGCCTGAACGGGTCGGCACTGCGCTGCTTATATAAGGAAAAGGCAGGTTCACTGTACGAAAGTGTCGATGCATGATCCAAGGATCTGTGATAAAAATCCCGCGCCGGCCACGAAATGTGTCGGCAACGTTCTCAGGGCGGGGCGTAATTCCCCACCGGCGGTAATGATGCGCAATGCGTCTAGCCCGCGAGCGCTTGAGGGTCGGCAGCCATGGCTTATGACTCGCAAGGTCAGCAGACCCGGTGTGATTCCGGGGCCGACGGTCATAGTCCGGATGAAGAGAGAGCGGGAGTGGCGTCTAAAAGAACGTCTGCAAAACCCCATCTTGAACGACAACGCTCAAGCGGTTTTCCTACGCGACTAGAATCCCTTTCGATCCAAATGCCCTGTTTTTTCTATAAACAGGAGTCAGAACACGTGCAACCCACTGCAATCGACAGCAAAAGCAAAAGTCATCCGAACGAGCGCGTCGCGTTCATCCAGGCCTGCTGGCACAAGGAAATCGTCGACCAGAGCCGTAAAGGTTTTGTCGCCGAAATGGCCAACCACGGCTACGCCGAAAGCGATATCGACTTCTTTGAAGTAGGCGGCGCTTTCGAGATCCCGCTGCACGCCAAACTGCTCGCCAATTCGGGCCGCTATGCCGGTATCGTCGGCGCCGCTCTGGTCGTGGACGGTGGCATCTATCGCCACGAGTTCGTCGCACAGACCGTGGTCAGTGCATTGATGCAGGTCCAGCTGGAAACCGAAGTGCCGGTCTTCTCCGTGGTGCTGACGCCGCATCACTTCCATGCGGGCGAAGAGCATCAGAAGTTCTTCTTCGATCACTTCGTGCACAAGGGCGAAGAAGCTGCCAAGACCTGTGCCGACACCCTGAACAAGGTGCGCGCCCTGCGTCGTCACGAGCTTCAGCAGAAAGCCGCTCGTTAAACCGGTGAGGATGAGGCTGCACTGACTGCCCTGCGCATCAGATGCAGCCTCGTCTGATCAGAAGTCTACCTTTCCCCGCCCTGCCTTGATCGAACCCCGCTTGCTCTTGGACTCCAGCCTGCGAGTCTTGGAACCCAGAGTCGGCCTCGTCGGCCTGCGCTTTTTCTCGACCTTCGCTGCATTGACGATCAACTCGCTCAGCCTCAACAGCGCATCGGCACGGTTCTGCTCTTGCGTGCGGTATTGCTGCGCCTTGATCACGATCACGCCATCGCTGGTAATCCGACTGTCGCTCAGCGCCAGCAGCCTCTCCTTGTAGAACGGTGGCAGCGAGGACGCGTTAATGTCGAAACGCAAATGCATGGCACTGGACACCTTGTTGACGTTCTGCCCACCCGCGCCCTGGGCACGAATGGCGGTCAACTCGATTTCAGTGTCCGGCAGATGGACGTTGTTGGAAATCACCAGCATGAAAGCATCTACGTTGAATCAAAATGAACGCCAAGGATACGCCGCTCGCAGCCGACGTGCATGGCTGGCATAAAAAACCCGGCCTCATGAGCCGGGTTCTTCAAAACGAATCACGCTATTTGGTAGCTGTAGACGCCACGACCAGGTTGCGCCGATTCTTGATCCGGTAGCAAAGCCACATTGCCGCCAGCCAGACCGGTATCGCGTAGACCGATATCTGAATGCCGGGAATCATCAACATGATGCCCAGAATGAACACCACGAATGCCAGACAGAAGTAGTTGCCGTAGGGATACCACAGAGCCTTGAACAGCGGGACCTGTTGCGTACGGTCCAGGTGCTGACGGAATTTGAGGTGCGAGTAGCTGATCATCGCCCAGTTGATGACCAGCGTGGCCACCACCAGCGACATCAGCAGTTCCAGCGCATGCTGCGGAACGAAGTAGTTGAGCAGCACCGCTACAAGCGTCACGGCAGCCGAGGCAAAGATCGCCTTGACCGGTACGCCACGCTTGTCCACCTGCGCCAGTACCTTGGGCGCATCGCCCTGCTCGGCCATGCCGACCAGCATGCGGCTGTTGCAGTAGGTGCCACTGTTGTATACCGACAGCGCTGCGGTCAGGACCACGAAGTTGAGGATGTGCGCAGCCGTGTCACTGCCCAGCATCGAGAACACCTGTACGAACGGGCTGCCGCTGTACGAATCGCCCGAAGCATTGAGGCTGGTCAGCAGGCTGTCCCATGGCGTGAGCGAGAGCAGCACCACCAATGCGCCAATGTAGAAAATCAGGATGCGGTAGATGACTTGATTGATGGCTTTGGGAATGACCGTTTTCGGCTGTTCTGCCTCGGCAGCGGTAAAGCCGAGCATTTCCAGGCCACCGAACGAGAACATGATGATTGCCAGCGCCATCACCAGACCGCTGACGCCATTGGGGAAGAATCCGCCATGCTCCCAGAGGTTGCTGACCGACGCCTGCGGTCCGCCGCTGCCACTGACCAGCATGTAGCTGCCCAGCGCGATCATGCCGATGATCGCGACGACCTTGATGATCGCGAACCAGAATTCGGTTTCGCCGAACACCTTTACGTTCGCCAGGTTGATGACGTTGATGAGCACGAAGAAGGCTGCCGCCGAGACCCAGCTGGGGATATCGGGCAACCAGTAATGAATGTATTTGCCGACCGCCGTCAGTTCCGACATGCCGACCAGGATGTACAGCAGCCAGCAGTTCCAGCCGGACAGAAAACCGGCAAAGCCGCCCCAGTAGTTGTGCGCGAAATGGCTGAACGATCCGGCCACCGGCTCTTCGACGATCATTTCACCGAGCTGGCGCATGATCATGAAGGCGATGAAGCCGCAAATCGCGTAACCGAGAATCATCGAAGGACCGGCCGACTTCAGCACGCCTGCCGAACCGAGAAACAGGCCAGTGCCAATGGCACCGCCGAGGGCGATCAACTGGATGTGTCGATTCTTCAGACCACGCTTCAACTCGCCAGACGCTGAGTTTTGTTCACTCATCAAAAGCCACCTGATTGTTCTTGTTCTGTGACGGAATAGGACCTGTTGCGCTCGTGACGTAACAGAATGCAGCACGCGGGACGGGTAGCCCCGAGCGTTTCAAAACAGCAGTGATTCACAGAAAAAAGCGCGGCATTGTACACCGGCCTCCACATCGAGGTTTAAAAGAGGGCAGGCAGACGTGCGGGGTTGTTTATTCAAATCATTTCGCAGAATGAAAACATCCGGAAACGGAAACGCCAGCCGCTGAGGGCTGGCGTTTCCGTTTATTCACGCACGTTGCTCACAGCGCCACGTTTACTGTGGCTTGCGGCGACCGAAGCCCGGGCGCTGACCCGAACCTGCCGGTGGACCACGACGCTTGCCCGACGGCGCATCATCGTCGACCAGTTTGATACCGGCACGCTTGGGTGCTGGCTTGGCCGGGCGCTTGTTCATTTCGCTCGGACGCTCAGCCACCGGAGTACCGCGGCTGTTATCGGCCGGACGCGGCGAACGCGAACCTGGCTTGCCGGAGTCCTTGCGCGGCGATGGGCGCTGGGTCGAATCGCCACGCGGACGATCACGATCACTGCCGGTGATTTGCGGCTGACGCTGCGCACGCTCGCCGGACGCCGGAGCGCCAGCGGCAGGACGCAGCGTACGAACGCGCTCGCCCTTGCCCAACGGGCGGGACGACTGGCGCTGCAGACGCTCGAGCTTTTCCTTGGTCTTGGCATTCATCTGCGGTTGGGCCACAGGTGTCAGGCCGACTTCGGCAGCCAGGATGTCGACTTCGTACTGACTCATTTCGCGCCAGCGACCCATCGGCAGGTCAGAGTTCAGGAATACCGGCCCGTAACGCACGCGCTTCAGACGGCTGACCACCAGACCCTGGGATTCCCAGAGACGACGGACTTCGCGGTTACGACCTTCCATCACCACGCAGTGGTACCAGTGGTTGAAGCCTTCGCCGCCCGGAGCCTGTTGAATATCGGTGAAACGCGCAGGCCCGTCTTCGAGGACGACACCTGTCTTGAGCCGCTCCAGCATCTCGTCATCGACTTCGCCACGTACGCGCACTGCGTATTCACGGTCCATTTCAAACGAGGGGTGCATCAAACGGTTGGCCAGTTCACCATCGGTGGTGAACATCAGCAGACCGGTGGTGTTGATGTCCAGACGACCGATATTGATCCAGCGGCCTTCTTTCGGGCGCGGCAGACGATCGAATACGGTCGGACGTCCTTCCGGGTCGTCACGGGTGCAGATTTCGCCGTCCGGCTTGTTGTACATGATGACGCGGCGAACCGTTTCGGCTGCCTCTTCGCGCTTGATCACGCGGCCGTCGACGCTGATGGCGTCGTGCAGGTCAACACGCTGACCGAGGGTCGCGTCCTTGCCATTGACCTTGATGCGGCCCTGGGTGATCCAGGCTTCCACGTCGCGGCGCGAACCGACGCCGATGCGTGCCAGAACCTTCTGCAGCTTTTCGCCTGCGGGTCCGATTTCCTGGCTGTCCTGCTTGTCTTTTTCACTCATCTGGGCACCTCCCGGTGTGTCGAATCAGGGCTGACCGAGAACCGGCAAGACCTGTGCCCGGCGCGCTGTGGAGAGCGGCAAGGCGGAATACTTTAAAGCTCTGGCGAAAGGGTTATCGCCGAGGGTCGGCCATCATACGCTCATGCGGTCTTTTACGCATCCAGCCTGCCGTGCAATTCCCCGTATCACTTCTTCTTTTTGCGACCACCGGTCTTGAGCTTCGCCAGACGCTTGGCCGATTCGCTCAGCACCTCGCGCTTTTCATCCTTCTCCAGCTTCTTCCAGGCCTTGATTTCCCGCTTGCTGCGACCGCATCCCAGGCAAATGTCGTCATCGAATTTGCACAGGCTGATGCAGGGGTTCTTGGTTGAACTCATGGACAGCAACTCTCATGGGGAAGATGACTGAACGTGTGACCGCAGGCGGGGGGATGAATTCGAACGGATGAAGATCATCGCATGACGCGACATATCTGACGCAGAGCGTCACGGGATGCATGCCCACGCGATGGGCACGATCAGTGTGCTTGAGACCGATGATCGTTCCACTCCTGCGTGGGAATGCAGCTCAGGACGCTCCGCGTCCGCTCTCCGGGTCGGGCTCGTCTTCATCAGCCGACTCAGGCTCGGCCCGCAACAGATCATCGAAGTCCGTCTTCAACCCCTGCTCCATCGAGTCCAGTTCGACCAACAGGCTGCGGAAGCTGGTCTCGTCACGCGGCGGCTCGGGCTCTTCATTGACGTCCAGACTGGCGTCGGCCAGCGCCTGAAGGTGCGCGGGCACGGGCGCATCTTCAAAGTCCAGCTCAGGCTCGGTTTCCATCTCGCGCAGGTCAGCCAGCGGCGGCAGTTCATCCAGGCTCTTGAGGTTGAAGTGGTCGAGAAAACCCTTGGTGGTGGCGAACATCGCCGGTTTGCCGGGCACATCGCGGTAACCCACCACCCGAATCCACTCGCGCTCCATCAGCGTCTTGACGATGTGGCTGTTGACCGCCACACCCCGCACATCTTCAATTTCGCCTCGGGTGATCGGCTGGCGGTAGGCGATCAGCGCCAGGGTTTCCAGCATGGCGCGGGAATAGCGTTGGGGCCGTTCTTCCCACAAACGTCCGACCCAAGGCGAGAACTTGTCACGAATCTGCAGACGATAACCGGATGCGACTTCCTTGAGTTCAAAGGCGCGGCCGTCACAGGACTTGCGCAGTATGTCCAGAGCCTTCTTGAAGATCGGCGGCTCCGGGCGCTCGCCCTCTTCGAACAGCTCATAAAGCCGGTCAAGCGTTTGCGGCTTTCCGGATGCCAGCAGAAACGCTTCAAGCAAGGGCGCAAGTTCGCGGGGTTCGTTGAGATTCATGGGTGTGCTCTAGGTCTACTCGGCTCGCGCCCGGACATGGATCGCCGCAAAGGGCTCGTTTTGGACCAGCTCGACCAGCGATTCCTTGACCAATTCCAGCACGGCCATGAATGTCACGACCACACCCAGTCGCCCTTCCTCGGCGGTGAACAGCTCGGCGAACGGCACGAAACCACCGCCCTTGAGGCGTTCCAGCACATCACTCATGCGCTCGCGAGTGGACAGCGCTTCGCGGCTCACCTGGTGGCTTTCGAACATATCGCCGCGATGCAGCACTTCGGCCATCGACATCAGCACTTCTTCAAGGCTGACATCCGGCAGCAGCTTGCGCGCTCGGGCTTCGGGGGCGTCCAGTTTCGGCACGATGACATCGCGCCCTACCCGCTTCAGGCCATCGATGCCTTCAGCTGCGGCCTTGAAACGTTCGTACTCCTGCAGCCGACGAATCAGTTCGGCACGCGGATCGCCTTCCTCTTCCTCGATTTCCGCCGAACGCGGCAGCAACATGCGCGACTTGATCTCGGCGAGCATGGCAGCCATCACCAGGTACTCGGCCGCGAGCTCCAGGCGCACGGTTTTCATCAGCTCGACATAACCCATGTACTGCTTGGTGATTTCCGCCACCGGGATGTCGAGGATGTCGATGTTCTGTTTGCGGATCAGGTACAGCAGCAGGTCGAGCGGGCCTTCGAACGCCTCAAGAAAGACTTCCAGCGCGTCCGGCGGAATATAGAGATCCAGCGGCATCTGCGTGAGCGCCTGTCCGTAGACCAGCGCAAACGGCAGCTCCTGCTGGGCGTCGGCCTGACTGTCGACCGTCTCGACCACTGTCATTACGCGTCGTCACCGAACGGCGTCGGGTCGCCACAGCCGACACGGATCACCTGCGGCTCGCCTTCGGACAGATTGATAACCGTGGAGGCAGAGATACCGCCGATGCCGCCGTCGATGATCAGGTCCACCTGATGCTCGAGAATCTGGCGCATTTCATAGGGGTCGCTCAACGGCACCGTGTCACCGGGCATGATCAGGCTGACGCTCATCAGCGGCTCGCCCAGTTGCTCCAGCAGCGCCTGAGCGATCGGATGGCTGGGCACGCGCAGACCAATGGTACGACGCTTCGGGTGCAGGACCAGACGCGGCACTTCACGGGTGGCGTTGAGAATGAAGGTGTAAGGACCCGGCGTGTGGGCCTTGAGCGCTCGGAAAGCACCGGTGTCGACCTTGGCAAACAGTCCCAGTTGCGAGAGATCGCAGCACATGAGCGTGAAGTTGTGTTTGTCGTCCAGCTGACGCAGACGACGGATACGCTCAATGGCGCTCTTGTCGCCAATCTGGCAACCCAGCGCATAGGACGAATCTGTCGGGTACACCACCAGCCCGCCGGCCTTGATGATTTCCGCAGCCTGTTTGATCAGGCGCGGTTGCGGGTTCTCCGGGTGGACCTGGAAAAATTGACTCACGGTAACTTCCTGTTCAGACGGCGGCAGTAGGTTGATCATGTTTGAATCTGCACCACAGAGGTGGCAAATCCTCGGGCACGGGGCGGTAAATTCCAATCTCGCCCCAGGCACCGGGGCCATGGAAGTCGCTGCCGGCAGTGACCAGCAGACCGAACTCCCGCGCCAGGATCGCCAGGGTTCCGACCTGATCGGCAGGCTGCATGCCATTGACCACTTCGATGGCGTGACCACCTGCCTGGATGAAATCGCCGACCAGTTTACGCCGTTTACTGCGGGTAAAGTCATAATGCGAAGGATGCGCGAGGCTAACCCAGGCGCCGGAGGCCCTCAGGGTTGCCACGGTGTCCTCGAGTGTCGGCCAGTGTTGCTTGACGTCGCCCAGTTTGCCCGCACCCAGCCATTTTCGGAATGCCTCGGCACGATCCTTGACGAAACCTTCACGCACCAGAAAGTCGGCGAAGTGCGGACGAGCCGGCGCATTGCCGCTGTCGCCCAGCTCTTTCTGGATCGCCCGGGCGCCTTCCAGCGCTCCGGGCATACCTTTGATCGCCAATTTGCGACTGATTTCTTCAGCCCGCAACCAGCGCCCTTCGTGCAAACGCGCGATTGCTTCGGTCAGTGCAGGGGCCTTGGTGTCGAACGCGTAACCCAATATATGGATGGTCGCCCCGCCCCAGGTGCAGGACAACTCGACGCCGTTGACCAGCTGCATACCCAGTGAATGCGCCGTCTCGCGGGCTTCTTCGAGGCCTTCGAGGGTGTCATGGTCGGTGAGCGAAAGGACACGCACGCCATTTTCATAAGCACGCGTCACCAGTGCGGTGGGCGACAAGGCCCCGTCCGAAGCGGTGCTGTGGCAATGCAGATCAACATTCATAGTGGTGCTTTCGCAGTCATTGATGTTTGTTATTATGCCGCTACATCCTGCTTCTGGCTGCCATTGTGAAACAATTCATCGACTTCATCCCGCTGCTCCTGTTTTTCATTGTCTACAAAACCGAACCGCGCGCTGTCGAGATCCTCGGCAACAGCTACACGGTAGGCGGCATTTTCAGCGCTACGGCCATGCTGATCATCAGTTCGGTGGTGGTCTATGGCATCCTCTATATAAAGCAGCGCAAACTGGAGAAGAGCCAGTGGCTGACTCTGATTGCCTGCCTGGTGTTCGGCAGCCTGACGCTGGCCTTCCACAGCGAAACCTTCCTCAAGTGGAAAGCACCGGTGGTCAACTGGCTGTTCGCCCTAGCGTTTGCCGGCAGCCATTTCATTGGTGACCGCCCGCTCATCCAGCGCATCATGGGCCACGCTCTCACGCTGCCTGCGGCCATCTGGACCAAACTGAACATCGCCTGGATCTTCTTTTTCCTGTTCTGCGGCGCGGCCAACCTTTACGTGGCCTTCACGTATCAGGAGTTCTGGGTCGACTTCAAAGTCTTCGGCAGTCTGGCCATGACCCTGATTTTCCTGGTCGCACAGGGTATCTACCTGTCCCGCCACATGAACGACACTGCCACCACCACGACCAAATCCGAGGACTGACATGCTCTACGCAATCATCGCCACTGACGTCGAAAACTCGCTGGAAAAACGTTTGAGCGTACGCCCTGCGCACCTTGAGCGCCTTAATGCCCTCAAGGATGCAGGCCGTCTGGAACTGGCCGGTCCGAACCCAGCAGTCGACAGCAATGACCCTGGCGCAGCCGGTTTCAGCGGCAGCCTGATCGTCGCTGAGTTCGACTCCCTGGCAGCAGCAGAAGCCTGGGCCAAGGCTGATCCGTTCGTCGAGGCAGGCGTCTACGCCAACGTTGTGGTCAAGCCGTTCAAAAAGGTTCTGCCCTGATACGCCGTTGACGCCCTCTGGCGGTAGCGGTCCTGTTTGAAACATGACAGGGCCCTGCCGCCTCGACTCCCTGCGCAATATTCATCATTCCTGACGCGCTGCCGATAGCCTGCCGAGATTCAAATAAAAACGGTTCGGGTCAACGGGAGTTCAGATGCGTTCAGGTACATTGTGTCTGCTGATAGCGATATCGAGTACAAGCCTGCAGGTTCAGGCGGAAGGGACGGACGTCGTCGGGGCGTCACCGCCGACGCATTATTCAAATTCAGCCAGCCAGATCGCAGATCTTCAGTCGCGGCTCGTCAACAGCGAGCGCCAGCGCGAAGACCTGATGAAGCAGGTGCAGAACACCGAACGCGACAGCGCACTGCTGGGCCGTTTGCGTCAAGAGAACCAAAAGCTCAAGTTGCAGCTCAAAGAGGCACTGTCAGCAACGCCGCCGCGTCTGCTGACCGAGCAACAACAATGGTTCGTCGCAGGGGGTGGCGTTGCGATGATCGCCCTTCTGTGCGGTATATTTGTCAGCGGTTGGCGTAGGCAACGTCGGCAGTGGCTAAATTGAGTGAGTCATGAGCGAGCTGTTACTAATTGATGATGATCAGGAGCTCTGTGAGCTGCTGAGCAGTTGGTTGAGTCAGGAAGGGTTTCAGGTGCGCGCCTGCCACGATGGCAACAGTGCGCGTCAGGCCCTCGCTGACCAGGCCCCTTCCGCCGTGGTACTGGATGTGATGCTGCCCGACGGCAGCGGTCTTGAGCTGCTCAAGCAGCTGCGGTCCGAGCATCCCGACCTGCCAGTGGTCATGCTGTCGGCACGCGGCGAGCCGCTGGACCGTATTCTGGGCCTGGAGCTTGGCGCTGACGATTACCTGGCCAAGCCCTGCGATCCCCGCGAACTGACCGCCCGCCTGCGCGCCGTCCTGCGTCGCAGTCACCCGGTCGCTTCGTCGACCCAGCTTGAACTTGGCGACCTGACTTTCAGCCCGATGCGCGGCGTGGTCAGTATCGATGAGAAAGAACTGACACTCACGGTCTCGGAAAGCCGCCTGCTGGAAGCCTTGCTGCGTCAGCCCGGCGAGCCGCTGGACAAGCAGGAACTGGCGCAACTGGCGCTGGGCCGCAAGCTCACCCTCTACGACCGCAGCCTGGACATGCACGTCAGCAACCTGCGCAAGAAAATCGGCCCGCATCCGGATGGTCGTCCGCGCATCGTGGCGCTGCGCAGCCGTGGCTACTATTACAGTCTCTGAGCGCTTCCCGGCCCTGAAGGTCCTTACACAAGCTTTACCAAGCCCTGACCGCGCTTGACCTTGATCTCCCTAAACTGGGCTCAACGGCATAGAGCCGCACTAGAGACAAGGAGATACACCATGCGCAAGACCCTGATCGCTTTGATGTTTGCTGCCGCCCTGCCTACCGTTGCCATGGCTGTTCCACCACCGCCTGCAGGCCCTGAAGCCGGCGCACCTGCCATGCACATGGAGCGCGACGACCGTGGCCCAGGCCCAGGCATGCATCGCGGCCCAGGTCCTGGCCCTTTCCGTGATCTGGACCTGTCACGTGAACAGCGTCAGCAGATCGACCGCCTGATGCGCGACCAGATGCATGAGCGTCGTGACATCACTCAGCGCTACCTGGACAAGATGCCTGCCCCCGAGCAGAAAGCCATGCAGGACGAGATCAACGCCAAGCGTAATGAAACCGACACTCAGATTCGCGCCCTGCTCAAGCCTGATCAGCAGAAGCAGTTCGACGAAATCAAGAAGAAGCAGGACGAGCGTCGTGCCGAGTGGGCCGAGTTCAAGGCCTGGAAAGCAGCCAAGGCTGCGAAGACGCAATAACATCAGTCAAGCCTGACGGCAGACTGATTGCAACCAACCCGGCATGCTCAAGCATGCCGGGCTTGTTCATTTCTTGACCGAGGAAAACCTGTGCGCTCATTGTTCTGGCGAATCCTGGCCAGTTTCTGGCTGGCCATTGCTCTGGTTGCAGGCCTGTCGATTCTGCTCGGGCACATGCTCAATCAGGACGCCTGGATCCTCAGCCGCCATCCGGTACTCAACGAGCTGCCGGAAAAATGGACACAGCGGTTCGAAGAGCAAGGCGCCGACGCGTCTCAGGATTACCTGCAAACCCTCAAACGCCGGAGCCGTATCGACGTTCAAGTGCTGAACGACAGCGGAGAACCGGTCGTGCGCGGCACATTTCCGCCCCGTGCAGCCGCCCTCGAAGCGCGTCAGCAGCAAGGCGATGACGACGATGAAGGCAGAAAACTGCCATGGCGTCGTCTGGCCACCGAATACACCAGCCCCAAGACCGGCGAAACCTACCTATTCATCTACCGGATTCCGCACCCTGAACTTGATCAATGGCATCGTCAGAGCCTGATGTGGCCGCTGAGTGCGCTGGGCATCGCGCTGGTCGTGCTGACCCTGTTCAGTCTGTTCGTAACGCTGTCGATCACCCGACCGCTGAGCCGTTTGCGCGGCGCCGTGCACGATCTGGGGCAGACCAGTTATCAACAGCACAGCCTGGCGCAACTGGCCAATCGGCGTGACGAGTTCGGCGTGCTGGCCACCGATTTCAACCGGATGGGCGCACGCCTGCAAAGCCTGATCGGCAGTCAGCGTCAGTTGTTGCGTGATGTATCCCATGAATTGCGCTCGCCGCTGGCGCGCCTGCGCATCGCACTGGCGTTGGCCGAGCGCGCCGAACCTGCCGAGCGTGAAAAGCTGTGGCCGCGTCTGGGCCGCGAATGTGATCGGCTGGAAGCACTGATCAGCGAGATTCTGGCCCTGGCGCGTCTGGACGCCGACTTCGGCAGCGCCGAGCCGGTCGATCTTGACGGGTTGTTGCACCGGTTGAAGAACGACACGCAACTCGACGGTGCCGAGCAGACTATTCAGATCCAGGTGCAAAGCGACCTGCAGTTGCAAGGCTGGCCCGACATGATCGAGCGTGCGTTGGACAACCTGCTGCGCAATGCCCTGCGCTTCAACCCGCCGGGCCAGAGCATCGACTTGCAGGCGACTCGGGTGGACAACCGCATACGTCTGAGCGTGCGCGACCATGGGCCGGGCGTTGCCGAGGAACATCTGGCGCAACTGGGTGAGCCCTTCTTTCGCGCGCCCGGCCAGACTGCGCCGGGTCACGGCCTGGGACTGGCCATCGCCCGACGCGCTGCAGAACGTCATGGCGGCAGCCTGACCCTGGGCAATCATCCCGAGGGCGGTTTTATCGCTACACTGGATTTGCCGCCAGAGCCGGTCAATCCCTCATCGGTCTGACGCCGATCAGCCCTGCCATTCGCTGACAAACCCGCCCACGTCCACTTTCGGTGCTTCGCGGGGCGGGTTCAGCGGCGTGCCCAGGTACAGAAAACCGACCACTTCCTCGTCGGCTTCAAGCCCCAGCCCTTTGGCCACATGCGGCGAATACGACAGCTCGCCTGTGCGCCAGACTGCGCCAACGCCCAGTGCGTAAGCCGCCAGCAATACGCCATGCGCCGCACAACCGGCGGTAATCAGCTGTTCCTTGCGCGGCACTTTGAAGTGATCCTGCAACCGCGCAATCACCACGACCACCAATGGCGCACGCAACGGTCCCAGGCGGGCCTTGTCCAGCGCCTGCGGGGTGATTTCGCCACCGCCCTGCTCCAGCGCCTCGGCCAGCAAGGTGCCCATGCGCTCGCGTGCCGTACCTTCGACGGTCAGGAAACGGTACGGCCGCAACTGGCCGTGATCAGGCGAGCGCAAGGCTGCGCTGAACATGATTTCGCGCTGTGCGGCATCCGGGGCCGGATCGACCAGACGTGGAACCGATACGCGGTTGAGCAAAGCGTCGAGCGCCTGCATGGGCTGTCTCCTTTCAAAGTTGATCGGGCATTCTAGAGCCTGTACAGGTTCAATAACGAGCACGACGGGCAATTACTTACAGGCAATGTCGAACGCAAGGCCCGGCCATGCTGGTTTACATGACCACGCGCGCGGGTAGAATGGCGCCTTTCTTCATTGCAGTCAGAGCCCTTCATGTCGTTGCCGACCCTTCGCATCATCGGTTTCATCATCGGCATCTTCCTGATCACGCTGGCTGTCGCCATGATTGTGCCCATGGCTACGCTGGTCATCTACGACCGCTTCGAAGACCTGCGCTCGTTTCTGTGGGCCAGCGCCATCACCTTCATCGCCGGGCTTGCGATGGTGGTGCCGGGTCGGCCGGATCACGTTCAGTTGCGTCCGCGGGACATGTACATGCTCACGGTCTCCAGCTGGATCGTGGTGTGCATCTTCGCGGCATTGCCGTTTCTGCTGACCCAGCACATCAGTTACACCGACTCCTTCTTCGAAAGCATGTCCGGCATCACCGCGACCGGCTCCACCGTGCTCAGCAACCTGGACAGCATGTCACCGGGGATTCTGATCTGGCGCTCGATGCTGCACTGGCTGGGCGGCATCGGCTTCATCGGTATGGCCGTGGCGATTCTTCCGCTGCTGCGGATCGGTGGCATGCGGCTGTTCCAGACCGAATCGTCCGACCGCTCCGAAAAGGTCATGCCCCGTTCGCACATGGTGGCCAAATTCATCGTGCTGGCTTATGTGAGCTTCACAGCGCTGGGCAGTCTGGCGTTCTGGATGGCGGGCATGAGCCTGTTCGACGCGATCAATCATGCGATGTCGGCGATTTCCACCGGCGGCTTCTCCACGTCCGACATGTCCCTGGCGAAATGGCCACAGCCTGCGGTGCACTGGGTCGCCATCGTGGTGATGATCCTCGGCAGCCTGCCCTTCACCTTGTACGTCGCCACGCTGCGCGGCAACCGGGGCGCATTGTTCCGGGACGAGCAGGTGCAAGGGCTGATTGGCCTGCTGTTGATCACCTGGCTGGTGATGACCGTGTGGTACGCGAACACCACTGACTTGCCATGGACCGAAGCGTTGCGTCACGTGGCGCTGAACGTTACTTCAGTGGTCACGACCACAGGCTTTGCACTGGGCGACTACAGCCTGTGGGGTAATTTCTCGTTGATGCTGTTCTTTTATCTGGGTTTCATCGGCGGCTGTTCCGGCTCGACGGCGGGTGGCGTAAAGATCTTCCGCTTCCAGGTCGCCTATATCCTGCTCAAGACCAACCTCAACCAGTTGATCCATCCACGTGCTGTGATGAAGCAGAAATACAACGGCCACCGGCTGGACGACGAGATTGTGCGTTCGATTCTGACGTTCTCGTTTTTCTTCACCATCACCATCTGCCTGATCGCGCTGATGCTGTCGCTGCTGGGTCTGGACTGGATGACCGCACTCACCGGGGCAGCCAGCACGGTGTCAGGCGTCGGACCTGGGCTGGGCGAAGTCATCGGGCCAGCGGGCAACTTCTCCACCCTGCCGGACGCGGCAAAGTGGATTCTGTCCGGCGGGATGCTGCTGGGCCGTCTGGAGATAATCACCGTGCTGGTGCTGTGCGTGCCTGCGTTCTGGCGGCATTGATGCGCGCAAAGCCGCCTCTTATCAAACAACACGTAATCTGCTGAATGAACACGCTTTTGTGGGAGGCGGCTTGCCGGCGATGCACTCGACGCGGTACTTCAGGAAGATCGCGTCATCGTTCATCGCCGGCAAGCCGCCTCTTATCAAACTACCTGTAACTTACTGAAGAAACGCGATTTTGTGGGAGCGGACCGGGCGGCGTTCCGTTTGTCCTCGAATACTGTATTTCAGGCGATGAATATTCGTCGGATGTACTGGCCTTTTCGCGGACAAGTCCGCTCCCACTGAGTTTGCTGCGCGACAGCGCTACGTCGAAGACGTGGTGGGGCCTCCCACAATCCGGTGTTTGATGCGCGACAGCGCTACGTCGAAGACATGGTGGCGCCTGCAACAGTCCGGTATTTGCCACGACACAGCGTACTGCCAAATCGCACCGTGTCAGGCTAGACTCACCCCAAGCCAACCCGAGGGTCTGTCCATGGATACCGCCAAGCCGTTCACCCGCTTTGCCGATTTCTACCCTTACTACCTCGACGAACACCGCAGCAGCACCAGCCGGCGCCTGCATTTCATTGGCACCACGCTGGTGATCTTTCTGCTGGCTTTCGGCATAGGCAGTGGACGCTGGTGGCTGTTGGCGCTGTTACCGGTTGCCGGTTATGGCTTTGCCTGGGCCGGTCATTTCTTCTTCGAGAAGAACCGCCCCGCCACCTTCAAGCACCCTTTCTATAGCCTGCTCGGGGATTTCGTCATGTACCGCGACATGCTGTTGGGCCGGGTGCCTTTCTAGAGAAAATCAGGCAACCGGCTCGCTGACCGGCACGCCCTGCTGCTCGACCTCAGGGCTGGCTTTCAAATGTGCATCGGCCAGCCGGAACAGTTCAATGTGGCCATCCAGGTGCTCGATCAGCGCCGTACAGGATTCGACCCAGTCGCCGCAGTTCATGTATTCCACGCCGCCTACCTGACGGATTTCCGCGTGGTGAATGTGCCCGCACACCACGCCGTCCAGATCGCGCTTCACGCATTCATGGGCGATGGCTTCTTCGAAATCACTGATGAAATTCACCGCGCTTTTGACCTTGTGCTTCAGGTACGCCGACAGCGACCAGTAGCCATAGCCGTATTTCGCCCGCCAGTGGTTCAGCCAGCGATTGAGGGTCAGGGTGAATTCGTAGGCCGAGTCGCCGAGAAAGGCCAGCCAGCGGTGATAACGGGTGATCACATCGAATTGATCGCCATGAATCACCAACAGACGGCGACCATCAGCCGTCACGTGTTCGGCCTCGTCTACCAACTGAATATTGCCCAGAATCAGCTTCGAGTAACGGCGCAGAAACTCGTCATGATTGCCCGTGACGTAGATGACTTCGGTGCCGCGCTTGCTCATGGTCAGCAGACGCCGGATGACGTTGGTATGCGCCTGCGGCCAGTACATGCCGCCACGCAGCTTCCAGCCGTCGATGATATCGCCCACCAGATAGATCCGGTCAGCCTGATAGCGCTTGAGAAACGCCGACAGGTGTTCGGCCTGGCAATCGCGCGTGCCCAGATGCACATCGGAAATCCACAAGGTCCGCACGCGTTGCTTGCGGCTGGGTTTGGCGAGCTGAGCACTGCTCATGGGACGACCTCCGGCGGGTTTTCCAAAAGAGTGCCGCATGCCGGTTAATTGAATGTGACACGCACATGGCGATGTCATGACAATGGCTTGTACGAGGTAGACTTGCCTGTCGCCGCGCCCACAAAGGATTGTCATGACTCCGCGTTCCGCCCTGCTCGCTCTGCACATCGGCGCCCTGCTGTTCGGCCTGTCCGGCGTGCTGGGTAAACTTGCACATGCTTCGCCATCCGTGATCGTTTTCGGCCGCGCGGCCTTCGCAGCCGCAGCACTCGCCGTGTTCGCACGCTTTGTCGGCAGCACGCGCTGGAAACCATTGAGCCGAGCCAGCGGTGCACGTTTGGTCCTCAGTGGCGTACTGCTTAGCCTGCACTGGGTGTCGTTTTTCATCGCGGTGAAAGTAGCAGGCGTGGCTGTGGCGACGCTGGGCTTCGCGAGCTTCCCGGCATTCACCGTGATACTTGAGGGTCTGGTCTTTCGCGAGCGGATCCGGCGCATCGAGATGCTGCTGGTCGTGCTGGTTACCGTGGGGCTGATACTGGTGACACCAGGGTTCGATCTGGCCAGCGAAGCGACGGGCGGCTTGTTGTGGGCGATTGTTTCGGGCTTCACCTTCGCCCTGCTGTCGCTGGTCAACCGTGCCAGCGCGCTGCATGTGCCTGCGGTGCAGGCCGCACTTTGTCAGAACCTGATCGTCGCCGTCTGCCTGCTGCCGTGGGCAGCCTATTCATTGCCCGACGTTTCGACCCGTGACTGGCTGTGGATTGCCTTGCTCGGCGTGCTCTGTACCGGACTGGCGCACAGTCTGTTCGTCGCCAGTCTGGCCGTGATCAAGGCGCGGATAGCCGCAGTGGTATTTGCCATGGAGCCGTTGTACGGCATCGCCTTCGCCTGGCTGATCTTCGCCGAAACGCCCACCCTGCGGATGCTGCTGGGCGGGGCGCTGATCATTGTCGCCATTCTGATCTCAGGCCTGATGGGCAACCGAGGTGCAGAGACCGGATCTCATTGAGGGTCCGCTGCGCGATGCCGATCGTTGTGGCCCAGGTCACGCGCCGGATCGATCTGATCCCGCACCCGCTGCTTGAGCACCTTGGCCTCCGGAAATCCACCGTCGGCCTTGCGCTCCCAGATCTGTACGCCGTCACAGGTAATGCGAAAGGTGCCACCCGTGGCCGGCTCAAGCGAGACCTTGCCCAGATCGTCGCAGAACGTACTCAGCAGTTCCTGAGCCAGCCAGGCGGCACGCAGCAACCATTGGCACTGGGTGCAGTAGGTGATGATGACTTCGGGTTTTCCGGCAGACATGAACGCGTGCTCCGCATCAAAGAGCGCTCATGATACGCACCGTCTGCCCGCTCAACGAGCGTTGGCGACGCGTCGAAGGTCGCTGAGCGTCGGGTTGTGCGCAACATCGTCCGGTTCGGCGTCCTGCTCATGCCCTTTGACGCCCAGCAGCCCGAGCAGACGACCGCGTATCGCCTGAAACCCGGCCTGTCCGCTGTCGCGCTGGCGCGGCAGTTCGATACGGATCTGGTCGGCAATCCTGCCATCGGCCAGCACGATGACCCGGTCGGCGAGCAGAATCGCTTCATCCACATCGTGGGTCACGAGCAACACTGCGGGGGTGTGCCTGCGCCACAGGTCGATGATCAGTTGATGCATGCGAATGCGCGTCAGGGCGTCGAGCGCGGCGAAGGGTTCGTCCAGCAGCAACAGCTTCGGTTCACGCACCAGACCGCGCGCCAACGCGACACGCTGCGCTTCACCGCCCGACAAGGTGGCCGGAAACGCATTGACCCGATGTGACAGGCCGACTTCGCCCAACGCGGCTTCGGCTCGCGCCTTGGCGTTGTCGATGTGCAGACCGAGCACCACGTTCTTCCAGGCGCTTTTCCACGGCATCAGGCGGGGTTCCTGAAACACCGCCGCCCGCGCCACCGGCACGCGCAGCTCGCCGCTGTCGATGCTGTCCAGTCCGGCGAGGGTACGCAGCAAGGTAGTCTTGCCGGAACCGCTGGCACCGAGCAGCGCGACGAATTCACCCGGCGCGATGTCCAGGTCCAGCCCGTCGATCACCCGCTGCTGGCCGAACTGCCGGACTACATTGCGCAGCTGAACCGGGGCCTGCTCGGCTTTTTCCGGTGCACGATGCAGGGTCGTCTGTGGGTTACGCGCGTCGAAAGCGGTCATGTTCAGTTCCTCACAAAAGTCGGGCGCCAGGCCAGGGCGTAGCGTTCCAGCGTGCGAATGATGCCGTCGATCACCAGGCCGAGAATGCTGTAGATCAGCAGGCAGATGACAATCACATCGGTGCGCATGAAGTCGCGGGCGTCACTGGCCAGGTAGCCGATGCCCGCGGTGGTGTTGATCTGTTCGACGAACACCAGCGCCAGCCAGGAGATGCCCAGCGAATAGCGCAGGCCGACGAAGAACGAGGGCAGCGAGCCCGGCAGGATCACGTGCCAGATCAGTTCGCGACGGCTCAGACCGAGCGTGTTGGCGGCCTCGATCAGTTTGGGGTCGATGTTGCGGATCCCGGAAAACAGGTTCAGGTACACCGGAAAGGTGGTGCCCATGACGATCAGCGCCACTTTGGTGAACTCACCGATGCCAAACCAGAGGATGAACAGCGGCACCAGCGCCAGTGACGGAATGGTGCGCAGCATTTGCATCGGCGAATCGAGGGCAATTTCACCTCGTTTGGACAGGCCGGTGATCAGCGCAGCCACGACACCGATGCTGACGCCGATACTCAGGCCCAGCAGCGCACGCTGCAGCGACACCCACAGGTGCCGGCCCAGTTCGCCCGACAGAATCATCGACCAGAGCGTGCCGCCAATCTGCGACGGCGCAGCAATGACCCGCACCGGCAGCAGGCCGGTCTGTGAGGCCAGTTCCCAGAGCAGTAACAACGCGAGCGGGCTGAGCAGACGCAGCACGAACCCCGGCACGCGCCACTGGCGGCCGGACTGCGCAGCGGTCTGTCGCTCGGGCTTGTTGACGACCAGAAATCCGGCATCGATGGAGTTGAGGGTTGTTTCAGACATGAAGGCATCCTTGCTGAACGGATCGGGCAAACGCACCCGACTCACTGGATAGGCATCATGCTAGGTGCATAAGAACCCTGAGTGAAATTCTATTTGGATCTAAGCTAATCGTTAAAATATTTGATTATCATGAATTGATATAATGCATATTTTTTATAATTAACTTAGACCAAAATCGAATTTCACAGCCTCTGCCTTCGCCCATTAAGGTGCCAGTCGACAAGGTCGAACGGACCTCAACCATTGGCAGGAGTCATTCATGAGCATCGAATTCATTGGCTACATCGCTACGCAGCCCGGTTCGGAAATCCATCCACGCAGTGGCGCGACCATCCAGCCCGACTATGTGCAGAAAGTCGCCAAGGCCCATGAAGACTCGGGTTTCGACCGTGCGCTCATCGCCTATCACTCCAACAGTCCGGACAGCACACTGGTGGCTGCGCACGCTGCCAACGTGACCCAAACACTGAAATTCCTGATTGCCCATCGTCCCGGTTTCATCTCGCCGACCGTCGCGGCCCGTCAGTTCGCGACGCTGGACGTGTTCAACGGCGGGCGGACAGCGGTGCACATCATCACCGGAGGCGATGACAAGGAATTGCGTGCCGACGGCAGCCATATCGGCAAGGACGAGCGTTACGCGCGCAGCGACGAATACTTGAGCGTGGTGCGCCAGGAATGGACCAGCGACACACCCTTCGATCACCAGGGCACGTATTACCAGTTCGAGGGCGCGCACTCGCTGGTCAAGTCCCCGCAACAGCCGCACATTCCCCTGTATTTCGGCGGCTCGTCAGCTGCTGCGATTGCCGTGGCAGGCAAACACGCCGACGTTTATGCGTTGTGGGGCGAGACGTACGAGCAGGTACGCGACGTGGTCAAACAGGTACGCGCCGAGGCTGCCAAACATGGCCGCACCATTCGTTTCAGTCTGTCGTTGCGACCGATTCTGGCCGACACCGAAGAACAGGCCTGGGCACGCGCCGACAGCATTCTGGAAAAAGCCAGGGCACTGGCCGAACGCAACGGGTTTATCCGTCGAGAGCCGCCCAACGAAGGTTCACGTCGCCTACTGGCCGCCGCCGCGCAAGGTTCGCGTCTGGACAAGCGCCTGTGGACAGGTATCGCGGAACTGCTGGGCGCGCAAGGCAACTCGACCTCGCTGGTGGGCACGCCTGAACAGGTCGCCGAAGCGCTGCTCGATTATTACGATCTGGGGATTACCACCTTTCTGATTCGCGGTTTCGACCCGCTGGATGACGCCATCGACTACGGCAAAAAGCTTATTCCACTGACCCGCGAACTGGTCGCCCGGCGCGAGCGCGAAGCCCGTGAGCAGGTTGCCTGAACTGCGGGTAGACACTACGGGCAGCTAACACCGGCCGGCAGTCATGCCTGCCGGTGATGCCCGTCACGCAGCCGCCGAAACCTGTTCCAGCGACTGCGCCACCAGCGCGCCGAACGCATCCACCGGCCCTTGCAGGTTACCGAGGAAACGTGGGTAGAACAGCCACAGGTCCATCACCGGTTTGAAGTCTTTCAACGGCACGACGGCCAGTTGATCGCGATGAATGCTGCGCGCAAGCAAAGGACGCGGCACCAGACCCAGCCCCATGCCGTCGGCGACCAGGCCCAGTTGCAGCTCGGTGCCGAAGGTTTCCAGATTGACCTTCATGCTCAGGCCCTGATCGGACAGCGTGCGTTGCAGGCCTGCCCTAAATCCGCAGCCGTCGGGATTCAGCACCCAGCCCTGCTGGTAACAGTCAGCCAGCTTGCCGGGCTTTTTCGGCACCGTGTCCTTGGCGGCGACTACGACCAGCTCCATTCGGCCAATCGACTGCGCCACGATGTTTTCCGGGAAAATCTTGCCGGCCGGGAACAGCGCGGCGGCCGCATCCAGTTCGCCGTTCTCGATCTTGCCAATCAGATAGCTGCCCCAGCCGGTACTCACCTGTGCGCGCAGGTCGGGGAACTCGCCCCGCAGTTGCTTCAGCGCATCCAGCAGCACCACGTCACCGATGGTCTGCGGCACACCCAGTCTCAGCAGGCCGCTGGGTGGCGTATCGCTGGCCACCAGCTCACGCAGCGCATCCATTTCACGCAGAATCGCCAGGCATTTCTGATAGACCTGAACGCCCATGGCCGTGGGCTTGAGCGGTTTGGTGTTGCGATCGAACAACTCAACACCCAGGGCCTGCTCGAAATTCTGCACCCGGCGCGTAATGGCCGGTTGGGTCAGGTCCAGCGATTCAGCCGCATGGCTGATCGACTGGCAGCGAATCACCGCAACGAACGCATCGATATCATCAATTTTCATTCGGACCGCACATAAAAATATAAGAGGAACATAGGCAAAAAGCATAGTGCCAATGGGCGTTCATGGATAGTCCACGCTTCCAACATAAGCCTGAACCCTGGCCAGTGAAAGACGTTTTCGTTATATCCTAATCATAAAAAAATAGCATATTAAACAATCGCATTATGCTTATATCGACCCATACCTGACGCTGATCTGGAACGGATATGACTCAGAACCGCCGCCCCGAACGACTCGGGGCCTTCATCGACGCGCTGACCGAGTTGATCGGCAGCGACACCCACGAAACCGACCTCCTGCACCGCGGCAGCAGATTGCTTGCGCAACTGGTCAGCCATGACGACTGGCTGCCTGACGAGTTCGCTGTTCCCGACCCGACTCGCTACCAGCAATTTCTGCTGCACGCCGATGCACAGCAGCGCTTCTCGGTAGTGAGTTTTGTCTGGGGCCCGGGCCAGCGCACGCCAATTCATGACCATCGTGTGTGGGGGCTGATCGGCATGCTGCGCGGCGCGGAAGACGCTCAGGGTTACGTGCGCGGCCATGACGGGCGCCTTGAGCGGCAGGGTCCGAGCGTGCGTCTGGTGCCGGGCCAGGTTGAAGCGTTGTTGCCGCAGCGCAACGATGTCCATCAGGTCAGCAACGCCTTCAGCGATCAGGTTTCGATCAGCATCCATGTGTACGGCGCCGACATCGGTCAGGTGAAGCGCGCAGTCTACGAGCTGGACGGCACCGAAAAACTTTTCATTTCCGGCTATTCCAATCCCGCCCCACCCCCATCTCAAGCACAACCGACAGGGAGTCACGCCTGATGAGCACACACCCAACCCGATCCTTTGCCGAAATTCGCCAGGCCCTGCTGGACCGTCAGGAACTGGCGCTGGTGGATGTGCGCGAAGAAGCGCCCTTCGCGCAGGCGCATCCGTTGTTCGCAGCCAACATTCCATTGTCGAAGCTGGAGCTGGAGGTGTTCTCACGCATCCCGCGTCGCGACACCGCCGTGACGCTGTATGACGATGGCGAAGGCCTGGCCGATATCGCTCTGCAACGCTTGCAGGCTCTGGGCTACAGCGACGTGAAGCAGCTGGAAGGCGGTTTGCAGGGCTGGCGCCAAGCCGGCGGTGAACTGTTCATCGATGTCAATGTACCGAGCAAGGCGTTTGGCGAACTGGTGGAACATCAGCGTGCCACGCCGTCGCTGGCCGCTGAAGAGGTCAAGGCGCTGCTCGACAGCCAGGCCGATGTGGTGGTGCTCGATGCGCGGCGCTATGACGAATACCAGACCATGAGCATCCCGAGCGGCATCAGCGTGCCGGGCGCGGAACTGGTGCTGCGCGCCCGTGAACTGGCGCCGGACCCGAACACCCGGATCGTCGTCAACTGCGCAGGCCGTACCCGCAGCATCATCGGCACCCAGTCGCTGATCAATGCAGGGTTGCCCAATCAGGTCCATGCGCTGCGCAACGGCACCATCGGCTGGCTGCTCGCCGATCAGACGCTGGATCATGGTCAGAACCGGCGCTTCGCCGACGTGAGCGACAAGACCCGTAACACGGCCAGCGCCGACGCCCGCAACGTGGCCGACCGCGCAGGCGTAAAGCGCGCCAGTCTGTTTGATCTGCAAGGCTGGCAAAGGGAGACGTCGCGCACCACCTACCTGTTCGACGTGCGTACGTCAGAGGAATTTGCCAAGGGGCATCTGCCCGGAGCGCGCTCGACGCCCGGCGGGCAACTGGTGCAGGAAACCGATCATTACGCCAGCGTGCGTGGTGCACGAATCGTATTGGTGGACGACGACGGCGTGCGCGCCAACATGTCGGCTTCCTGGCTGGCACAACTGGGCTGGGAGGTGTCGGTGATCGACGGCCTGCAGGCGCAGGACTTTTCCGAGCTGGGCGACTGGGACGCGCCCTTCCCGGCGCCTGCACAGGTGGAGTTCATCAGTGCCGAAACCCTCGCCGACTGGCAGGCCCACGGCGGTGTGGCGGTGCTGGACTTCACCACCAGCGCCAACTACGTGAAGCAGCACATCCCCGGCGCCTGGTGGTGCCTGCGAGCTGATCTCGAACAGGCACTGGCAAAGGTGCCCGCCGCCGAGCGCTATGTGCTGACCTGTGGCAGCAGCCGTCTGGCGCGCTTCGCGGCCGCCGACGTCGAGGCCCTGACGAACAGGCCAGTGTTCGTGCTGGAAGGCGGCACGGCCAGTTGGGTCAAGGCCGGGTTTGCGCTGGAACACGGCGAAACCCGCCTGGCCTCAGCGCGCATCGACCGTTACCGCCGCCCGTATGAAGGCACCGACGCACCCAAGGCCGCGATGCAGGCGTATCTGGACTGGGAGTTCGGTCTGGTCGAACAACTGGGGCGCGATGGGACGCATGGGTTTCACGTGATCTGAGACGTTAAACACCTGATCGCGCCTGCGCTCATACAAGCCTGCCTCGACACTGATCGTAGATATCCCGTGGGTACGCCTGGACGCAGAGCGTCCCGAGAGGCATTCCCACGCAGAGCGTAGGGAACGATCAGTGTGAAGTCGATTGATGCATCCATCTTACTGATGACGGAGTTCCTTCTTCCATGCTGCCTTTCTTCAAATCAGCCTCTTCCCTTAAAAGCCTGGTGCTTGTCACATTGCTGAGCCTGCTCGCCAGTCAGCAGGCACTGGCGGCAGACCTTGCGCCATTGCGGGTCGCCAACCAGAAGTCATTGCTCAAAATCCTGCTGCAGGTGTCCGGCGAACTCAAGGACGTGCCCTATGACATCCAGTTTTCCGAGTTCCCGTCCGCTGCGCCGCTAGGCGAGGCGCTGAATGCCGGTGCGGTGGACATTGGCGCCTTGGGCGATGCGCCTTACGTGTTTGCACTGGGCGCGGGCGCGCCACTGAAAGTGGTCAGCATCACCCATGCACAGGGCCGCTTCACCACCGCCCTGCTGGTGTCAAAGAATTCGCCGATCAAGACCGTCGCCGACCTCAAGGGCAAGCGCATCGTGACCGGGCGCGGTTCCATCGGCCACTATCTGGCGATCCGCGCCTTGCATGAGGCGGGGCTGAAAATCAGCGACGTCACCTTCATCAACCTGTTGCCCAGCGAGTCGCGGCTGCTGCTTGACAGCGGCGAGGCCGACGCCTGGGCGACCTGGGATCCTTACACCACTATTTCCATCAGCCAGAGCGATGCACGGGTGCTGGTGAGCGGCAGCGAGTTGCTGAGCAATCACCTGTACCTGGCTGCGACCAGCAAGGCCATCGAGGGTAAGCGTCCGCAGCTGGAAGACTTTGTCGCACGGGTCGAACGTGCTTTCAACTGGACCAATGCGCACCCCGAGGAATATGCCGCCGCACAGGCCAGGGTCACCGGTCTGCCGCTTGAGGTGCACCTGTCGGTGGCCAAGGCGACACAAATGCAGCGCACGCTGATTGACGACAGGATCATTCAAGGCCTGCAAGCCACGGCTGACACGTATCTGGCCGAAGGCATTCTCGGCAAGCCGATCGACGTTTCGACAGGCTTCGACAAGAGCTTCAACGCGGCGCGGCCCCAGGTCGCACAGGCGGCCAGCCAATGATCAGCACCTTCAATCCCGTCCCATCGCGAAAGGATCCCGCATGAGCCCTTCTCCCCTCCGTCGGCTACTGCCCGAATCGGTCGCAACGTTTGAAGCTCGACTGAACAGCCTGACCGCGACACTCGCCGAAACGGCTGAGCACTACGACGTAACCGCGCACTTTCCGCACGCCAATTTCAGTCTGCTGCACGAGCATGGCCTGTTGGGTCTCGTCGTACCGACCGAACTGGGCGGTGGCGGCGCGGATCTGGTAAAGGCACAGCAGGTGATCAGTGCGGTCGCAAGAGGCGAGCCTTCCACGGCGCTGATTCTGGTGATGCAGTACCTGCAACACGCCCGCCTGCAGGACAACGTCAATTGGCCCCGGGACCTGCGCGTGCGGGTCGGCGAGGAAGCGGTCCGTGAAGGTGCGCTAATCAATGCCCTGCGGGTGGAGCCGGATCTGGGCACGCCCGCACGTGGCGGTTTGCCGGGCACCATCGCCCGTCGTACCGCCGAAGGCTGGCGCATCAGCGGCACCAAGATCTATTCCACCGGCAGCCATGGCCTGACCTGGTTTGCCGTGTGGGGGCGCAGCGATGACGAAGACCCGTTGGTGGGCACCTGGCTGGTGCACAAGGACACGCCCGGCATTCAGATCATCGAAGACTGGGATCATCTGGGCATGCGCGCCACCAACAGCCACGAGATACGTTTCGACAATGTGCTGGTGCCGCTGGAGCATGCGGTAAGTGTCAGCCCGTGGAGCGCACCGAAGTCGGATCTGGACCCAGCGAGCATGCTGTGGATGTCGGTGCTGCTTTCATCGGTCTACGACGGCATCGCGCAGTCCGCCCGCGACTGGCTGGTGGACTGGCTGGAGCAACGCAAGCCCTCCAACCTTGGCGCAGCGCTTTCGACGCTGCCGCGCTTTCAGGAGACCGTTGGCCACATCGACACCCTGCTGTTCGCCAACCGCAGCCTGCTGGACGCAGCGGCCCAGGGCCTGACGCCGACTCAGCACGCGGGTCAGCTCAAATACCTGGTGACCGGCAATGCGATACGCGCCGTGGAGCTGGCCATCGAAGCATCCGGCAATCCCGGCCTGTCGCGCAGCAACCCGTTGCAGCGCCACTACCGCAACGTACTGTGCGGCCGGGTTCACACGCCGCAGAACGATGCCGTGCTGATCGGCGTCGGCAAGGCCGCTTTCGCAGCACGCAACGCCGGCGTCTGATCACACCATCGGTGGCGGCTCGAACGCCGTGACCGATGGCAGCGGCTGATCCCATTTGACGATTTCAACCGACGCCGTCTGTGCCGAGCAGCCTTGGGACAGGCTCGACGCACCGACGTCTCGCGTGATGACGTTGGGGTTGCCGTGCTTTTCAAGACTGCCCCGCTCGCCCCGCACCAGCGGATCGAACCACGCACCGGTCGCGATCTGTACCACGCCGGGTCGAATACCGTCGGACACGATCACCCCGGCCAGAAACGCGCCGCGTTCATTGAAGACCTTGATCACATCGCCCCCGACGATCCCGCGTGCCTGCGCGTCTTTCGGGTTCATGGTCAGCGGCTCGCGCTCACGGATCTTCGAAGAACGGCTGTAGCTGCCGTGGTCATATTGGCTATGCAGCCGGGTCCTGGGCTGGTTGGAGAGGAGGTGCAAGGGGAAGGCAGGCGCAGGTTTATCCAGCCACACCGGGTGGCCGGGACAGTCTGCATAACCAAACCCGGCTATGCGCTCGGAAAAGATTTCGATGCGTCCGGAAGGCGTCGGCAAAGGATGGGCATCGGGGTCATCGCGAAAGGCCTTGAGCAGCACGTTATCGGCCTCGGGAAAATCGATTTCCAGCAGACCATCACGCCAGAACTGGTCGAACGCAGGCAGCGCAATGCCAAACGATTCGGCACGCTGGCGCGAGTCGTCATAGATGAATCGCAGCCAGGTCTGGGCATCACGGCCTTCGGTGAAGGTTTCGGCGAGGCCCATGCGCTCGGCCACGCCGGAGAAGATTGCATAGTCGTCACGGGATTCGCCGACTGGCTCTATGGCCTGCTGCATGGCAATCATGAACCGGTCGGACGCCGAGCTGCCAATGTCGTTTCGCTCCAGTGCGGTGGTCGCGGGCAGCACGATATCGGCGTACTTGGCCTGCGCAGTCCAGAACTGCTCATGAACGATAATGGTCTGCGGACGCTGCCAGGCTTCCAACAGTCGGTTGAGGTCCTGATGGTGGTGAAAGATGTTTCCGCCAGCCCAGTACACCAGCTTGATGTCGGGATAGGTAGGGCGCTGGCCGTTGTAATCGAACGGGGTGCCGGGGTTGAGCAGCATGTCGGTCACGCGCGCCACCGGGATGAACGCCTTGACCGGGTTGCTGCCCTGGGAAAAGCGCGGCCCGGAGAACGCCTTGCGGCCGCTGCCGGTGTTGTTCATACAGCCATAGCCCAGGCCGAAGCCCGCACCGGGCAGGCCGATCTGCCCCAGTAAGGCGGCGAGCGTTACGGTCATCCAGAATGGCTGCTCGCCATGAACCGAACGCTGCAACGAATAGGCGACGTTGATCATGGTGCGCTTGCTGGCCATCCGGCGCGCCAGTTCGACAATCTGTTGTGCGGGAATATCGGTCAGCGCTGCGGCCCAGTCCGGGCTTTTCGGTTGAGCGTCGGTGTGGCCGAGCAGGTAATCGCGAAAGCGTTCATAGCCGACGGTGTAGCGTTGAACGAACGATTCGTTGTGCAGGTTCTCGGTGATCAGTACGTAAGACAGCGCCATCATCAGGGCCGTGTCACTGCCGGGCCTGACAGGCAACCACTGGATCTGCGCAGGGCCTGCAAGGTCCTCACGCAGCGGGCTGACGTTGACGAATTGCACACCCGCGTCGGACATTTTTTGCAGCGCGTCGGTCAGCAGGTGATCCGTTGCACCGCCGGGGCTGGTCTGGGCATTCTTGGCAGGCAGCCCGCCGAACGCGACGAACAGCTCGCAGTGTTCGGCAAGGTTTTTCCATGAGGTGTGAGCCGCCAGGAGCCAGTCCATGCTGCCGACGATATGCGGCATTAGCACCCGTCCGGCACCCAGGCTGTAACTGTCGGTGCTGGACACATAGCCGCCGATGCAGTTTAGAAAACGGTGCAGCTGGCTTTGCGCATGGTGAAAGCGACCGGCACTGCCCCACCCATAACTGCCGCCGAAAATCGCCTGATTGCCGTGCGCCTGCCTGACCCGTTTCAGCTCACGGGCGACCAGATCCAGTGCAACTTCCCACGACACCTCAACGAAGGGCTCCTGCCCGCGCAGCTCAGCTCGCAACTCGTATTGCCCGCCCGCCTGCTCCAGAAAACTTCGACGCACGGCGGGCCGCATGACTCGCGTCGGCGAGGTAATGGCTGCCGCCACTGAGTCACCTATGGGCGAAGGATCCTTATCCCACTCGGCAGGCTGCAAGGCTTGCAGCTTGCCGTTCACGACCTGCGGACGATAAACGCCCCAGTGCAGCGAGGTCAGACTCATGTCAGGCGGACTCCTTGGGTTTGAGTGATGTTTATCGTGTTCCAGACTCGGATGCAAAATCCGTGGCAGACAGCCGCCTACCACAGTCCGTGGTCGCAGCAAGACTCGGGTATAACGCTGAGCACAAGCATGGGCATGATCGGCGTGCTTGAGATCACACTGATCGTTCCTACGCGATGGGCACGATCAGTGTCGAGGCGGACTTGTGTATAAAGATGAGCGCTGAGCGTGCGGAACGATCAGTATGCTGACTACCCCTGACGGTCATCCAGGTCGATGCCCGAGTCCAGCCGCTCGCGCAGGAACTCGATGAAGGCCTGTACCGGCCGGGAAGCCTGGCGGTGCTGTGGATACACCGCCGACAGGGTCAGCGGTTCCGGGCGCAGATCATCCAGAACACGCACCAGGCTGCCGTCGCGCAAGGCTGCGCCGACAATGAAGGTCGGCAGGTAGGTAACGCCCAACCCCGCCACCGCCGCATCGCGCAGCAGCTCGCCATTGTTGACCCGCATCCGCCCGCTGACGCTCAGGTTCAGCGGTTTGCCTGCACCCTGAAAGCGCCATTGCACCTGACGACCATGGCCGTACGGCAGGCAGTCGTGAGCATGCAGATCCTCGGGTTTTTCCGGCGTGCCGCGCTCGGCCAGATAACCAGGACTGGCGCAGTAGACCCGGTCGATGGTCGCGATTCGCCGGGCGATCAGGCTGGAGTCTTCCAGCACGCCGATGCGCAGCACCAGATCGTAGCCTTCGCTGAGCAGGTCCACCGGGCGGTCGCTCAGGTCCACTTCCACCGATACGTCGCGGTAGCGCTGCAGGAACAGCGGCAGCAGACAGCCCAGATGCGCCACGGCAAACGACAGCGGCGCGCTAAGGCGCAAGGTGCCGCGCGGCTCGCTGTTCTGACCTGTGATGCCCTGCTCCACCTGCTCGACTTCGGCCAGCAGACGCAAGGCCGATTCGTAGTAGCTCTGGCCCAGCGGGGTGACGTCCAGCCGCCGCGTCGAGCGGTTCAGCAGGCGCACGCCCAGCCGTTCTTCCAGTTGCATCAGCCGTCTGCTGACGAATTGCTTGGACAGCCCCAGCTTGTCGGAGGCCGCCGTAAAGCTGCCCGACTCCATCACTTGGCAAAAGATACGCATGTCTTCAAAAGGGTTCATTGTCACGACCTGGTTGACAGTTAAACGCTTTATAGCCGCTTTTTCGCATTTCAGCACCTGATTAGTCTGTGTCCACAGGGCAGACCGCCCATTCTCAACGTTCTGCGGAGTCATCCCATGCATCAGTCATTGAGCCACCCCCTGCTCTGGAGCGCCCTGCTGCTGTTGGCCGATGTACTGATCTGGCACCTGGCCTCGGTGCGTCAGAGAGTGGCGCAGGTGAGCATCCGGCTGGCGCTGTTTCTGGCGTTCAGCACGATCATCATCAATGCCGGGATCAGCCCGTTGCAGGCCCCGTCCTGGCCGGATGACAGCGTGATCCAGCTGGGCGCGACGGCACTGGCGATTCTCTGGTGGGTCTACGCCGCTCGAGTTCTGACCGTGTTGATCGGTCTGGCGTTGATGCACCGCATCGGACACAGCGGACGCCTGTTGCAGGACGTCATCGGCGCGCTGGTGTTCCTGATTGCCGTGGTGGCGGCCGCAGGTTATGTACTGGAGCTGCCGGTCAAGGGCCTGCTGGCAACGTCCGGCGCGATGGCGATCATCGTCGGTCTGGCGCTGCAAAGCACACTCAGCGACGTGTTTTCCGGGATTGTGCTCAACACCACCAAGCCCTATCAAGTGGACGATCTGGTGTCGATCGACGGCGTCGAAGGCAAGGTGCTCGACATCGACTGGCGCGCCACGCACCTGTTGACCCACGCAGGCAGCACCGCCGTGGTGCCCAATTCGGTGGCGGCCAAGGCCAAGATCGTCAACCTCAGTCGCCCGACCAACATGCACGGCGTTTCGATCAGCATTCAGGTGCCGACCCACATTCGACCACGCCGCGTGCTCGACGCTCTGGAGCGCACCCTGCAGGGCAGCAGCAGTCTGTTGCTGAGCCCTGCGCCAAAGGCCGTGCTGCATGCGTCGGGAGACAGCATGTCGGAATACGTGGCCACTGGCTTCATCGCCGACCTGAGCAAAAAAGGCGAAGTGCGCAACCAGTTGTTCGACCTCGCCCACCGCCACTTGGAAGCGGCCGGAATCGTTCGTCAGCCCGACGCGGTCGTCGAGCCAGCCTCGCGGGCCCGTGCGCTGCTGGAAGAAGTGAAAGTGTTCCGTTCGCTCAGCGAGGAAGAGCGGGATCAACTGGCCCAGCACATGACTGCCCAGCAGTATGCCGCAGGTCAGGTGGTGCTGGACCTGAACGAGGTGCCCGACGGCCTGTTCGTGATCGCCACCGGCGTGATCAGTGCGGCCGTGGTCAATGGCGAGCAACGCGTCGAGGCCGGTCGCATGGGACCGAGCGAAGTGTTGGGCGAACAGGGTCTGCTGGACGACACGCCGTCCGAAGCCTGCTTCACCGCGCTGACTTCCAGCATCGTCTATCGCATCGACAAGGACATCGCCCGCGCCTGCATGACGCAATCCAGCCAGGTGAATACGGCTCTGCACAAGCTGCAGGCGGTACGTCAGAAGAACAGCCATTCGATCCTGCTGGCCCGTCCGCCGCAGGTCAGAAAAGGCGGCTTCCTCGGCTGGCTGCAAAGCCGTTGAGATGCCCGTGGCAGAGCTGTCGCGCAATCAGTTAGCCACCACTCGGACAGCCCGGAATTAACAACGATTAACTCGTCAGTACGGCTCGCGGAAATCAAGAATAGCGGCCTCTGCGCAAATTCTTGCCCATGGAAAGCTCACCCCACCACGGACATTTGCCATGACCCACTATTCAAGTTATGCCTGCAAGCTTTGCCCTGACGCGCTGAACAGCGAGAAACCGGTCCGCAACAGCGGTGGACTGTCGCCCTGGCGAGAACGTCTGGCCAAGCAGCTGATTCGCGACAACCTGAGTGAGAACATCGAGGTGGCCGAGCTGGCACGTGCCTGTGCGCTGTCGCGCAGTTACTTCTCCCGCGCCTTCAAGTGCAGCACCGGGCTGTCGCCGCAGGAGTGGATCCGCGAGCAGCGTCTGGCCCGAGCCAAATGTCTGATCCAGCACACTGCCATGAGCCTGACCCAGATCAGTCAGGAGTGCGGCTTCTGTGATCAATCACATTTTTCGCATATCTTCTCCCGCGCCGAGGGCATCAACCCCTTCACGTGGCGCGGACATGCGAGAAATGCAGGCCAGGGTGAAGGGATGTCCGCGTCGTGACCGTCAGCCGTTAAGCTACGCTGCACGCAGACTTCCTCATCCCTCTGAACTGGAAAAGACCGTTGACCGTTCTCACCGAGCAGGCCATGCGTTTCGGCCCTTATCGCATCTATCCGCAACAGCGTCTGGTACTTGAAGCCGACAGACCGTTGCGGCTGGGCCGGCGCGCCGTGGACATCCTGCTGGTGCTGCTGGAAAACGCCGGAAACGTGGTCAGCAAGCAGCACCTGATAAACCGGGTCTGGCCCAGAACCGTGGTCGAAGACGGCAACCTGCGTGTGCACATGGCTGCCTTGCGCAAAGCGCTGGGCGATGGTCAGGCCGGACAACGCTACATCGTGACAGTCGCGCAACGCGGATACAGCTTTGTCGCCCCGTATACCCTGGAACATAGCGAAAACGCGCCGGATGCCTGGATGAATACCCCGCCCCATCACAATCTGCCCATGCGGCGCGCGCGCATGCTGGGCCGGGAAGCACTGGTCGAACGCCTGATCAGTCAGTTGCAGCAGCACCGATTCATTTCCCTGGTCGGCCCCGGCGGCATCGGCAAGACCACCACCGCCCTGCGCGTTGCCGAACAGTTGATCGACCGTTATCGCGATGGCATCCGCCTGCTCGATCTGGCGCCGCTGACCGACCCTGCGGTGATCGTCCCGCACCTGGCGTCATTGCTGGAGCTGTCGTTGCCTGACGAGCAGCCCGTCAATCACATGGCCGCGTATTTGCGCGGGCGACACATGCTGCTGGTGATCGACAACTGCGAGCACATGGTTGACGCCATTGCCCAGCTCAGTGAGCGCATCCTGCGCAGCGCACCGCACGTGCATATTCTGACCACCAGCCGCGAGCCGTTAAGGGCTGAGGGCGAGTTCGTGCAACGGGTGGATGCGCTGGACTGTCCGCCGCTGGACAGCCTCGATCGTTCGTCCGCCATGGGCTTTGCGGCCCTGCAGCTGTTCGTCGAACGGGCCATGGCCAGTCATGAGCAGTTCGAGCTGACCGATGAAAACCTGCCGCTGGCCATCGAGCTTTGTCAGCGACTGGACGGCATCCCATTGGCCATCGAGCTTGCCGCCGCGCAAGTCGGCAACCTGCGCCTGAGCGGTGTGCTGGAGCATCTGCAGCAGAGTTGTCGGGAACACAGCGACGACCCGTCCGATGCAATGACGCGGCATCAGACGCTACGTACTACGCTGGACTGGAGCTACCAGATGCTCAGCGCATGTGAGCAGAACTGTCTGCAACGACTGGGGATCTTCAAGGGCCGCTTCTCGCTGGAGTCGGCCGCCGCGGTGATTACTGATCAGCCGGTGGCGACCTACGAGGTGTTCAACGCCATCACGCAACTGGTGGCCAAATCCCTGCTGAACGTTGAAGTCGGTGATGACGAGGTGTTCTATCACCTGCTCGACACCACGCGTCGTTACGCGCTGGAAAAACTGCGCGTTCACCATGAGCTGCCTGCCACGCAGGAACGGCATGCGCGACGTTGTCTGGCCATTATGGAACAGGCGCGGCAGGACTGGGAAAAGGTCTCCACCGCGCAGTGGATCGACCGCTACAGCCGTATCCTCGAAGACATCCGCTCGGCGCTGGCCTGGGGGCTGGACGCCGACGTCCCGCAGATTGTCGCCATTCGCCTAGTGGCCCAATCGGCACCGCTCTGGCAGGAGCTGTCACTGCTCAAGGAGCACGGTCATTACGTGCGCAGGGCGCTGATGCTGCTGGACGCCAATCCCCTGCCCTGCCTGGACCTGAAAATGATCCTGAAGCTGGCGCAGGGCAATTTCTCTTACCACACCGTTGGCAGCACGCCGGAAACCGTGGAAGCGTTCAGCACGGCGCAGGTGCTGGCGGAGCAGGCAGGCGATCTGGCGGGTCAGTTGCAGGCGATTTCAGGTCTGGTGGCTGTCAACCTGTGCAGCGGTCATTACCCGCAAACGATCGAGCAGAGCCGACAGTTCAACCGCCTGGGATTGGACACCAACGAGGCGCTGCGTCTGAGCGCACAACGTCTGCGCGCACTGGCGCTGCATTACAACGGTGACCAGCGGCAGGCCAGGCGAGACGCCGAGCAGGTCATCCAGCACATGGCCCACAACGGTCATTTGAATCGCTTTACGCAAGGCTTCGGCATTCAGTACGACCTGAGCGTTGCGTCCCTGACCTTGCTGGCGCGCATTCTGTGGATGCAGGGTCAGCCTGAGCAGGCGGCACGCACGGCCACTCAGGCATTGGAGATTGCGTTACAGATCAACCACGGCGCGTCCATCTGCTACACCCTGGCTGTGGCCGGTTGCGCCATCGCGCTCTACAACGGTGATATCCAGCTGGCAGGCGAACGAGTGAAACTGCTGCAGGAACAGGCCCAAAAGCACTCGGTGCTGCTGTTTTATCGCTGGGCAGGCTTGTATGAGCAGTTGTTGAGCGAGTCAGCCATGTCAGACGATCAGCCTCAGGGCTCAGGTCTGATTCGGGACATCATGGTCACGCTGCGCCCCGGCCTAGTGGACCTGGCGTTGACGGAGCGGGCTCAGGCAGGTCTGGCAGGCTGGTGCACGTCAGAGATGCTGCGGTGCCGGGCCGAAACGTTGCAGGCGCATGATGAGGACGGTGCGCAAACGCTGTTGCTCCAAGCCCTGGAGGTGGCGCGCTCCCAGCACGCGCTGGCGTGGGAATTGCGCAGTGCGACATCACTGGCGCGCCTGTGGCAGGGCCAGGGCAAGGAGCAGCAGGCCCGGATCCTGCTGGCACCGGTTCATGCCCGCTTCAGCGAAGGATTTGCCACGCCGGACCTGCTGGCGGCACGCGCGCTACTCGACCAGTTGTACTGACTTTGCCAGCAAACGCTGCAAGTTGACGTGACGGGCGTGGCGCGCCGTGAATGTCTGGAGTTCGCCAGCGTCTTCAAGCTTTTCCAGCGCATACAGCCGCGTGGTGTGCGCAAGCCGGTAACGCAAAACCCCGGCGCCGGGCACATTCCATAGCACCGAATGACGCTCCAGTTGCACGAGCGCCTCCCGAACCGACTGCGCCTCCAGCCCGTCACACCCGATGACATCCACTGCGGATTCGCTCGTGAAAGCCTTATCGAAGGTTGCCAGACGACGCAGTGCCGCCTGTTCGCGCGGACTAAGGCGCTGATGACTCCAGTCAAGCGAAGCCCTGAGCGACTGGTGACGGGCGACAGCCGTGCGTCGTCCCTGCGTCAGCCACTGAATGCATTGATCCAGACGAGCCTGCAGACCCGCCAATGCAAAGGTATTGACCTGCGCTGCCGCCAGCTCCAGCGCCAGAGGGATGCCATCGAGCTTGCGACAAAGGTCACCGATGACGTTCATGTCACGGTCCCGCAGGACCAGACCCTGCTGGCCGGCCTGGGCACGACTGACGAACAACTGCACCGCCGGATAAGCCAGGCCCTGCTCGACACTGATCTGCGCGGACGCAGGCGGAACGGTCAAATGCTCCAGTGGAAACAGCGATTCGTTGCGCAGGTCCAGCGGTCGTCGACTGGTGGCAAGAATGGCCAGTTCATCGGACTGCGCCAACAGCGCGCCTAGCCACTGCCGACAGCCTTCGTCGAGGGCTTCGCAGTTGTCGGCGATCAACAGACGACGCCCCTGTGCCAGTTCGCTGGACAGGCTCGACAGGCAAGGTTCGCCGTCCCGCTTCAAGAGTTCGGCCAGACAACCGGCCAGCATCTGCTCACTGTTCACCGCCGAGAAATCGATGACACACACGCCATCCTGATAGCGCGACACCAGACGTTCGGCTACGCGGCAGGCCACGGTCGATTTGCCGATGCCTCCCGCGCCGGTCAGCGTGATGAAGCGTTTTGCAGGCAGCTGTCGAACCAGCTTGCCCACCACATCATCGCGCCCCATGACATGGGTGAGGCGTACCGGCAGGTTGTTGGGGACATGGACGGGCTCGGTTTTTTCAGACGTCGAAGTCTTATGAACCTGTGCCACGAAACGATACCCGCGCTGTGGCAACGTTTCGATATAACGCTGCCCATCGTCGAGCGCGCGCCGCAAGGCTGCAATCTGCACCCTCAGGTTGATCTCTTCGACGAAGGAATCAGGCCAGACCTGTGCGATCAACGCTTCCTTGTCGATCACTTCACCGGCGTGTCCGATCAGGACCAGCAGGATATCCAGTGCACGCCCACCCAGACGCAACGGTTCACCGTCGCGCAGGATCTGGCGCTGACGCACGTGAAATACGTAGGGGCCGAACCGCAGCACGTCGTTTGCGTGGGCCGTTTGGGCTTGATTAGATGTGTCTGGCTGGCTGAAACGCCTGGGCTGGCAGTCCATTGCATCACCTTCTGAATAGATCCTATTCATCTTGGCAGGCAATGAAGACGGAACAAGTTTTCCGGGGGGAGTCACACGGTCAATGCGATGCTGGATACGGACACCCCGGCGTTTGGGCCGAAACTAACTGAACTGCTCGCGGTATTGGCTGGGTGTCAGCCCCAGCTTTTCACCGAACAGAAAGCGCATGTGCCGCACGCTGCCAAAGCCGCTTCGGTAAGCCACCGTCTTGAGCGGCAGGTCACTGACTTCCAGCAGGCTTCTGGCGCGATCGATACGGGCGTTCTGCAGAAACTCCATGGGCGTCATCTGCACTTCGCGGGAGAACAGCCGGGCGAAATGCCGGGCGCTCATGTTGGCCATATTGGCCATGCGCTCGACGCTGAATGACTCGTCCAAGTGCTCCAGCACGTAATTCTGCACCCGAGTAACGGCCGTCTCGTTGGTCGCGACAGCGCCCATCAACGGACTGAATTGCGCCTGACCACCCTGGCGCTTCATCAGTACCAGCAATACCTTGGCGACGTCCTGCGCGACTTTCTTGCCGTGATCCTTGGCTACGACTGCCAGCGCCAGGTCGATACCTGCGGTGACCCCGCCGGAGGTCAGCAGGTTGCGGTCATTGATATAGATCTGATCGGTCTCGACGATGGCCTTGGGAAAACGCTTGATAAGACGTTCGGTGTAATGCCAGTGAGTCGTCACCCGGTGGCCATCCAGCAGACCTGCCTCGCCGAGAATGAACGCGCCCGTGCAGATCGAGCCGATACAACCTGCCTGCTCCCTGGCACTCAATAACCAGTCCACCAGCGGCTGATGTTTGTCGTCATAGGCTCCCGGCCCGCCGGGTACCAGCAGCAGATCATGACTGCCAGCAACCTGCTCCAGGTGAGCATCGGCCATCACCCGAACACCATTGGATGCCCGGATGGCTCCGTGTTGCGTGCCGACGGTGCTTATCTGGTAGTGCTTTTCCAGCGCCAGATAGCGGTTGGCGATGGAAAACACCTCCATGGGGCCTGCCATGTCGAGCAGAAGAAATTCCGGGAACAGGACCATTGCTACGGTTTTCATGAATGAGACGTCACTTGAAAAGAGTAAAGGTCAGGGGCGCATTATGGCGAAGATCGCAGGCGATGGGGACTATGCGTCGGGATCAGACCCAGGTTATGCAGGCAGGAACGGTCGATTGAGCGACTGTCAACCACAGCGAGACAGTCATTCGTCTTTCAGCTACTTATTGCACCGACAGATAACCAGTAACCTTCATCTCACTTGGTCGATACCTGAATCTGCAGCGTCGACATCTGGATGGAGAAACTATCATGCTGACTCTTCGCAAAGCTTCCAACCGTGGCGCAGCTGATCACGGCTGGCTCAAATCCTTTCATACCTTCTCGTTTGCCAGTTATCGCAACCCGAACGAACAGGGTTTCTCCGACCTGCTGGTGATCAACGACGACCGTGTGACCGCTGGCAAAGGCTTCGGACAGCACCCGCACCGCGACATGGAGATTTTCTCCTATGTGCTTGAAGGCGCGCTGGAACACAAGGATACCCTCGGTACCGGCTCGGTGATTCGTCCCGGTGACGTGCAACTGATGAGTGCCGGCAGCGGCGTGGCGCACAGTGAGTTCAACCACTCGCAAACCGAAGGCGTGCACTTTCTGCAGATCTGGATCGTACCGAATGTCAGCGGTGCCACTCCCAAGTATCAGCAAGAGCATTTCAGCCCCGAGCAGAAACGCGGTCGCCTGCAACTGATCATTTCGCCCGATGGCGAAAACGGCGCGCTGAATGTCCGCCAGGATGCCCGTGTATATGCTGGTCTGTTCGATGGCAGCGAAACCGCCACGCTTGAACTGGCCGCCAATCGCTATGCCTATGTGCACGTTGCACGCGGCAGCGTGGTCCTCAACGGCCAGGCGCTTGGCGAAGGTGACGGTGTGCGTCTGCGTGATGAACAGGTCATCACTCTGAGCGAAGGCGTGGATGCCGAGGTGCTGGTGTTCGACCTGCGTCCCAATGAACTGCCGCAGATGCCTTGATGGCTGAAAGCCCTTCCTCACGAAACCTGCAGAACGCCGTCTCATTGGACGGCGTTTCTGTATGCACCACACTTCAGGCACACAGAGCCTGGGCATACTTGTTACTTTGTTTCACTTGATGCCCTTCCACGCCTGATTCACGCTCCGCACAAAGCGTGTTGGCGTTGCGCCCCGTACCGCTGTCAATTTTCTACTATCAGCCAGAGGGACTGACCATGCCCCACGACCATCAACAGGATTGCGTGCTGTTGAAACCTGCTGCGACCTACCAGGGCAAGCAGGGCCTCGACTATCAGGTCGGGATATCAGCCGAAAGCGCTGGTGCACGACATATTCACATGCAATTGCTGACCATCCCGCCTGGCGGCAAAGGCAAGGCGCACAAACATCAGGAGCACGAGACCGCCATCTATGCCTTGAAAGGCGGAACGGGGTGCTGGTACGGCGAAGCGCTCGAGAAACACGCAACAGTGGAAGAAGGCGACTTTTTCTACATTCCCGCAGGCATGCCGCATGTGCCGTACAACCTGAGCAAGGAACATGAAGCCACCGCGCTCATCGCCCGCACCGATCCCAACGAACAGGAAAGCGTGACCCTGATGCCGGAGCTGGATGCATTGCTGGCTGAACGACAGGCTTGAGAGGGGGCTTGAAACGCGCATACAAAAACGCCGCTCTGTTGAGCGGCGTTTTTGTGAATTTGGAGCGGGAAACGAGACTCGAACTCGCGACCCCGACCTTGGCAAGGTCGTGCTCTACCAACTGAGCTATTCCCGCAAATGGCGTCCCCTAGGGGACTCGAACCCCTGTTACCGCCGTGAAAGGGCGGTGTCCTAGGCCACTAGACGAAGGGGACACTGCCTGAAACATCATGGTGTATGTTCCAGTTCCAGAACTCATCCGAAGAAGGTTCTGGTTTCACTCAACCCTGCCGTGAAGCAAGGCTGCTTAAAAATGGAGCGGGAAACGAGACTCGAACTCGCGACCCCGACCTTGGCAAGGTCGTGCTCTACCAACTGAGCTATTCCCGCAATGGCGTCCCCTAGGGGACTCGAACCCCTGTTACCGCCGTGAAAGGGCGGTGTCCTAGGCCACTAGACGAAGGGGACACACGTACAACATTCACTACTTATTGCGCTTCGCTGTGTGCTTTACGCTGTAAGTGGCGCGCATTCTATGGATGGTTTGAGGGGTCGTCAACCCCATTCTGAAAATTTATTGAAATCAACGACTTCGACCCTGTTCAGGGCACCGACCGACGGTTTGCAAATGCGCACCTATAATAGAAGCGATGTTGCAAACTCCGACGGGCACATCTATGCGCAGTAGTGCTTAGCCACTACACTCCCTGCAAAATTACTTGAACAATTGAGGTTTGCGCAGTGACTCCACTCATGATCACGCTGATGGTAATAGCCGGTATCGCTGTGCTGATCGCGATCGGCTATCTGAACCACGTCGCTGAGAACAGCAAACTGGACAAGGCACGGACCAAGGTAGAGCTGAACGATCGCCTGCGCCGCTGCGGCGAGATCACCGAAGTGTTTCCGGGCCAACTGATGTCTCCGGCACTCAAGCTGCTGCTGACCCGCCTGGAGCTGAACGTCGTGCAGCGCATGCTGGCGCTGGAAAAGGGCAACGCCCAGCTCAAGAGCCGCATTGCCGAACTTGAAGAGCAGGTTGCCAAGGGCGACCGCATCGAAGTGACCAACCCTGTCACGCCGATCCAGACCGAAGCCAAGGCCAAGGACGTGCGCTTCCTGCTTGAAGCGCTGCATGGTCAGGTGACCCGCGCTGCCCACGACGGTTTCCTGCAGACCAGCGAAGCCAAACACTGGATCCGCGAAATCCGCACGATTCTGGTGAACCTGCATATCGAGTTCTTCAATAACCTCGGTCAGATGGCCCTGTCCCAGGACCAGCCAGGTCAGGCGCGTCTGGCATTCGAACGTGGCGTTCAGTACCTGCGCAACCAGCCGGACCCGGTCACTTATCAGCAGCAGTTGCTGGCGATGGAAAAACAACTGGCCCGCGCCAACTCCATGGTCCTGACCAATACTGCCCCGTCTGCCGACGATGACAACGCACTGACCGAAGGCCTGAAGGCTGACGAAACCGAATCGGAATGGAAGAAGAAAGTCATCTACGATTGATGACTTGGCACCTCTGCCCCTGACACAGCCAGATGCACCTGCAGGCATCTGACTGCGGGAGGCCCCACCACGAATTCGACGTAGCGCTGTCGCGCATCAAACACGGACTGCGGGAGGCGGCTTGCCGGCGATGGCGTCCTGTCAGTCACTGACAGGTCGCCTGGGAAGCCGAATCGCCGGCAAGCCGCCTCCCACGAGGGTGAGCGTTCTTCCGGCAGTGACACGTTGCTTGGTAAGGCAGCGTCTACCGCAACCCACTCAGCAGTCGGTCGCCGCCAGAAAGATCGCCGCCAGACGCTCGATACCCGCCTGATCCACCTCGCTGAAACGCCCCACGCTCGGGCTGTCCAGATCCAGCACGCCCACCAGTTTCCCCTCTTTGATCAACGGCACCACCAGTTCGCTGTTCGACGCGCTGTCGCAGGCGATGTGGCCGGCGAAACTGTGCACGTCCTCGACTCGCTGAGTCTGCCGGGTCTGCGCCGCTGCGCCGCACACACCACGTCCAAAGGGAATTCGCACGCAGGCGACCTGCCCCTGAAACGGCCCGAGAACCAGCTCTTCATTGCGATTGAGGTAAAAGCCTGCCCAATTCAGGTCATCGATCTGGGTGTACAGAAAAGCGGAAAACTGCGCGGCGTTGGCGATGAAGTCGCGCTCGTCCGCCAGTAAGGCTTCCAGTTGCGCGGTCAGCAGGTTGTAACCGTCCAGGCCTGCGCCCGTGTCTTGCAGATTGATCATGTGTCTTGCTCCAGCAATTGAAGGCCCACCCAGTAACGTGCGAACTGGTAGGCACAGCGACCATTTCGATTACCGCGTCCGGTCGCCCAGCGGACCGCGGCCTTGTCCAGATTCTCATCGCGCTGCCAGCTCAGACCGGATTTCAGCGCCAGTTGAGTGATCCAGTGTTCGACGACATTCAGGTAATGATCCTGCGTGAAGGGATAGAACGACAACCACAGCCCGAAACGGTCGGACAAGGCAATCTTGTCCTCCACCGCCTCGCTCGGATGAAGCTCGCCGTCCACCTGCTGCCAGTTGGCATTGTCGCTCTCCTTTTCAGGCACGAGGTGGCGACGGTTCGAGGTGGCGTAGAGCAGTACATTATCCGGTGCCTGCTCCAGCGACCCGTCGAGCACACTCTTGAGCACCCGATAATCCCCCTCGCCCGACTCGAACGACAGATCATCACAGAACAGCACGAAGCGTTGTGGCAATTTCTGTAATTGCTCCACGACACGCGGCAAGTCGCCCAGGTGATCGCGCTCGATCTCGATCAGGCGCAGGCCCGACGCTGCATATTCGGCCAGCAGCGCGCGAATCAGCGAAGACTTGCCTGTGCCGCGTGAACCCCATAACAGCGCATGGTTAGCCGGCAGCCCGTCGATGAACTGACGGGTGTTGCGGCCCAGTTGGTCACGCTGCAAATCCACGCCGATCAAGTCGGACAGGCGCATGTCGAGGCTGACTTCAAGCGGCATCAGGTAGCCGCTACGCCCCTCACGGACCCAGCGCGCAGCCAGCGCCTGCGTCCAGTCGACCGGCTCGCGCAACGCTGGCAACAAAGGCTCCAGGCGCGCAAGCACCGCGTCTGCGCGCTCAAGAAATGCATTCATCCGGGAATCCACGGTCTCTCCTCATATTTAACTGACTGATCACCTGCCCCGATCAGCTATGCTTGCCCGGCACCGGGCACCCGAAGTGGCAGTTAGTATTCATGGATATCAGGCTCAACAACAGGCTTTCGTTCAAGCAGGCACGGCTGGCCGTACTGATCGGCTTTGCGCTGGGAACCTTGCTCAGCCTGTTTCAGATCGCCATCGATTATGCCAGCGAAGACGCATCCATCGATCGCGAAATCAATTCCTTGCTGGAAATCATCCAGAACCCTGCCTCGCGTATCGCTTACAACATCGATGCCGAACTGGCCCAGGAACTGACCCTGGGCCTGCTGCGCTCGCCCGCCGTGGTCAGCGCCAGACTGACCGACAACAACAATATGGTGCTGTCCAGCGTCGAACGCCCGATGGCGACCGGTCGCTACCGCGTCCTCAGTGACTGGATGTTCGGCGAGAGCCGTCAGTTCGAAGAAAAGCTGAAACTGGATCATCTGCCGAATGAAACCATCGGCACGCTGTACCTGACCGTCGACACCTTTGCCTTCGGCAGTCACTTCATGCAACGCGCCGAAATCACCCTGCTCAACGGCTTCGTACGTAGCCTGGCGCTGGCCGCCATTCTGACGATTCTGTTTTACGCCACACTCACCAAACCCCTGGTCGGCTTGATCCGCGAGCTGAGCAGTCACGATCCGCGCAGTCCGCAGCGCTCAAGGATCACCTGCCCGCCGAATCATGAGCAGGATGAGATCGGCGTACTGGTCGAAACCTTCAACCGCCAGATCGAGACCGTGACCAGCGAGTTCGCCCGACGCCGCGAAGCCGAGGATCGCCTCACCGATCACCTGAACCAGTTGGAAAGCATCGTCTCGGCCCGCACCAACGAATTGCGCACCAGCAACATCCGACTGCGCCAGTCCAACGAGGAACTGCAGATTGCACGCAGCACCGCGCTCGATATGGCGCATGCGCGCTCGGCGTTTCTGGCGCACATGAGCCATGAAATCCGCACGCCACTCAACGGCCTGCTCGGCATGCTCGCACTGTCGCTGGACGGACCGCTGACGGCCGAGCAGCGTCAGCAGCTGTTGATTGCCCATGACTCGGGCAAGGTGCTGGTGGAACTGCTCAACGATATTCTCGACATGTCCAAATTCAACGCCGGGCATCTGGAGATCGAACGCATCCCGTTCGACCTGGGCCTGCTGGTCGAGGACACCGCCAACCTGTTGTCTCAGAACGCAGCGCCCAGCGTCGAACTGACGTGCCTGATTGCGCCGGATTTCCCGGCCATGGTTTCCGGCGACCCGACCAGAGTCAGGCAGATCGTCAGCAACCTGCTGTCCAACGCGCTCAAGTTCACCCGCTTCGGGCGAGTCGATGTGCGACTCAGCCATTCCATCGATCCTCAGACCCGGGAGAACCGGGTAAAGATCGAGGTAAGCGACACCGGGATCGGCATCGCGCAGGAAGCCCAGACTCGAATCTTTCAGCCGTTCACCCAGGCAGAGGCCGCCATCACCCGGCAATATGGCGGCACCGGGCTCGGACTGTCGCTCACCCACAGCCTGTGTCAGGCCATGAATGGCACCCTGACCTTTCAGTCCAGGTCGGGCTTTGGCAGCCAGTTCTGCGCGGAGCTGCCGCTGCCCGTGCACATCGAGGCCATACCCCCCGCCCGGCTCAAGGGCCGGGTGATGGTGATCAGTTCCGCAGGTAGCGGTCTGGTGGAGCTGCTAGGCAATCTGCTGCCGAGCTGGGGGGTGGACGTGGAGCGACGCAGCATTGATGATCGCGCCCAGCCACTGCAACTTGATACCCGCCCCGATCTGGTGATCACCGACTGCCCTGAATGCCTGTTCGCCATTCGACCTGCGACGCCCGCGCCCATTCTGCTGGTGACCGCTTACGGCAATTTCATGCCCGGCGAACAGGTGAGCGCCTTGGCGCCCCTTCAGCAACAGGCCCGGCCACTGGCCAGAAATGCGCTCTATCACACGCTACGCCGTGTGCTGGCTCATGAAGAAAACGGTGCGAAGGCCCAGGCATTACCGGATCCGACCATACGACGTCCGGCGCGGATCCTGCTCGTGGAAGACAATCCGGTGAATCAACTGGTGGCCAAGGGGATACTCGCCAAACTGGGCTGCCACGTGGTGGTCAGCAGTCACGGCGGTGAAGCGCTGGAGGAACTGGAGCGCAACGATTTCGATCTGGTGCTGATGGATTGCAACATGCCGGTCATGAATGGCTATGAGGCCAGTCGGCAGATCCGCAGCAGCGGCCGCTGGCCCAACCTGCCCATCGTCGCGTTGACCGCCAACGCCATGCCGGACGAACGTGAGCGCTGCAAGGCCGCAGGCATGAGCGACTACCTTGCCAAGCCCTTCAGACGAGCCGAGCTGGTGAGCATTCTGGACCAGTGGATTCCGATCACCGAACGGGCTGATCAGAACGTCTAACGCAGCAGCGCTTCGATTTCCCCGGTCAGCTCTTCAGGCTTGGTCAGCGGCGCAAAACGTTTGACCAGCTTGCCGTCCTTGCCAATCAGAAACTTGGTGAAGTTCCACTTGATGCGCTCCGATCCCAGCAGTCCCGGCGCCTGCTTCTTGAGCTGCACGAACAGCGGATGCGCCTGATCACCATTGACGTCGATCTTCTTGAACAGCGGGAAGCTGACGCCGTAGTTGAGCTCGCAGAACCCGGAAATGGCGCCCTCGTCTCCCGGCTCCTGCTTGCCGAACTGATTGCAGGGAAAACCAAGCACGACCAGGCCCTGATCCTTGTAATCCTGCCAGAGCTTTTCCAGTCCTTTGTACTGCGGCGTGAAACCGCATTTGCTGGCGGTATTGACCACCAGCACGGCCTTGCCGGCAAAATCAGCGAGGGTTTTCTGCTCACCCTTGATGGTGGTGCACGGGATGCTCAGCAGGTTTTCGCTCATGACAGTGCCTCAGGCTAATGGGGATCGCGATATGACCCATGACGTTAGCGTGCAATCGAGCGGCGTGCACTTCAATTTCCGACGCTGATCAAACCCGATAAGCGCAGCGACCGCCCGTCACACCGTCGTTATGCGCGCGGTTTCAGGTTCAGACACACCGAATTGATGCAATAACGCAGACCGGTCGGCGGTGGGCCATCCGGAAACACATGCCCCAGATGCGCGTCACACTTGGCGCAGACCACTTCGGTACGGATCATGCCGTGACTGACGTCACGCACATCCACCACGGCGCTGTCTTCGATAGGCGCGTAGAAGCTCGGCCAGCCGCAGCCTGAATCGAACTTGGTTGCAGAGTCGAACAGCGCTTCGTTGCAGCACACACAACGGTAGACGCCATCGGTCTTGGTATCGTTGTACTTGCCGCTGAAAGGACGTTCGGTCGCTTTCAGGCGACAGACGTTGTACTGCTCGGGGTCAAGCATCGCCCTCCACTCTTCGAGCGTCTTCTCAAACTTTTCCACGGGTACACCTCCAATACTGAAAAAGCCTGATCTGTATCTTTTCCGCAGATCAGGTGGCACGTATGATTGCGCCAGGTCAGGCGTCAGTCTGGCACCCGCGTTTGTCGCGCACAAATCCATTTCATCGTGTTTCGTGCAGCGACCTTCAATTGCAAGTCAGCAACAGCTCGTCCATTTTCGGGATCATCACCATGCAGTTCAGCAAATCGAACAAGCTCGCTAACGTCTGCTACGACATTCGCGGGCCGGTGCTCAAGCACGCCAAACGTCTGGAAGAGGAAGGCCATCGCATCCTCAAGCTGAATATCGGCAACCCGGCACCGTTTGGTTTCGAGGCGCCGGACGAAATTCTGCAGGACGTGATCCGCAACCTGCCGACCGCCCAGGGCTACAGCGACTCCAAAGGCCTGTTCAGCGCCCGCAAGGCCGTGATGCAGTACTACCAGCAGAAGCAGGTCGAAGGTGTCGGCATCGAGGACATCTACCTGGGCAACGGCGTGTCCGAACTGATCGTGATGTCGATGCAGGCGTTGCTCAACAATGGCGATGAAGTGCTGGTCCCGGCGCCTGATTATCCATTGTGGACCGCTGCGGTCGCATTGTCCGGCGGCAACCCGGTGCACTACCTGTGCGACGAGCAGGCCAACTGGTGGCCGGACCTGGCCGACATCAAGGCCAAGATCACGCCAAACACCAAGGCCATGGTGATCATCAACCCGAATAACCCGACGGGTGCGGTGTACTCGAAAGAAGTGCTGCTGGGCATGCTGGAGCTGGCTCGCCAGCACAATCTGGTGGTGTTCTCCGACGAGATCTACGACAAGATTCTCTACGATGATGCCGTTCATGTATGCACCGCATCACTGGCACCGGACCTGCTGTGCCTGACCTTCAACGGCCTGTCCAAGTCGTACCGCGTCGCAGGCTTCCGCTCCGGCTGGATCGCGATTTCCGGTCCCAAGCACAACGCACAGAGCTACATTGAAGGCATCGACATTCTGGCCAACATGCGTCTGTGCGCCAACGTGCCGAGCCAGCACGCCATCCAGACCGCACTGGGCGGCTACCAGAGCATCAACGACCTTATCCTCCCGCCGGGCCGCCTGCTGGAGCAGCGTAACCGTACCTGGGAATTGCTCAATGACATTCCAGGCGTCAGCTGCGTGAAGCCTATGGGGGCGCTGTACGCCTTCCCGCGCATCGACCCGAAGATCTGCCCGATCCACAACGACGAGAAATTCGTGCTGGACCTGCTGCTGTCGGAAAAACTGCTGGTTGTGCAGGGCACCGCCTTCAACTGGCCGTGGCCGGATCACTTCCGCGTGGTAACCCTGCCTCGGGTGGACGAGCTGGAGCAGGCCATTGGCCGCATCGGCAACTTCCTGAAGAGTTATCGCCAATAGGCCATCACTGTATGTGATGCCTTTGCACCGTGCCCCGACCTGTTCGGGGCATTTTATTTATGCATTGAATTGACCCGGTCGTTTTTCAGCGTTCATCCGCTGCGAGGTCGGGGGCTATGGCTCAGGCGCCGTTCAGGTTCCCGGGATTACCATCGAATCAGACCAGAGGACACAGTTTGAAATAGTCCCTCTGTTGAATAGCGGCAGGCATCACCTTATATACCCGGCATCCAGTTACATTTTGTCCTGAGGAGAACGTTTCGACCATGATGCGCATTTTGCTGTTTTTGGCCACTAACCTTGCGGTCGTGCTGATAGCCAGCATTACCCTGAGCCTTTTTGGCTTCAATGGGTTCATGGCGGCCAACGGGGTTGATCTGAACCTCAATCAGCTGCTGGTTTTCTGCGCCGTGTTCGGTTTTGCGGGCTCGCTGTTCTCGCTGTTCATTTCCAAATGGATGGCAAAGATGAGCACCGGCACTCAGATCATCACCCAGCCGCGCACCCGCCATGAGCAATGGTTGCTGCAGACCGTGGAAGAACTGTCCCGCGATGCAGGCATCAAGATGCCGGAAGTCGGTATCTTCCCGGCCTATGAAGCCAACGCATTTGCGACGGGCTGGAACAAGAACGATGCCCTGGTTGCCGTCAGCCAGGGCCTGCTGGAGCGTTTTTCACCCGACGAGGTGAAAGCGGTGCTGGCCCACGAAATCGGTCACGTATCGAACGGCGACATGGTGACGCTGGCGCTGGTGCAGGGCGTGGTGAACACCTTTGTGATGTTCTTCGCCCGCATCATCGGCAACTTCGTCGACAAGGTGATTTTCAAGACCGAAAACGGTCAGGGTATCGCCTACTACATCACGACGATTTTCGCTGAACTGGTCCTGGGTTTCCTGGCCAGCGCGATCGTAATGTGGTTCTCGCGCAAGCGTGAGTTCCGCGCTGACGATGCCGGTGCACGTCTGGCCGGTACTCAGTCGATGATCAGTGCCTTGCAGCGCTTGCGCTCCGAACAGGGCGTGCCGGTGAACATGCCTGACAGCCTGACGGCGTTCGGCATCAACGCCAGCCTGAAACATGGCATCGCTGGCCTGTTCATGAGCCACCCGCCGCTGGAAGTCCGCATCGAGGCACTGCGCCGTCGCGGTTGATTGATCGGGCAGTAACGAAAAGGGCGACGTGAGTCGCCCTTTTTTATCTCTACTCACTGCACAGAGACGCCTCTTATCAAACAACCTGTAACCACTGAAGGAACGCGATTTTGTGGGAGCGGACCGGGCGGCGTTCCGTTTGTCCGCGAATACTGTATTACAGACGACGAATATTCGTCGGATGTACTGGCCTTTTCGCGGACAAGTCCGCTCCCACGAGTTTGCCGCGCGACAGCGCTACGTCGAAGACGTAGTGGGGCCTCCCACAGTCAGATGAGATACCCATGATGTTCGGGTGTCCGCATGATCATGCGTCGGCCAATACCAGACGCTCCATCCAGTAAACACACTCATCCATACGCCTTACACCTGCGCCAAGCGCTCTGGAACTGCTCTGGAGCGCATCGCGCTCACTGACCCGCGTCACATTCCAGTGTGCAGACATATGAGCCTGCAGCCACTCGTGAGGCACGGAGAACGGCGGGCCGTCCAGCTCGGCCTGATCGTAATCCAGCGTGATCAGCAATCCCCTGCACGCTGGCGGCATCAACTGCTCAAGCTGTCGGACGTAACGCTCCCTAATGTCGGACGGCAGCGCAATCATCGCGGCCCGGTCATAAAATGCTGCGCACACACCGATGTCTTCAGCCGTCAGCGCAAAGAAATCACCACACCAGATGTCGATACCAGGTGCCGAGTACAGAGTGAAGCCTCCACGCTGTGTCACCCGCGGTTCAAGCTGGTGCTCCGCGAAATAGCCCTCCACCGCCGTCTGCGACAGCTCGACGCCGACTACCTGAAAGCCCTGCTCGACCAGCCAGCTCATGTCATGGCTCTTGCCGCACAAGGGCACCAGCACGCGGGCACCCTTCTCCAGTTCCAATTCGGGCCAGAGCTTGCGCAGGTCCTGATTCACTTCGGCCTGATGAAAGCCGATCTGCCCCGCCGTCCAGCGCTGCCGCCAAAATTCTGCGTCCACAAACCCTCCCGATAATCCGATCAAACCGCATCAAAACTTATATTAGATTTGGATCCCAGCCCTGGCGGAAGATGTGTCATCACTATTTTCATGGAGTCCACATGTTCCCCAGCCTGTTTATCTCGCACGGCTCGCCCATGCTGGCGCTGCAGCCCGGCGAGAGCGGTCCTGCGCTGGCACGTCTTGCAGCCGAAATGCCAAGACCACGCGCCATCGTGATGGTATCGGCCCATTGGGAAAGCCACGAACTGCTGGTCAACGGCAATCCACAACCGGAAACCTGGCACGACTTCGGCGGCTTCGCTGCAGAATTGTTCGCTGTGCAGTACCCCGCCCCCGGCCTGCCTGATTTGACCCGCGAAGTGGTCGAGCTACTGGCCGCCAGCGACCTGCCCGCACGTATCGACAGCAGACGTCCGTTCGATCATGGCGTCTGGGTGCCGCTGTCGCTGATGTATCCACAGGCCGATATCCCCGTGGTGCAGATTTCCCTGCCCAGCCGACAAGGCCCCGAGTTGCAGACCCGTGTCGGCAAGGCGCTTGCCGGTTTGCGCGCTGACGGCGTACTGATCATCGGCTCCGGCAGCATCACCCATAATCTGGGCGAATTGAACTGGAACGGTGACTCGGCACGCGTAGAGCCGTGGGCACAGGCATTCAGGGACTGGATGATCGACAAGCTGGCCAGCGATGACGAAAGCGCGCTGCATCAGTACCGCAGCCTCGCACCGCATGCCGTGCGCGCTCACCCGAGCGACGAGCACCTGCTGCCGCTGTACTTCGCCAGAGGCGCGGGCGATGAATTCAGCATCGCGCATCAGGGTTTCACCATGGGCGCGCTGGGCATGGACATCTATCGGTTCGGCTGAAGCGTTAAAAATCCGAAGCAAAAAAAATCCCCGAACCAGTCGGGGATTTTTTATTGGACGATCAGCTCAAGAGCGGATCAATCCTCGCGATAGCGACGCAGCTTCAACTGCTTGCCGGCAACGCGGGTGTCCTTGAGCTTGGTCAGCAGACGCTCAAGGCCATCTTCCGGCAGCTCGACCAGGCTGAAGCTGTCACGGACCTGGATACGGCCGATGGCTTCGCGGGCCAGGCCGCCTTCGTTGAGGATGGCGCCCAGCAGGTTCTTGGCAGCGATACCATCACGGGCACCCAGCGCGGTACGGCAACGGGCGCGACCTTCAGCCAATGGAACCGGCGCACGACGCTCGCGCTCTGGACGATCGCCACGATCACCACGGTCCGGACGATCGCCACGCGGGGCGTTGTTCGGAACCAGTGGGCGCTCGCGCTCGATAGCAGCCAGGGTCAGGGCCTGACCGTTGGTAGCCTTGCGCAGCAGAGCGGCGGCCAGTGCACGTGGCGAGCAACCGATGTCGGCAGTCAGACGATCCAGCAGATCACCGTGGGTCGACTCGGCGTCGGCAACCAGTGGCGACAGGCTGTTGGTCAGTTTCTTGATGCGGGCATCCAGCACAGCCTGGGCATCCGGCAGGCGGACTTCCGCAACCTTCTGGCCAGTCACACGCTCGATAACCTGCAGCATGCGGCGCTCACGCGGCGTCACCAGCAGCAGTGCGCGACCTTCGCGACCGGCACGGCCGGTACGGCCGATACGGTGAACGTAGGACTCAGGATCGTAAGGCATGTCCACGTTGAATACGTGGGTGATACGCGGAACGTCGAGACCACGGGCAGCAACGTCGGTCGCTACAACGATGTCCAGACGGCCATCCTTGAGGGAGTCGATGACGCGCTCACGCTGGTTCTGGGCGATGTCGCCGTTCAGTGCTGCAGCCTTGTAGCCTTTGGCTTCCAGCGCGCTGGCCAGGTCCAGGGTCGCCTGCTTGGTGCGGACGAACATGATCAGGGCGTCGAAGTCTTCGACTTCCAGCAGGCTCAGAACAGCCGAGGTCTTCTGGTCAGCGTGAACCAGCAGGTGAGCCTGCTCGATCGCGGTAACGGTCTGGGTCTTGGTCTGGATCTTGACGTGCTTCGGATCGCGCAGATGGCGCTCTGCAATGGCACGGATCGACTGTGGCAGCGTGGCCGAGAACAGAACGGTCTGGCGGGTCTCAGGCATGGCCTTGAAGATCACTTCCAGGTCGTCCATGAAACCCAGCTTCAGCATTTCGTCCGCTTCGTCGAGAACCAGGTGGTTCACGGTCGCCAGGACTTTTTCGTCACGGCGAAGGTGATCGCACAGACGGCCTGGAGTGGCGACGACGATTTGGGCGCCGTTGCGGATGGCCTTGAGCTGAGGGCCCATAGGCGCGCCGCCGTAGACCGCTACAACGGTCACGCCCGGCATTTGTTTTGCGTAGGTCTCGAACGCGGTGGCAACTTGAAGTGCCAGCTCGCGGGTCGGGGCCAGGATCAGTGCTTGCGGCTCGCGCTTGCTCGGGTCGATGCGATGCAGGATAGGCAGTGCGAACGCGGCGGTTTTACCCGTACCGGTTTGCGCCTGACCAATCATGTCGTGACCGGCGAGAATAATCGGGATCGATTGCTGCTGAATGGCCGAAGGCTCTTCGTAGCCAGTGGCGACGACAGCTGCAACGATATTGGGATGAAGTTCGAGAGCGGCGAAGCCGCCGATTTCCTGGGTCATGGGTCTGCCTCTAGTGCATCCGCAAAGACCCATGCTTCAAAGCTGCGCGTGCCGTGTACGACCTTGAGGTCACCCTGGCTGCTTTGTCGGCGGGGATTTGCGAAAACGTTTGATGAATGGATCGTCAATGATAGTTCGCAGTGCGAACGCGCGACCGAAGCGGGCTTCGGAGAACTGCTATATCACGACGAGGGCCTCGTTAAGGCCGGCGCGCACTATACCGGAATTGCGCACGAAAGTGAGTCTTTTTTTTGCGAAACGTTGCCGGCCAGGCGAGAAAAATCAGGCGTTTCAAACCCTGAGCTTCCTGCCCGGCACCGTACGGCCCCGCGATTGCGGGGACGGCAGCTTAAACGTTTCACCGATTTCTGCAAATGATCAGGGTCAGGTCTTTCGACGTGCGGCGAATTGTCCCACATTCAATTCAGGTTTTCTCTGGTTCAGGTTGCAGGCCGCACTGACTTGATCAACGAGTCCAGCGAATAACCCAACCGGGACGTCAGCGCTTCGGCGCGCTGGGCGAGTGATTCGAGGTCCAGCGCCTGATCCAGATCCGACGGCACGATAAGGATGACGTTGCCCTCCTTCACCGGCAGCTCCCAGTAGTGGCGATGATAAAGGCCACGCAATAGGGCGGCACCCAGAGGTTTGCCATCATCGGTCGCCCACTGGTTGATGATCAGCCAGCCACCGGGATTCAGACGCTGCTGACAGCCCTGCAGGAAATTCCAGGCCAGATGCCCGACACCCGGACCGACATCGGTATACAGGTCGACGAAGATCAGATCGGCAGGTTCGGTAGTGTCGAGCAGATCCAGCGCGTCGCCAATGCGTATATAAAGGCGCGGATCATCGTCAAGGCCCATGTACTCCATCGCCAGCCGCGGAACGTCGGGGCGCAGTTCGATGACTTCCACGTCTTCCAGCGGCAGGAACTTCATGCACGCCTGAGTCAGCGTCCCGGCACCCAGCCCCAGGAACAGCGCGCTTTCCGGTGCCTCATGGCACAGCGCACCAATCAGCATGGCGCGGGTGTAGTCGTACTCCAACCAGCTGGGATCGGCCGTGAAGGTGCAGCTCTGCTCGATGGCGTCGCCAAATTCCAGAAAGCGATAATCGTCGACTTCCAGCACGCGGATCATGCCGTAATCGTCGTGGACTTCCGCCAGAATCCGTTCTACGCGTTCACGCTCTTCCGTCATTACCGTTCCCGATTGGCCCGCAAAACGCGAATTGTCGGCCATGCCACGTACTTTGTCACATGTTCAGGAGGACAACGGGAGCCCGGTTATCCGCGCCGCGCTGGCAGCAGCACGGCGAACTGCTAACATGCCGATCCGATTGCACAACCCTAGAGCCAATAATGAGCCAACCCTGGAGCCCCGACAGCTGGCGGGCACTGCCAATTCAACAGCAACCTCACTACCCGGACGCCGAGCATCTATCCAGGGTCGAACAAAGCCTGGCCAGTTACCCGCCGCTGGTGTTTGCCGGCGAGGCCCGAGAGTTGCGTCGCCAGTTTGCCGAAGTGACCCAGGGCCGTGCGTTTCTGCTGCAAGGCGGCGACTGCGCCGAAAGCTTCATGGAGTTTTCCGCAGGCAAGATTCGCGACACCTTCAAGGTGCTGCTGCAGATGGCCGTGGTCATGACCTTTGCCGCAGGCTGTCCGGTGGTCAAGGTCGGACGCATGGCTGGCCAGTTCGCCAAGCCGCGCTCGGCCAACGATGAAACCATCGACGGCGTCACGCTTCCGGCCTACCGGGGCGACATCGTCAACGGCATCGGCTTCGACGAGAAAAGCCGCGTTCCAGACCCTGATCGTCTGGTGCAGGCGTACAACCAGTCCACCGCCACGCTCAACCTGCTGCGCGCCTTTGCCCAGGGCGGCTTCGCCGACCTGCATCAGGTGCATCAGTGGAACCTGGACTTCATCGCCAATTCGGCGCTGGGCGAAAAGTACAGCCAGCTCGCTGACCGCATCGACGAAACGCTCGCCTTCATGCGCGCCTGCGGCATGGACACTTCGCCGCAATTGCGCGAAACCAGCTTCTTCACGGCCCACGAGGCCCTGCTGCTCAACTACGAAGAAGCCTTTGTTCGCCGTGACAGCCTGACCAACGATTACTACGACTGCTCCGCGCACATGCTGTGGATCGGCGACCGTACCCGGCAACTGGACGGCGCACATGTCGAGTTTCTGCGCGGCGTGAACAACCCGATTGGCGTCAAGGTCGGGCCGAGCATGAATACCGACGACCTGATCCGTCTGATCGATATTCTCAACCCGGACAATGACCCGGGCCGCTTGAACCTGATTGCGCGCATGGGTGCGAACAAGGTCGGCGATCATCTGCCGCAGCTGATTCGCGCCGTCGAGCGTGAAGGCCGCAAGGTGCTGTGGAGTTCGGACCCGATGCATGGCAACACCATCAAGGCCAGCAGCGGTTACAAGACTCGCGATTTCGCGCAGATTCTGGGCGAGGTCAAGCAGTTCTTCCAGGTGCATCAGGCCGAAGGCACCTACGCAGGCGGCATCCACATCGAGATGACCGGGCAGAACGTCACCGAATGCATCGGCGGCGCCCGGCCTATCACCGAGGATGGCTTGTCGGATCGTTACCACACCCATTGCGACCCACGGATGAACGCCGACCAGTCGCTGGAGCTGGCGTTCCTGATTGCCGAGACACTGAAGCAGGTGCGCCGCTAAGTAATCGTCAGATCTCCAACGCTTTTGCCAGACGCACCCCGCTGTCGCGCTGGCAATTGACCTGAATCTGCGCCAACCCCAGCCAACCGGCGAGCTGGCGCAGATTGTCCGCCAGGGCCTGCATGCCCTCCTCGTCCAGACCGTTCGGTTCCTCATGCACGGCGTGCACCGCCAGACGATCGGCTGCACGCTCGGAACGCAGATCGATCCGCGCGGCGATACGTTCGTTGTGCAGAAACGGCAGCACGTAATAGCCGTACACACGCTTGTGCTGCGGCGTATAAATCTCCAGCCGATAGCGAAAATCGAACAGCCGCTCGGTGCGCGCACGCTCCCAGACCAGTGAGTCGAACGGCGACAGCAGCGCGCTGGCGTTGACCTTGCGCGGCACCTTGCTGTCCGGCAGACAGAACGCCCTGTGTGTCCAGCCTTGAACCTGAGCAAACTCGAGCGCCCCGTCTTCAACCAGCTCAGCCAGCAGGGTCCGGCTGGGCTGTGGATCCTGACGAAAATAATCACGCAGGTCTTTCTCGGTGCCGACCCCCAGAGCGCTGACCGCATGCACCAACAGCGCACGCTGGGCATTGGCTTCGGCGATTTCGGGCTGATCGAGAATATCCATCGGCAGGACACGTTCGGGCAGGTCGTACAACCGCTCGAAGCCACGACGCCCGGCCACCGTCACCTCGCCCGCTGCGAATAGCCATTCCAGCGCCTGCTTTTCCACGCTCCAGTCCCACCAGGGTCCGGCTTTTTCCTGACGTGCACTCAAACTGCCCGCACCCAACGCACCCCGCTCGCGGACGGCTTGCAGCACGCGCTCGATAGCAGGTTGCTGTTCGCGACCGAACCTGGCCAGTCCCTGATAAATGCCTTCGCCCTGAGCCGCACGGCGCATCCGCCAGCGCATCAACGGGTAGAGTTCGACAGGCAGCAGCGACGCCTCATGCCCCCAGTATTCGAACAGGCGCCGATGCCGGCCCTGGCTCCACGCGGCCTGATCCAGCAATGTCGGCGAATAGTGGCCCAACCGCGAAAACAGCGGCAGATAATGAGAACGCACCAGCGCATTGACCGAGTCGATCTGTAACACACCGAGTCGGCTGATCAGTTGCGTGACGTGGCTGGCCTTGATCGTCGCTGGCGGCTGGCGCCCGTTGAAACCCTGAGCAGCCAGTGCCAGACGACGTGCTTGTTTGAGGGACAACTCCATAGGCTTAAGCGCTCCCGGTTGGAACCTTCACGCTAGCCGATTCAAGCCTGTCTTGTCAGCGACTCATGGGATCATCCCAGAACGGACGTTCGGTCTCCTGTTGAATATCGGCCCGGCTAAGACCCAGATCTTTCAACGCGCCATCACTCAGTTGTGCCAGAAGACGGCGCTGGCGATGCAGCTCCTGCCAACGTAAGACGTGATTTTTCATCGACTGCAGCACCTTGCCAAGCGGCGACAGCAGCGACGATCTGGCGACCAGTACATAACCCTTTTGACCTTTCATCATCTTGCCCTCCATGTGGGGATGACTGAAGTCTCGCGCCGGGCCCGAGATCAATCCAACGAATGTTTCTTATGTGAGGCATTCGCAGGGTTGATGCATCGATACTGACAAGCTCTCTATTGTGAACACTCGCCCCCTTACCGTACTTTTATAACTGCCAGACCTGTCCTTTAAACTCATTAAACCCTTCGCCATAGCAACAAACATCCTTTAAACCTCATCCCGGCCCGATCATCGCAAAACCGAATAAAGCCTCCGTTGACAGTCACTTCTCGACTTCTACTATTAAAGAGGCTTATTCATGAAAACTTAACGCCCCTGCGCACGTCGAAAGGATCGTTTAATTCCAGACACACCGACCTGTCGAAATCACGTTAAACCACCTCTATCACGCGGACCTGTTCAATGGAGGATTCTATAAGCACCCCGTAACACGGAGCCTTTCAGGAGAAACACATGGGCATTGACGCCACTAGAATTCTGTTCAACGCAGAACCGTTCGGGTTCGGTCCTTCCGCAGCAATCGCAGCGATTGCACCGTACTTCCTGGGAAGCGGCCCCCACGCCTACGCAGGTGAACAGCACTCGCTGGATTTGCAGAAGCACCTTCCCTATCAGACCATTTTCAATATGACCGGTCACGGCCTCGAAGACTGGGACAACACGATATCCGGTTTCGATATTGTTATAACCGCCATGGACCTTGATATCGCAAACCGATCTTTATCGATGGGCAAGCGAGTCGTCTTTTACGACGCACTGACCTGGCATTGGCATGCCGAAACACAATGGCCCGGCATTGAAGCGCTGATCCACCATCCCCGCGCACTCTATATTGCCCAAGACTTCATAGGTGTACGCGAACGCCTGGAAGACATAGAGCCGAGCCACTATTCAATCGTCCCTCCCATGACCCACCCGGTGAATGACTGCCAGCGAAAAAGCGGCTCAAATTTTATTCTGCTGAATCTCGGCGGACTGAAGAACCCTTATACAGATGACGCGCTGCTTATCGACTTTGCGCGCGCGATCACCTTCGCCCTGCGTCAGGCTATTGGGCGTGGGATGAAACTTCACATTGCCACCAGCGAAACGATTGCAAACGCACTCGAATCAAAAGACGCCGCCCCTTGCTCTCCCGAAGACGCGTCCCGGATGTTGCGAGACTGCACGTTCGCAGTTTGCACCCCGGGGCTGGGCAATATCTATGAATCGGCAGCCGCGCAGACACCGGTCATATGGCTCCCACCGGTCAACGACACACAAGGCCGGCAGTTGGCCCACCTGCGCAACGCGGGCCTGGTTGACGCGGAGCTGAGCTGGGAAATGCTGGGCATCCCCATCGACTACACAGCCCCTCTGCAAACCTGCCTGGATAGCATTGGTGATGCGATTTCAACGCTGGGAAGCCCGGAGCGGCGTGCCGCACTGGATAAAGAAATGGCAGACGCAGTGACCTATATCGGCAAGTGCAAAAAGGGCAGGACTTTTCCACTGATCGAGCGCTTCGGCAGCGGCGGTGACGCAGTCGCCGCCCAAAAAATCAAGGAATGGATAGAGACCTCCGGCCAAGGAGATTGCCAGTGAAAATCGCCCAGATCGCCCCCTTGTTCGAGGCCGTCCCTCCCCAATATTACGGGGGTACGGAGCGTGTAGTGTCCTACCTCAGTGAGGCACTTGTTGCATCAGGTCATGAGGTGACGCTGTTTGCCAGCGGTGACTCGATAACATCTGCCGAGCTGGACGCGGTCTGGCCCTCCGCGCTACGGCTCGACTATGGAAACCATGACGCTCTCGGCCCGCATCTGGTCATGCTGGAGCGGGTAAGACGTCGTGCCCATCAGTTCGATATCCTTCACTTCCATCTGGATTTTTACCCTTTCTCCCTGTTCAGCCGCCAACCCACGCCTTACGTGACCACCCTGCATGGCCGCGTGGATACACCGGAACTGCAACCTGTCTTCGGCGCATTTGCTGCCATGCCCTTCATTGCGATCTCTGACGCTCAACGTAATGATCTGCCATCCGCCAACTGGGTGGGCACGGTCCACCACGGCCTGCCTGAACAACTCCATGTCCCCCTGCAAATGGAAAGGAAGTACCTGGCTTTTCTGGGGCGCATTACGCCCGTGAAGAGAGTGGACGCAGCGATTCGTATTGCTCAACAGTGCAACATTCCCATCAAAATCGCCGCCAAGATTGATGCCATCGACAGGGCCTACTTTGAACACCACATACGTCCCTTGTTTGATTCACCTATTGTGGACTACGTCGGTGAAATCGACGAACACGAAAAGACTGCCTTCCTGTCCGGCGCCCTGGCACTGCTGTTTCCCATTGACTGGCCGGAACCTTTCGGGCTGGTGATGATAGAAGCCATGGCGTGCGGCACACCGGTGATCGCCTTCCCCTTCGGTTCAGTCCGTGAAGTGGTAGAAGACGGGGTAACCGGCTTCATTGTGGAGAATGAAGCGCAGGCTGTAGCAGCCGTGCATAAGGTTGACCAGTTGTCTGCCCTGCGGATCAGAGAGCAGTTCGACAAGCGCTTCACTGCACGGCGCATGGCCGAAAAATATGTGCTTGCTTACCAGTCGCTGATTGAGCGGTCTCGGTGAGATGAGGGGTAATGGCGGAATACAGCGTTCAGGCTTAAGATCAGCCTGAAGAATGTTTCCTCATCGACCCATCCGGGAGATTGATGCATTGGCCAATTATCCAAGCATCGACACAGAGCTGCTGCGCACCTTTGTCGCCATCGCTGATCACGGCGGTTTCACCAAGGCAGGCGACGCAGTCAACCGTACCCAATCAGCGGTCAGCATGCAGATGAAGCGACTCGAGGAGGACATCGTCCAGCGCTCGCTGTTTCGCAAGGACGGCCGCACCTTGAGCCTGACAGCCGAGGGCCAGGTGCTACTCGGCTACGCGCGCCGCATCCTCAAGCTGCACAGCGAAGTGTTCAACACGTTGCGCGAGCCGCACATGGTGGGCGTGGTGAAGATCGGCTCGCCCGATGATTACGTGATGCGCTTTCTGCCCGGCATCCTGTCGCAGTTCGCGCAGGCTTATCCACTGGTCCAGGTCGAAGTGCACTGCGAGCCATCGGACATGCTGCTGCAACGCCATGACCTGGACCTGACCATCGTGACGCGTCAGCCCGGAAACGAGATCGGCCAGTTGCTGCGTCGCGAGCATCTGGTGTGGGTAGAGGCCGAAGGGCATGCACCCCACGACCAGACGCCCATGCCGTTGGCGATGTTCAACACGCATTGCTTTTGCCGGGAATGGGCCTGCAATGCACTGGACACCCTCGAGCGTGAATACCGGATCGCCTACAGCAGTGCCAGCATGTCGGCGATCATGGCGGTGGTCGGTGCCGGTCTGGCCGTCACGGCACAGTTGCAGAGCCTGATCACGCCGGATCTGCGGGTCCTTGGCGAAGCGGAAAACCTGCCGCAACTGCCGGTCGCCAGCGTGGTGCTGTTGCGCAACACAAAAAACCCCTCGCCCATCACCGAATGCATGGCCGATTACATTGCCGAGGGCTTCAGACTTTGAGCGCGAGGATCACCGCGCACAGCACCAGAAACACGCAGAACATCAGGCGCAGGGTCCGCTCCGGCAGCGAATGCGCCAGCTTCACGCCCCAACTGATACTGGCCAGTCCGCCGATAGCCAGCGGCAGGCCTATCGACCAGTTCACATGGTCATGCAACGCGTAGGTCACCAGCGTGATGCCCGTGCTGGGCGCCGCCAGAGAGAGCGCCAGACCTTGCGCCACGACCTGAGTGGCACCGAAGGCGCTGGTCAGGATCGGCGTCGCGATGACCCCGCCGCCCACCCCGAACAGGCCGCCGGTGACGCCGGAACCGACGCCCAGCATCCACAGTCTGTTCTCGTGACGCAGTTGCGTGCTCGCCTGCTCCTTGCGCCAGAACATCTGTGCAACGTTGAACCCGGTCAGGACGACCAGAAAGCCGATGAACCCCAGCCGCATGCCTTGAGGATCAAGGCGAACCGCCAACAGGGAGGTCAGCCAGGCAAAAATGAAACTGGGAATAATCAGCATCAGGGCGTTGCGCAACAGAATCCGGTTGCGCTGGTTGTAGCGCCACAATGCGAGCAACACATTGGGCAAGACCATCAACAACGCGGTGCCCTGCGCCAGTTGCTGATCCAGTCCGAACAGCACGCCCAGCGCAGGAATCGCCACCAGACCACCGCCGATTCCAAAGAGCCCGCCCAGCGTGCCCATTGCCGCGCCCAACAACACAAACATTACAACGTCGATCACGCCACATCCCCAACCAGTCAATGGCCAAATGCTACGCAGTCTTGAACGTGACGCAAACAACGAAAACGGGTAACGCTACTTTTTTCCGGTTCCTGCGAGCCATTGCGTGCGCAGGTCTCAAGACCACATCAGTGGAATTATCTGGCGCATTAAAGATCGCAACACTAAATTAAGCGCTCCTTCACAACGCATTAGGAATTCCCATGGACGCCGATGCCAGTACTACTCCCGACGCCTCCGCCGATTGCGACTCGCTGCTGCTCGACAATCAGTTGTGTTTCGCCCTGTACTCCACTTCGCTGATGATGACCAAGGTGTACAAGCCCTTGCTTCAGGCGCTGGGGCTGACCTATCCGCAATACCTGGCGATGATGGTGCTGTGGGAGCAGGACGGCCTGACTGTCGGCGATGTGAGCACGCGTCTGCTGACAGATCCGGGGTCGCTGACGCCACTGCTCAAGCGTCTCGAAGGTGAAGGCTTTATCAGCCGCACGCGCAGCAAGGAAGACGAGCGCGTAGTGCTCCTGCACCTGACCGAGCAGGGCCGTGCTCTGCAGCAGAAAGCGACGACCGTACCGGGATGCATTCTGTCAGCCAGTGGCCTGAACATGGATCAGCTGCGCGAGTTGCAAGGCAAGCTGCTGGGTCTGCGCGGACATCTGCACGACAGCCTGTGAAGGGCATCCGCTTGAAACATGACAACATTTGAACCCGCCGAACCATCGACCCGATGAACCCGACCATCACCCTGCGGGAGCGTCGGCATTTGATCCCGGTCGAGCCCGTCGCACCGCGCTGATCGTTATACACAAGTCTGCCTTGACACTGATCGTGCCCATCGCTTCGCGTGGGCATGCCGCCCGTGACGCTCCGCGTCACAAATGGTACAGACTGCGGATTAAGTGAGCCGAGCGCATGAGGTGGATAACGCTGGAGCTTGGGCGCGCATCTGCGCCACATTCAAGAGCGTCCTGAGCGGCATTCCCACGCGGAGCGCTCATCGTTATACACAAATCCGCCTCGACACTGATCGTGCCCATCGCTCCGCGTGGGCATGCCTCCCGTGACGCTCCGCGTCACAAATGGCACAGACTGCGGATTCAGTGAGCCGAGCGCATGGCTCAGGTCACCTTTTCGCCCCTCGGCGACTCACTTTGACGGAGCAAAGTGAGCAAACTCCTTCGCTCCGGTTCCGGCCCCGGCTTCGCCGCGGTTCCTTCGTCCTGACACTGATTCGGGGGTCGCTGCAAATGGGCCATCCATGGCCCAGTGCAGCTCAATCGGCATCCATGCCGATTGCCCCCCGAATCAGCGCCAGGACTCAGCCTTCACCCACGTCGCAATCGGCGGTGTCCGCACTATCGCGCAAAAAAGCACGGCAGTGCCGCTGTCTCACTGGATGGCCAGATGACTTGTGTATAACGATGAGCGCGGAGCGTAGGAACGATCAGAGTGATCTCAAGCACGCCGATCATGCCCATGCTTGCGCTCAGCCCTATACCCAAATACTGCTGCAACCACGGACCCTGTGGGAGGCGATCATTCATCCATAAAAGTGCTTCAAGCCCCATCTATACGCATACCTCCTCTCGCCCTTTCTGCTCACATCCTCATTCTTTTCAAAAATTAACTTGCGCGCAAAGTATCGTCGGGATACATTCACTTCGCAATTAGTTAGCGCGCAAGTATTTAGCGCAGAATTTTAACCTTTTGAGGACCAACACCCATGAACACTCTCTACACCGCAGTTGCAACCGCCACCGGTGGCCGTGATGGCCGTGCTGTTTCCAGTGACAAAATTCTCGACGTCAAGCTCGCGACCCCGAAAGAACTCGGCGGCGCGGGCGGCGAAGCCACCAATCCTGAGCAGTTGTTTGCCGCCGGTTACTCGGCCTGCTTCATCGGCGCACTGAAGTTCGTCGCCGGTCAGAGCAAGCGCAGCATCCCGACCGATGCCTCGATCACAGCCCATGTCGGCATCGGCCAGATCCCCGGCGGTTTCGGTCTGGACATCGACCTGCACATCAGCCTGCCAAGCCTGGAACAGGCCGACGCTCAGCAACTGGTCGATGCCGCACACCAGGTCTGCCCTTACTCCAACGCCACCCGTGGCAACGTCGATGTGCGTCTGCACGTGACCGTCTAAACCCTTACTGCCACAGGAATCGAACATGAAAACCTTCAGCAAAGTCTTGACCGGTACCCTGCTCGCCCTGTCTGTCGGCAGTGCATTTGCCGCAGGCGATTCGGGTGTGGAACACAACACCCAGGCCTTCCTGGATGCCCTGAACTCGGGCACTGGCAAGCCTATCGAGCAGCTGTCGCCCAAGGATGCCCGTGCGGTATTGGTCGGTGCTCAGTCCGGCGTGAAACTGACCCTGCCAAAGGCCGACGTCAGCGAGAAGACCATCAAGGTCGACGGGCAGTCCATCAGCCTGAATATCGTGCGCCCTGCAGGTGCCAAAGGGACCTTGCCGGTCTTCATGTTCTTCCACGGTGGCGGTTGGGTGCTGGGCGACTTCCAGACTCACGAACGACTGGTTCGGGATCTGGTAGCAGGCTCCGGTGCGGTGGCGGTGTTCGTCAATTACACGCCGTCTCCTGAAGCGCACTACCCGACTGCCATCAATCAGGCCTACGCCGCCACCCGCTGGGTGGCCGAGCACGGCAAGGAAATCAATGTCGACGGCAAGCGTCTGGCGGTGGCCGGTAACAGTGTCGGCGGCAACATGGCGGCAGTCGTGGCGTTGATGGCCAAAGAGAAAGGTACGCCTGCTCTGCGTTACCAGGTGCTGCTGTGGCCGGTCACCGACGCCAACTTCAACACTGCGTCCTACGACCAGTATGCGGAAGGCCACTTCCTGACCCGCAACATGATGAAGTGGTTCTGGGACAACTACACGACCGACGCTGCGCAGCGTAACGAGATCTACGCATCGCCGTTGCGTGCCACGACTGAACAGTTGAAAGGCCTGCCACCTGCGCTGGTTCAGACAGCCAGTGCCGATGTACTGCGCGACGAAGGCGAAGCCTATGCCCGCAAACTGGATCAGGCTGGTGTGCCGGTGACTGCAGTTCGCTACAACGGCATGATCCACGACTACGGTCTGCTCAACGTTGTCAGTCAGGTTCCGGCTGTTCGCTCTGCGATGCTGCAGGCGTCCGAAGAACTGAAAACACACTTGAAGTAACCGCCGCGGTCAAATCGCAGGCAAAAAGAAACCCGCATCGCTGCGGGTTTCCTGCGTAACGGGGTTACAAAACCATGCTTACTTTGCACGGCCTTTGTAGGAACCACCTTCACGGGTATCGATCTCGATCATGTCGCCGATTTCGATGAAGTCAGCAACGCTCAGCTCGGTGCCGTTCTTCAGTTTGGCAGGCTTCATGACCTTGCCGGAAGTGTCGCCACGCGCCGAACCTTCGGTGTAGTCAACCTGACGCACGATGGTGGTCGGTAGCTCTACGGAAACCAGACGCTCGTCGAAGAACACGGCTTCGCAAACGTCGGTCATGCCTTCTTCAACGAAAGGCAGAACGCTTTCGATGTCTTCGGCGTTCAGTTCGTACATGGTGTAGTCAGTGGTGTCCATGAACGTGTAAGTGTCGCCGCTGATGAAGGACAGGGTCGCTTCCTTGCGGTCGAGGATCACGTCGTCCAGCTTGTCGTCAGCGCTGTAAACGATCTCGGTCTTGTAACCGGTCAGCAGGTTTTTCAGCTTGGTCTTCATGATCGCGCTGTTACGACCGGACTTGGTGAATTCAGCTTTCTGAACCAGCCAAGGATCGTTTTCCAGACGGATCACAGTACCGGGTTTCAGCTCTTTACCAGTTTTCATTGCATATATCCGAATTTGGATTGAATTAACCAAAGGCTCTGTACGAGAAATGGCCTGCGCAGGCACTTTTCGTACAGAGCCTTACATCAAGGCCGCGTATCATAGCGAATTTACATAAAACTGCACCAGCGCTGCCGCAAGATCAGTCCGGGATGCCTGTTCGTCACACCATTGCTCGGCATGACCTTGGACTTCAGGCCAATGGTTTGAGAGCAACTGCCAGCTTTCGCTCAGTGCCTGATTGGCATTCCAGGCCTGCCAGAATGCATTGAGCGCCTGACCGGCCGCAGGCGAAAGCCCCGCCAGATAAAGCTCGAGGAAGGCGTCAAGCTTGGGCAGATGAGCGTCGCCTTCCTGCTGATAGATGTGCCACAGCATCGGCCGGCCTGCCCACTGCGCTCGCACGAATGAATCTTCGCCGCGCACCACATTGAAATCGCAGCACCACAACACTCGGTCGTAATCTTCCTGCCTGACGAACGGCAGCACCTGAACAGTGAGCGAGCCTCGGTGCAGCACCTCACCGACCTGAAAATGATCAACGCCCAGCCACTGGCGCAGGTCGCCCAGAATGCGTCCTTCAGGCACCAGTAGGTGCGTGGCATGCGAATCGCTGGAAAGCGCATCCAGCCAACTGCCCAGCGCCGGGTTCTCGTAGGCAAACACCGAGATCAGGCGCGCATCGGTCCGCGGCTCGACACCCAGACGGGAGAGAAAATCCAGTCGTGTTTTGCTGTCGTGCTGAAAGGCTCGACGCTGTTCGATCAGAGCGCGCTCACGCAGCAAGCCACCCGTGGCGTCGCGAAAACCGGGGAAGAAAAAGAATTTCTTCAAACCGCTGGACTGCAGAGATGGCAGGCCATGGCAACCGGTGACCCATTCTTCGGCGCTGAGGTAGTCGAGATTCAGCCATACCGGACGTGGTGAGCGTTGCAGCATCGCGTCGGTATAAGCCGCCGGGAGACGACATGCAAAAGCCTCGATCACGCCCTCCGGAATGTCTGTATTCACCCACTCCTTTGGCCAGTGACAGACCTCGACACCTTCATGCCACTGTTGCGCGACCTGAGCATCTGCCTGCGGACACAGGCGAGCGAATGCCGACAAATCATCGATCCACAAACGTATCTTCAGCCCATGCTCGGCGACCAGTTGGCGAGCCAGTCGCCATGTCACGCCGACGTCGCCGTAGTTGTCGACGACGCTGCAAAAAATGTCCCAAGAGGCTTTCATCCTGGCTCCCTGAGGCAGAGTAAGAAAAAGTGCGATTGTCCTTCAGAACACCCCGCCTGCACCAGACTGAAGCCTTCGCGACGGCTCGCCGGATGTACGATTGTCATCCACACTCTTCAGGCATGGCACAATCACACTGTGCCCTCTCGCCAGGAATTCAGCCATGCCGTCCCACATCCGCCGTCGCGAACTGTCTGTCTCCGTGAAGTTGATTATCTGTATCGCTCTGGGCATCTGGCTCGGCGCGATGGCGGTGGGCCTGACCGGCTGGCTGGTCTACAAAAGCCTGCCCCCGGCGCAGACCATGGCGCTGGAAAAGGCTGCTGCGCAACTGACGGCCCCGCCCGCACCACAGGTAGAACCGGAAACGGCCATGTTCCGCAAGTACGAGCAAAGCCTGCGTGAAAGCGAAGCACGCCAGGCGCGCGAGCAGGTTCAGGAACAACAGCAACGCAACTTCAGCCGCTCCAAATGCGATTTCTGGATGCAGCAGGACCGTACCGCGCCGAGCGAAAAAAGCCGCGCCAGCATCAATGAATACTGCGGATAACCCATGGACAAGCAGGACGTTTTGCAACGCATCACCGAAAAACTGAAAGTCGATCTGAACATTGCACAACGGGCGGCCCAAACCGCCTATGAAGCTGCGACACACGAAGAAAACATCGCCGAAAACAAGTACGACACGCTGGGGCTGGAAGCGTCTTACCTGGCTGCCGGACAGGCCAGGCGAGTGGAGGAAATCCGTCAATCCCTCAAGTGCTACGAGGCCTGGTCGCTTAAAAGCTTTGATGAATCATGTGGTATTCAGGTTGGTGATCTGATGACGATCGAGAATGGTGCAGGTCAGGTGCAATACCTGTTTCTGGGGCCTGATGCTGCGGGTCTGAAGGTTCAGGTGGATGACCAACTGATCACCGTTATCACGCCCCATGCGCCGCTGGGACAGCAGCTGTTGGGCAAGTTCGAGGATGACACCGTGCAGATTGTCATCAACGGCAGCCAGCATTGCTTCGAGATTACTCGAACCTTGTAACCCGACCGGGTTGATCAGGGTTGATCACGCCAAGTTTTTATGGGTAAGGTGGCACTGTCGCAGTACTCGGGGCTACATCAAAGCAAGCAAGGACTCACACCCAAGGAGATTTTTCATGACGAACGTCATTGCATTCCCTGACGCCCATGAACGTGATCGCCTGAAGTCCAGTCAAGATCCGGCGTTGAGGTACCTGAACAAAAAAGAGCGACTGCTGATCGATCAATTACGTTCGACCAGCCACGCGGGACGTCAGTACGTGTACGACTACGCGAGCATCATGCACCTGTCCAGACCGTTACATCCGGAGCCTGTCGACTGAGCGCATGACCTGCGACTGAAGAAAAAAGCATTTATTTGAAGCGCTCGGGGCATCCGCAATGGAGCTCCGAGTATCTCTGCGAGCCCCGAAAACCGGGCACTACGCATATTGCACGTCCGGTCTGAGCGCACACCGGACCGTTCCTTATCGAATTATTTAATTGCGACCGTCATCAATACGTTATTACGCTCATCATCAGACGAAGGGCGCAGATGACTGCGCCCACCCTGTCCGGGCCGATGACTATTGAACCAGCGAATAGACCAATGCGGTGATGGCGACTACGCCTGCAGCTACAACGAAAACGTTGGACAGCTTGCCCGCGTACTGACGCATGGCGGGAACCTTGTGGATGGCATACATCGGCATCAGGAACAGCAGCGCCGAGATGATCGGACCGCCAAGCGTCTCGATCATGCCCAGAATGCTTGGGTTCAGCGTTGCCACAATCCAGCACACCACCAGCATGAACGCAGCGGTCACGCGATCCAGCACCTTGGGCGCAGGACGACGACCCGTTTTGACTATCAGACCTTTCAAGCCCTCACTCGCACCAATGTAGTGGCCCAGGAACGACTTCGAGATGGCCACGAAGGCAATCAGTGGCGCGACGAATGCGATAGTCGGGTTGCTGAAGTGATTGGCCAGGTAAGACAGAATCGAAATGTTCTGGGCCTTGGCTTCGGCCAGCTGAATCGGCGACAGGGTCAGGACGCAGCTGAACACGAAGAACAGCACCATCACCACCATCAAACCGTGAGCACGCGCCAGAATCTGCGAACTGCGGACTTCCGCGTTCTCGCCGTACTGGCGTTTCTGGTCAACGGCGAAGGCCGAAATGATCGGGGTGTGGTTGAAGGAGAACACCATCACCGGAATGGCCAGCCACAGCGTGGGCCAGAATGCCGAAGCTTCGGGCAATGTGGTGGCGGTGCTCAGAATGCCGCCGGTCCAATGCGGAATCAGGAACACGGCGAGGAACAGCAGCGCAACGATGAAGGGGTAGACCATCAGGCTCATGGCCTTGACGATGAATCGCTCCCCGCAACGCACTACAGCCAGCAGGCCGACGATCAGCAGCAACGCCAGAATGGCACGCGGTGGCGGTTCCAGATGAAGCTGATGCTCAAGAAAGCTGCCTACCGTGTTGGTGAGCGCCACGCTGTAGATCAGCAGGATCGGAAAGATCGCAAAGAAATACAGCAGAGTGATCAGCGCACCGGCAGCCTTGCCGAAATGCTGCTCGACCACTTCAGTGATGTCGGCGCCTTCACGTCCAGACAGTACAAACCGCGTCAGGCCTCTGTGCGCGTAGAACGTCATCGGGAACGCCAGCACCGCCAGAACCATCAAGGGCCAGAACCCGCCAATGCCCGCGTTGATCGGCAGGAACAGCGTACCTGCGCCAATGGCAGTCCCGAACAGGCCAAGCATCCAGGTGGTGTCGTTGCGATTCCACGCAGTGACGCTCGCAGGTTTTACATCCAGACGTTCTACGACGCCATTTGCCTGATCATTCATCCGGTGGACTCTCCGTGGCCGGTTAATCAAAAAGGGAAACGCATCGAAAAAACCTGGCAGTCAGCGCTTCCCTCGAAAACAGGGGCCGGATTGTCCGGGATTACAGCGAGAAATCAACGTTTTTTGTCCGACAGTTTTGTAAACACGACGCTGCAGCAGGTACGCCAACATGACTCGAGACTCTGCCAAAACTTCTTTGGAAGCCATGGCGATGCCCCTGAAATGCTGGCCAAAGCGACTCAAAACCTTTGCTGCATCGTTTCATCTATGTATAAAGGCTCTGTAACATTCCGGCCACTTCCTGGAGACTCGGCGCATGCGTTACGCGCTTGATCGTAAAGCTCAAACCCACCAGCGGATTGTCAAGGAAGCATCCGTACGTTTTCGCCGGGATGGCATAGGCGCGACTGGCCTTCAACCTTTGATGAAATCGCTAGGGCTGACACACGGTGGCTTCTACGCGCATTTCAAATCCAAGGATGACCTCGTCGAGCAGGCCTTGAGGCTGGCTGTCGATGAAGCGAAGGCGTTCACTCGCGAGACATTCACCGGACCGGACTCGCTGAGCGAGTTCATTGATGTCTATCTGTCCAGCCCCCACCGCGACGAATCCGGCACCGGCTGCCCGTTGCCGAACATGTGCGCCGAACTGGGTCAGCTGAATCAGCCCAGTCCGCTGACTGACGAAATCATCATTCATTTGCTGGATGCGTTCGACGAAGCTCAGCAAATCGAAAATCCCGAACCCAAAAGCATGCTGGTTCTGTCGAGTCTGGTGGGCGCCCTGATGCTGTCTCGCAGCGTGCATGACAAACAGCTGTCGGAACATATTTTGAAAGTTACCCGAGAGCATGTGAAACTTCATATCAGCAAACAGGACACCGCTGAAGTTCCTCTTCAGTCTACAGTGACTGACGAAATACCACTGAATACGTGATATAAAACAGGCCGATGCAATATCGGCCTGTTTTCAGTTAGCGAAACGCGGTTTACTCAACCGTCAGTTTATCCCTGTTCTTTTCGAGAATAGACTTTCCGATACCTTTGACTTCGATCAATTCGTCGACGGATGTGAACTCGCCATTACTTTCACGATAGGCCACGATCGCATCTGCCTTGTTCTTGCCAATACCAGCCAGTTCCTTTTGGAAGGTTTCCGCATCGGCCTTGTTGAGGTTGACGAGGTCAGTGCGTTGCTCCTGCACCGCTACTGAAACCGGGGCTTCGGCAATGACCGGAGTGGGTGAAGGTGCTGCGCTGACAGCGACCGAGGCGCTGGTGAGCAAGGCAAACATCAGGGAAGAGAAAAAGGCGGTTCGCATAGTTAACGCTCCATAACAGTTTAAGGCAGCTTTCCGAAGCTGCGCTCGAAACTTAGGGCGAGCGTTATTCCCTGTCAACGAGGCCTGGCATTGCCAGTTATTTCAAACAACCGATGCCCAGCAAATACAGTGACTGCCCTGACTGTTCATCAAGTAACATCACGTTTCGCTGCGACGCTCCTGATGCATCCAGTCGACAATCTCACCTTCCGGCGTATAACCACTGACTGTTTCACGAAGTAACTGACGCACAGTGGCATAGTCGTCACTATCAACCGCATCCAGCAACCGGGTCAGGCGGCCTTTCAAGGCATCCCAGGGCAGGTAGTCTTCCGTGGCACTCATGATCATCGGGTGCTCGGTGGCGACCACGTTATCGCCGATCAACAGCTCTTCATAAAGCTTTTCGCCAGGACGCAGCCCCGTGAACTCAATGGAAATATCTCCCTGAGGATTTTTCTCGGAACGGATACTGAGGCCTGATAGATGAATCATCTTTTCGGCCAGCTCGATGATCTTCACGGGCTCACCCATGTCGAGGACGAACACGTCACCGCCGTGCCCCATGGAACCTGCCTGGATCACCAGTTGCGCCGCTTCCGGAATGGTCATGAAGTAACGCGTGATCTTGGGGTGGGTGACGGTCAGGGGGCCGCCTGTCTGTATCTGCTTGTGGAACAGCGGTATCACCGACCCGGACGACCCCAGCACGTTGCCGAAACGCACCATGGTGAAACGCGTCTTGTTGACCTGATAAACGTTGGCCTTGTCGCCGAAGATGACCGGGGCGGTTTCACGACTGAGCGCCTGCAGTATCAGTTCGGCCAGACGCTTGGTACTGCCCATGACGTTGGTCGGCCTGACAGCCTTGTCGGTCGAGATCAGTACAAAGTTGGAGACACCCGCCTGCAACGCCGCCTGTGCGGTATTGAGAGTGCCTACGACGTTGTTGATCACCCCTTCGGCAATGTTGTGCTCGACCATGGGCACATGCTTGTAGGCGGCCGCGTGGTAGACCGTGTCGACCTTCCAGGCTTTCATGATCGCCAGCAGTTTGGGATGGTTTCGTACCGACCCCAGAATGGGCAACAACTTGACGCTCAACGACTCGCGGGAGGAACGCTGCTCCAGCTCCGACACGATGCTGTAGAGGTTGAACTCACTGTGGTCGAGCAATAGCAGTTTGGTGGGGCCGAGCAGCAGGATCTGCCTGCACAGCTCCGAGCCGATGGAGCCGCCGGCCCCGGTGACCAGAACGGTCTGGCCCTTGATGCAATGCTCAAGCAGGTTCTCTCGGGCCGGCACAGCGTCGCGTCCCAGCAGGTCGGCGATGTCGACTTCCTGAAGGTCGTCCACTTTGACACGCCCTGCCGCCAGATCCATGAAACCCGGAACGCTTCGTACGTGCAGAGGAAAGCCCTCGAGATAGCCCAATATCTCGCGGCGACGGCCTCGTGATGAAGAGGGAATGGCCAGCAGGATTTCCTGAGCACCTGTAGCGTCTATCATTCGTTGAATATGCTTGGGCTTGTAGACCTGAAGCCCGGAAATGACCCGGTTCGAGATGGATTCGTCATCGTCGATGAACGCGACCGGGTGCATCACCCTTCCCATCCGCAAGGCCGCAACCAACTGGTTGCCTGCGGCTCCGGCGCCATAAATGGCGACTTTCTGAAGACCGTTGTCGCTTCTGGCAAAGGGTACATGCTGTGCGGCCGTAAACCAGTCGCCCAGAAAATACTGCCTCATCGCCAGACGCAGTCCGCCGATCATCACCAGGCTTAACCACCAATAATTGAAGATGACCGAACGCGGTACCAGCTGCTGATGGTTGCTGTAGACATAGACCATGCAGCCCAGGATCAGAGAGGAAAGCGTGACCGCCTTGATGATCGCGATCAGGGCATCGTTTCCGAAATAACGCATCACGGCCCGATACATGCCAAACCGGATGAACAGGGGAATGGCAGCCACCGGCGCACTGATGAAAAGCCAGGTGTGTTTTTCAAGCGGATTGATCAGCTCATCAATCCCGAGACGGACGACGAACGACATCCACAGGGCGATCCAGACCAGAATAATGTCAGCAGCAACCTGAATTATCCGCTTTTTCCGGCGTGGCAGTGCCAGCAGAATAGATCGCAACTTGCTCATCAATTCGTCAGTACTCCTTCGCTTTGGTCTCGGTTCACTGCGCAAAACCCTTTTCGATGCAACGCTGCACGTGATAGGACACTCAATATCACGTTTAGTTAACTCGTCTCTGCCTGACCGGCGTCGAACCGCAATGCAAGTATCACCAGAGGGACGTAGGCGACAATGACCCCCACGATCCCTTCTGCATTCGTCAACACGACCCACAGGGCCACAGGAAGCAGCCAGCAGACGTTGATCAGGCCCACGGCCAGCGTGACGGGAAGATGCCCGCCAAGTCGACGTGACGCAAACTGGTAGGCGTGGCTGCGATGTGCTTCATACACCTTTTCCCGGCGTATCAGGCGGCGCAGAAGCGTGACCGTCGCATCCACGACAAACACTCCCAACAGAATCAGCCATGCCCAGAATAGCTGAGGTGAGGACCAGGCTGCCTGAACAGAAAGTATTCCCAGAGCAATGCCCAGAAAACCGCTGCCGGCATCGCCCATGAATATGCGCGCTGGCGGGAAATTCCAATAGAGAAATCCGACAACCGAGGCCACGAGAAACAGCGGCCCCCAGAGCAGTTCATCAAAACCGCTCAGCGCATAGACAAGGCTGATGCCACCGCACACCGTCACTGCTTCGACGCTGGCGATCCCGTCGATACCGTCCATGAAGTTATAGAGGTTCAGCATCCACACCAGATAGAACGCTGCACAAATCTGACCCACCACACCCAGATCGACCGTCGTGCCCATGACACTGAGCGGAGCCAACCCTCCGGACCAGACCAGTGCCCACACAACTGCCGCGAAATGGCCCAACAGACGCCAGCGGGCAGCGATGTGCCCATGATCATCCATGAAGCCGATCATCGCGACCAGACCGCCTGCACCGACGACGGCCATCGAAGTTTCCACAGAAATCTGTCCGACGCCCGCCAATACGATAGTCGCGAGCAGGAAGGCGATAACGATGGCCACGCCTCCACCCCTGGGAGTTGGAATGGAATGCGAACTGCGGGCGTTGGGAACGTCCAGCAGGCTTCTGGACAGCGCATATCTGCGAAGTAGCGCCGTCAACAGGAGGGAAAGCAGCGCAATGGTCGTGATCGCAAGCCACTCAAGCATGTTTATTGTCCAGAAAATGTCGAGCGGTCTCTTTCATCGCGTTTTCAAATCGTATGGGCGGCACCCAATCGAGCACTTCGCACGTTCTGGCAATATCGACCTGCAGTGAGCCGCAAAGTCGCTGGGAAAACTCCTTCTTTCCAAGCAGCGCTGCAGCACGGTGCAGCATCCAGCCCGGAACAGGGATCAGCCGGGCAGGCTTGCCCAGCGCCCTGCCCATCTCATTCAACAAGTCAGTTGTGGACAGGTCGTGACCGTCACTGACCAGCAATGTCTGTCCTGCAGCTGCCGGATGCGCAACGCAGGTCGCCACAAGGTCCACAAGATTACCCAGAGCCACCAGACTGCGACGATTATCGATCGCACCCAGCGGCAAGGGTACACGCCTGTCCAGCCAGCGCATCATATTGAGGAAGTTGGCCTTGACCCCCGGCCCGTAGACCAGCACCGGACGAATGATCACCACTTCCATCCCCGTGCGAGAGGACACCTCACGAAGCCCTTGCTCGGCCTTGTACTTGGACACGCCGTAAGGGTCGGCAGGGTCGCATTTATCTGTAGCTTTGAATGGCTGACCCGGCGGCGTGCTTTCGCCATTGACCTTGATCGAACTGAGAAAGATGAACCGCCGCACGCCCGCAGCAGCGGCCTGCTCTGCCAGGTTGAGTGTCGCCTCGACATTGGCGCGAAAATATTCCGCCTCAGGGTGCGCGACCGAATCATTCAACACATGAACACGCGCCGCGCAATGAATCACTGTACTTGCGCCTTCAACGAAGGAAGCCCATTGATTGTCCGGCGAAAGGGAGCCAACGGTAACCGGATGGATACGCTCGCAGGAATGAACATAAGGCGCTCGTACCGCAACACGCAGTCGGTAACGGGTCTTTTCGATCAACTGACGAACGAGGGCACTGCCAACGAAGCCTGTTGCACCTGTTATCGCAACCCATGCAGCCTCATCGCTCATAGCGCAACGCCTTTTCAAAGCGTGGAAATATTACTGACGTGAGATATTTTAGCAACCTTAATCACTTGTAAATGCCATTTTCCAAGAACCTGCCGATGGCCTTGTCGCCAATCAGGAATCATTGCTTTCAACAACCCGAGATTCGAACAATTGACATCGGCCGGACTTCCGAACTTCAACTGACACACTAAGAGCGCGATGAATTTTTCTTTAATCAGGGAATAATCAATTCAACGACCCGCTTTTGCAGCGAATACTTGCGTTCCAGTACCTGCCCCAGGGACTTCTTCGCAGTCGGCTCGCCGTGAACCAGTCGTATTTGCGCCGGCCATTCATCCATACCCGTCACGAACGCGACCAGCCCTGCCTGATCGGCGTGTGCCGAATACCCGTTGACCGTCGAAACACCCGCAAGAATATCGAAGCGCTCCCGATCAAGCTCGACATACCCGCCACGTGGACCATGCATCTGGATGGCAGCACCCGGCGTGCCCCGGGCCTGATAACCGACAAAGAGTACGTTGTGGCGGCTGTCGCCCAGCATGGCCTTGAGGTAATTGACGATGCGTCCGCCCGCACACATTCCGTTGCCCGCGATGACGATGGCCGGGCGAGCGGTGCTGGTCAGGTAGTTGACGACCTGCAAGTGGCTGGCGTGGCTGTCCACGGTGATCAACTGGGAGAAGCCCAGAGGCGCCCTGCCCTGTTGCAGACGCTCGCGGGCGTCTTCGCTCCAGTAGTCGGAGAAGGATTGATAGGCCCTGGTAAAGCGGCTGGCCAGCGGCGAATCAAGGATGATGGGCAACTGCGGCCAGTCGACCATGGACGCCCCAACACCTGCAGTATCAACCGCCTGCGCACCAGAGAGCCCTTTCCTGTGGAGTATGTCCTCCAGCTCGTACAGAAGCTCCTGAGTGCGTCCCAGACTGAAGGCCGGGATCAGCACGGTGCCCTTATCCTCCAGCGCCTTGTCGATCAGTTGCTCGAGGCGTTCCTGACGAGTGTTTCGATCTTCGTGAAGACGGTCGCCATAGGTTGCTTCCAGCACCAGCACATCAGCGCGCTCAGGCGGCCGGGGCGCAGGCAGGAAAGGTGTATTCGATGCTCCCAGGTCACCGGAGAACACCACACGCTGCGAACGGTTTTCCAGCGGATAGGTGAGATCGCATTCGATGCAGGCCGATCCCAGGATATGACCCGCACGCTGCAGTCTGACCCTGCAATGCAGCGATTCGGTGGCAATCAGCTCGAACCAGCTGTCGAAAGGTAGCGCAATGATTCGCTTGTCGATGGCGTCGAGATGGCGGTTCACCTGCGCAGAATCCCGGCCAAAGTGGATGCCGAGAATATCTTCCATGACCAGCGGCAACAGGTGAGCACTGGGCTCACTGCAGATAATCGGCCCCTTGTAACCGCTCGCCAGCAACTCTGGAATACGCCCTACATGGTCGTTGTGCACGTGGGTCAAAAGAAGTGCCCTGATACTTGCAGGGGGAAAACCGAACCCTGTCACGTCAGAGTTCTCGGCAGCCTGCACCGAACCACAATCAATCAACAGATTGTTTACAGCATCCATGCACAACTGATGGCACGAGCCCGTCACGGTCTCTATTGCACCGTGATGCACAAGTTTGGGATAAGACATTCAACTACCTTTGTGTAAAGGCCAGAACGGATAGCGGGTAAATTCTGGCAAGCGACTCGTGTTGTAAGCCCGCTCTATTCTGCACCCGAAAATCCGGCATTCAAGCCTTGACACAAGATGGCCCATCGACAACAAACAGACGTCTAATTGAACAGGCAACCGGCAGGCCCAGTAAAATAGACCTGCAGTAGAACAATCGGAAAACGTCTTACGAAAATGATGAGTATTCCATTACAAAACAGGAAAACTCTTACAAGACCAAAAGCACAATTACCAACTGAAGGCACTCAACTCCGACAACCGATAATGCTTAAGGTCAGAATAAGTAGCTGCCGAAAAAAAATTTTGAAGGTAGCGAAAAATCCAGACTGCCGGACATGGGTCCGGCGATGCCTGATTTATTCGGCCTTGATTGATCGAGGATAGGACGAGCGCTTGCTGCGCAGACTCGCGATCCAGGCGAAAAGCGGACCTATCAGCATGCCGATCAACAGGGCACATACGACCGGCACAGCAAAAGGGAGCTGCGGTGCCGACCAACCGAAAAGAACCAGACCGACAGGCTGCCGATTTTCCAGCACAAAAACCGTCGTGGCCAACACGATGAACAGCACAACGGCGATCAGAATGACTCGTTTGAAAAGACGCATCGGGTGATCCTTCGATTTACGATTCAGAGGCCTTCTTCTTCGTCCTCGTTGACCCGGTCACGCAGCTCCTTGCCCGGCTTGAAATGGGGGACGAACTTGCCGTCAAGGCTGACCGACTGGCCCGTTTTGGGATTGCGCCCTACGCGGGGTGCACGGTAATGCAGGGAAAAGCTGCCAAACCCACGGATCTCGATACGGTCGCCCGTTGCGAGGCACTGGGACATTTGTTCAAGCATGGTCTTGATGGCCAACTCGACATCCTTGGATGAGAGCAGCCCTTGATGGGTGACAATTCGTTCGATCAACTCCGACTTCGTCATATTTTTCCCTTCTTTTTCAAGCAGCTAGGTCAGCGCTCCGAAGGTTTTAGCATGGTCGGATGAATTTGAACAGCCCGTCTCTTGACTTATGTGAAGCATTGTCAATGACTTACTGCAGCAAGACGGATATGTGGCCGTATGATGACCACAACGAAGGCTTGGCGGGAACGCAGGAAAGACGTGGCCTGGAACGCCGAAGGTATCATCTGCGAAGCGTAATCGAGGGGCGAAACGACTCAAAAGACGGGCATGAAAAAGGGCGACCGAAGTCGCCCTTTTTAATGGTCAAACAGAACTCAGTTCTGTTTTTCCATCTGCGCACGCAGCAGGTCACCAATAGTGGTAGGACCAGTGCTTTCAGCTGTTTCAGGCTTGCTACGCAGGCTCTGAATGGCTTCTTTCTCGTCTTCAACGTCTTTCGACTTGATGGACAAGCTGATTACGCGGCTCTTGCGGTCAACGCTGATGATCTTGGCTTCGATCTCTTCGCCTTCTTTCAGAACGTTACGTGCGTCTTCAACGCGGTCACGGCTGATTTCGGAGGCTTTGAGGGTCGCTTCGATGTCGTCGGCCAAAGTGATGATGGCGCCTTTGGCGTCAACTTCTTTAACGATACCGCGAACGATAGCGCCTTTGTCATTGACAGTGACGTACTCGGAGAACGGATCGCTTTCCAGCTGCTTGATACCCAGCGAGATGCGCTCACGCTCTGGATCAACAGACAGGATCACGGTGTCGAGCTCGTCGCCCTTCTTGAAGCGACGTACGGCTTCTTCGCCCACTTCGTTCCAGGAGATGTCGGACAGGTGAACCAGACCGTCGATGCCGCCGTCCAGACCAATGAAGATACCGAAATCGGTGATCGACTTGATGGTGCCGGAGATCTTGTCGCCCTTGTTGAACTGGCCAGAGAAATCTTCCCACGGGTTGGATTTGCACTGCTTGATGCCCAGGGAGATACGACGACGCTCTTCGTCGATGTCCAGAACCATGACTTCCACTTCGTCGCCAACCTGAACGACTTTGGATGGGTGGATGTTCTTGTTGGTCCAGTCCATTTCGGAAACGTGTACCAGGCCTTCCACGCCTTCTTCCAGCTCTGCGAAGCAGCCGTAGTCGGTCAGGTTGGTTACACGCGCGGTAACGCGGGTGCTTTCCGGGTAACGAGCCTTGATAGCAACCCATGGGTCTTCGCCCAGTTGCTTCAGACCCAGGGAAACACGATTGCGCTCGCGATCGTACTTCAGGACCTTCACATCGATCTCGTCGCCAACGTTGACGATTTCGGATGGATGCTTGATACGCTTCCAGGCCATGTCGGTAATGTGCAGCAAGCCATCGACGCCACCCAGATCGACGAATGCGCCGTAATCGGTGAGGTTCTTGACGATACCTTTGACTTGTTGACCTTCCTGCAGGGACTCGAGCAGAGCTTCGCGCTCGGCACTGTTCTCGGCTTCCAGGACGCTGCGACGGGAAACGACAACGTTGTTGCGCTTCTGGTCCAGCTTGATGACCTTGAACTCGAGCTCTTTGCCTTCCAGGTGGGTCGTGTCGCGCACAGGGCGAACGTCAACCAGAGAACCAGGCAGGAACGCACGGATGCCGTTAACGTCGACAGTGAAGCCGCCTTTAACCTTACCGTTGATAACGCCCTTGACCACTTCTTCAGCTGCGAAAGCTGCTTCCAGAACAATCCAGCACTCGGCGCGCTTGGCTTTTTCGCGGGACAGCTTGGTTTCGCCAAAGCCGTCTTCGACCGCGTCCAGCGCAACGTGCACTTCGTCACCGACCTTGATGGTCAGCTCGCCAGCGTCGTTGTAGAACTGCTCGAGCGGGATGACGCCCTCGGACTTCAGGCCAGCGTGTACAGTTACCCAATCGCCGTCGATGTCGACAACGATACCGGTAATGATTGCGCCCGGCTGAAGGTTCAGGGTCTTTAGGCTTTCTTCAAAAAGTTCTGCAAAGCTTTCGCTCATTTTAATTCCTGTTGATCAAGGGCGAAGAATACGCCCATCTGCCACGCTCCAGACAACGTGGGTTTCGTTCATATGAAAGGAAGCCTGCAGGACGGGGTCTGGTCTCCTGCATGGCTCCTTGATCATCCGGCGATATCGCGCAGGGCGACTTCACTCAGGATGCGTTCCAGCACCTGCTCGATGGACAATTCGGTTGAATCCAGCTGTATGGCGTCATGCGCCGGCTTGAGCGGGGCTACCGCTCGCTGGGTGTCACGCTCGTCGCGTGCACTTATCTCATCTAGCAGACTCGACAGACTAACATCATCGCCCTTGGCCTTCAACTGCAAGTAACGACGGCGCGCACGCTCCTCGGCACTGGCGGTGAGGAATATCTTCAACGGTGCATCCGGAAACACCACCGTGCCCATGTCGCGGCCGTCTGCCACGAGACCCGGCTCTTCCTGAAAGGCACGCTGACGCTGCAGCAGCGCATCACGCACCGCAGGCAGCGAAGCCACCTGCGAGGCACCACTGCCGATCTGCTCGTTGCGAATGGCGTGCGTGACGTCCTCGCCTTCGAGAACGATGCGCTGCCCTTGGCCATTGGCCGAGGTTTCGAACTGCACATCCAGGTGGGCAGCCAGCAGCTTGAGGGCTTCTTCGTTGGTCAGATCGACGCCGTGATTGCGCGCCGCGAAGGCCAGCAGACGATACAGGGCGCCCGAATCGAGCAGGCACCAGCCCAGTTTTCTGGCCAGTAACCCGGCCACCGTACCTTTGCCGGAGCCGCTGGGTCCGTCGATGGTTATAACAGGTGCTTTGATTTTCACTTTGTGTCCTCTTGCGCTACATGCATGCCGACGTGAGCGCACAGCGCCAGAAAATTGGGAAACGATGGAGCGACATTTGCGCAGTCATGAATATGTACAGGCCCCGAGGCCCGCAATGCAGCCACACTGAAGGCCATGGCGATACGCTGATCGTTGCGCACATCGATCTCGCCACCGCCGATGGCTCCACCCTCGATAATCAGGCCGTCAGGTGCAGGCTCAACCTCGATACCCAGCACGCTCAACCCTTCTGAAATCAGCCGTACCGTCTCTAGCTCGTCGCCCTGCAGCTCTTGCGCGCTGCGCAGAATGGTACGCCCTTCTGCGCAGGCTGCGGCAATGCACAGCACAGGAAAGTCGTCGAGCGCCAGCAGGACGAGCGCTTCAGGGATATCCGCCCCCCTTAGCCGCGCGGAGCGCACATGCACATCCGCGACGGTTTCACCCGCCTGCTCACGGACATCATGCAGCACGATATCGGCGCCCAGCAGGCGCAGGATGTCGATTACCCCAATACAGGCATCGTTCATGCTGACACCCACGAGCAACAGATCAACGGCCTCGTGAATGGAGGCTGCCACCATGAAAAGCGCGGCCGAAGCGGCATCAACCGGGCCTTCGATACGGTGACTTGCCGCACCCACCGCAGCACCCTGCACCCCGGCCACTCCAGACGAACGGGCCTCCCCGCGGGCGCGAAGCGTCAGAATCCGGCCGAAATGCTCACGGGCCGCACGGGCGCGCGTGAACACGTTCAGCAATTGATGACCATCGCCGGCGTCCACGGCATCGCGCAGAACGTCCAGGTCGGCGCGAAAGGTGTCCAGCGTGCGCAAGACTGCGTCACGGTTGGCCAGAAAAATGTCGTGCCACATGACCGGATCGCTACCCGCGATGCGCGTGAAATCCCGGAAACCACCGGCGGCATACCTGAATATTTCGAGATTTTCATTACGCTTGGCCAGCGAATCCACCAGCCCGAACGCCAGCAGGTGCGGCAAATGACTGGTCGCCGCCAGCACTTCGTCGTGGCGCTCGACCTGCATGTGCTCGACATCGGCGCCCAGTGCCGACCACAGGCGATCCACCAGCGTCACAGCGTCAGGATCAGTCTCGGCCAACGGCGTCAGAATGACCTTGTGCCTGCGAAACAACCCGGCATTGGACGCTTCCACTCCGCTCTGCTCGGAACCGGCAATCGGGTGTCCCGGCACGAAGCGCGACGGCATGCGACCAAACGCCTGACGCGCCGCTCGCACGACATTGCCCTTGGCGCTGCCGACATCGGTCAACACAGCGTTGCCCAGATCCAGAGGCGCCAGCAACGCCAGCAGTTTTTCCATCGCCAGAATAGGGACTGCGAGCTGAATGACATCGGCACCGCAGCAAGCGGCCGCAAGATCCTCTTCACAGCGGTCTACAACACCCAACTCCACAGCCAGCTTGCGCGACTGCGGGTCCAGATCGACACCGACCACTTCCCGGCAAAGACCGCTTTCACGAACACCCTTGGCGAACGAACCACCGATCAGCCCCAGACCGACGACGACCAGACGACCGATAACCGGACCGGTCGCTTGTTCTGACATGACTTCAACCACGTGCAACTGCCTGAAAGCCCGGACGGCTTTCATGACGCTCGAGGGCGATAAACAGATGACTCATGTAACGCCCCCTCAAAGAACCGCTTTCGGGTAGGAACCCAGCACCTTCAAGGCAACGGCTTCATGACTGATCTGCTCCAGCACCGCCTTGACCAGCGGATCCTGGTGATGCCCTACGAAATCAATGAAAAACACGTAGGTCCACTTGCCGCTGCGTGACGGACGGGTCTCGATGCGCGTGAGATCCAGGCCGTTCTCATGGAACGGCACCAGCAGTTCATGCAATGCACCCGGCTTGTTGCTCATAGACACGATGATCGAGGTCTTGTCATCGCCGGTCGGCGGCACTTCCTGACTGCCGATGATCAGAAAACGCGTGGAGTTGTCCGGACGGTCTTCGATCTTCTCGGCCAGACGCGTCAGACCATAAAGGCCTGCCGCCATGTCACCGGCAATGGCAGCGGAATTCCACTCACCCTTCACCCGCTTGGCCGCTTCGGCGTTGCTGGCGACAGCGACACGCTCAACGTTCGGGTAATGGGCATCCAGCCACTTGCGGCACTGGGCCAGCGACTGGGCGTGAGAGTAGATGCGCGAGATGCTTTCGGTCTTGGTGCTTTCGCCGACCAGCAGGTGGTGGTGAATGCGCAACTCGACTTCGCCACAGATGACCATGTCGTGTTCAAGGAAGCTGTCGAGGGTGTGATTGACCGCACCTTCGGTGGAGTTTTCCACCGGAACGACGCCGAAGTTCACGGCACCGGCAACCACTTCACGGAACACTTCATCAATGGCCGCCATCGGCAGACTGATGACGGCATGACCGAAGTGTTTCATGGCTGCGGCCTGGGTGAACGTGCCTTCCGGGCCGAGGTAGGCAACCTTCAACGGCTGCTCGAGCGCCAGGCACGAAGACATGATTTCGCGGAACAGACGCGCCATCTCTTCGTTGCTCAACGGGCCGCGGTTTCGCTCCATGACACGTTTGAGCACTGCCGCTTCACGCTCAGGACGATAGAACACAGGCGCTTCGCCTTCCGCCAGGGAAGACATCTTGACCCGCGCAACTTCCTGCGCACAGCGGGCACGCTCGCTGATCAGTTCCAGAACCTTTTCGTCGAGGCTGTCGATACGGACGCGCAGCGCCTTGAGTTCCTGTTCGGACATCAGCCGTGCTCCTTCTCGAAGTCTTTCATGTAGGTCACCAGTGCGTTGATCGCATTGATGTCCACTGCGTTATAGATGGACGCGCGCATGCCACCGACCGAACGGTGGCCCTTGAGGTTAAGCAGACCCGCAGCGTCGGCACCGGCCAGGAACGGCTTTTCCAGACGATCGTCCGCCAGACGGAACGGCACGTTCATCCACGAGCGGTCCGGCTTGTTGATCGGGTTGCTGTACAACTCACTGGCATCAATGAAGTCGTACAGCGTGCGCTGCTTGATGTCGTTGAGCTTGCCGATGGCCTCGACGCCACCCTGCTCCTTGAGCCACTCGAAGACCAGACCCGAGAGGTACCAGGCCAGCGTCGGCGGGGTGTTGTACATCGAGCCGTTATCGGCCGCGACCTTGTAGTTGAGCATGGTCGGGCACAGCGAGCGCGCGCGCCCCAGCAGGTCTTCGCGAATGATCACCACCACGATGCCGCTCGGACCGATGTTCTTCTGCGCACCGGCGTAGATCATGCCGAAACGGGAGATATCCACAGGGCGAGACAGAATGTCCGAAGACATGTCCGCGACCAGCGGCACGTCACCGGTTTCCGGAATCCAATTGAATTCCAGACCGCCGATGGTCTCGTTCGGCGCGTAGTGAACGTAGGCAGCGTCCCTGGACAGTTTCCACTCGTTCTGGCCGGGAATGGCAAAATAGTCATAGGCCTTGGCGCTGGCGGCGACATTGACCGTGCCGTAACGCGAGGCCTCTTCAATCGCCTTTTGCGACCAGATACCGGTGTCGATGTAGTCGGCCTTGCCATTCTCGGGTAGCAGGTTCAACGCGATCTGCGCAAATTGCTGACTGGCGCCGCCCTGCAGGAACAGCACTTTGTAATTGGAGGGAATGGACAGCAGGTCACGCAGATCCTGCTCGGCCTTGGTGGCGATTGAGACGAACTCATCGCTGCGATGGCTCATTTCCATGACCGACAGGCCTTTGCCGTGCCAGTCCAGGAGCTCGGCCTGGGCACGCAGCAGAACAGCTTCAGGGAGCGCAGCAGGACCTGCGCAGAAGTTAAAGGCTCGCTTGCTCATATCCACTCTCGTCAAATACGTTTGGGTCTGTACGCACTTTCCCTGCACACGCCTTACGGAGACGAAACCGCAGCTTCGGTCTCCGCCCGCTTCGGCAGGCATTCCGATTCGCCCGTAGAGCAGGCCGAATGGCGCAAGGGCTGGACTTGCCTGAAATGCACATGCATTTACAGACGAGCCAGCCCTCGACGGTATTACTTACTTCACTGTTCAGCCTTGCGAGTCATCGTCATCCGATGCGGCGTCCACCTGCAGGTCTTCACCGGCATCGTCCGACTCAGAAACGTCAGCGACCAGCGCATCAACGCCCTCTTCGCCCTCAAGCAGCTCTTCGCCTTCGACTTCCGATGGCTCCTGAACACGCTCCAGACCGACCAGTTTCTCGTCGCTGGCCAGCTTGATCAGGGTGACGCCCTGAGTGTTACGGCCCAGGCTCGACACTTCGCCGACGCGGGTACGAACCAGTGTGCCCTGGTCGGAAATCAGCATGATTTCCTCACCGTCGAGCACCTGAACCGCACCGACCAGACGGCCGTTACGCTCGTTGCTGACCATGGCGATAACACCCTGACCGCCACGCTTGTACTCAGGGAACTCGGAGATCGCCGTGCGCTTGCCGTAACCGCGCTCGGAGGCCGTCAGGATCTGGCTGCCTTCTTCCGGGATCAGCATGGAGATCAGTTTCTGACCTTCCGGCAGACGCATGCCGCGCACACCGCGAGCCGTACGGCCCATGGCACGAACGTCGGATTCCTTGAAGCGCGTGACCTTGCCGCCATCGGAGAACAGCATGATTTCCTGCTCGCCGTCGGTGATGGCGGCGGATATCAGGATGTCGCCTTCGTCCAGCTCGAGTGCGATCAGGCCGGAGCTGCGCTGACGGCTGAAGGCCACCAGCGGAGTTTTCTTGACCGTACCGTTGGCGGTAGACATGAAGATGAACGGGGCCTTCTTCTTGTCAGCAGCCTTGACGCGCGCCTTGCGCTCTTCTTCGGTCTCGTTGCTGTTTTCCGCGTCATCAACCAGCTCGCCTTCGAGGGCTTCGCCTTCTTCGTCAGCCCGCTTGCGCATGGCTTCCAGATCGACCGGCAGCATGGTAGTGATGTATTCGCCATCGCTCAGCGGCAGCAGGTTGACCAGCGGACGACCACGGGCGGCGCGGGACGCTTCCGGAATCTCGTAGGTCTTGAGCCAGTACACCTTGCCCTTGCTGGAGAACATCAGCAGCGTGGTGTGGCTGTTGGCAACCAGCAGGTGAGCGATGTAATCCTCATCCTTGATGCCGGTGGCCGACTTGCCCTTGCCGCCACGGCGCTGCGCCTGGTAGACCGCCAGAGGCTGGGTCTTGGCATAGCCGCCATGGGAGATGGTCACGACACGCTCTTCTTCGGTGATCAGATCACCCAGAGTCAGGTCCAGACGCGCATCGAGAATCTCGGTGCGACGGGCATCGCCGTATTCGGAGCGAATCAGTTCCAGCTCTTCGCGGATCACTTCCATCAGGCGCGTGGCGCTGTTGAGGATGCGGATCAGCTCGCCGATCTGGTTCAGGATTTCCTGATACTCACTCAGCAGCTTTTCATGTTCCAGACCGGTCAGACGGTGCAGACGCAGTTCCAGAATGGCCTGTGCCTGCTCCGGCGACAGGAAATACCTGCCTTCGCGCAGACCGTATTGAGGATCGAGGTTTTCCGGACGGCACGAATCGGCACCGGCACGCTCGACCATCTCGACCACGGCGCTCGATTCCCAAGGCGTGTTGATCAGCGCTTCCTTGGCTTCGGCAGGAGTCGGCGAGGCCTTGATCAGGGCGATGACCGGATCGATGTTGGACAGCGCAACCGCCTGACCTTCAAGGATGTGGCCTCGCTCACGGGCTTTACGCAGTTCGAATACGGTACGGCGGGTGACGACTTCGCGGCGGTGGCGAACGAAAGCTTCCAGCAGGTCCTTGAGGTTCAGGATCCGCGGACGGCCGTCGATCAGCGCAACGATGTTGATGCCGAATACGCTTTGCAGCTGGGTCTGGGCGTAGAGGTTGTTGAGGATGACCTCAGGCACTTCGCCACGACGCAGCTCGATGACCACGCGCATGCCGTCCTTGTCGGACTCGTCGCGCAGCTCGGTGATGCCTTCAAGCTTCTTCTCTTTGACCAGCTCGGCGATCTTCTCGATCAGACGCGCCTTGTTCAGCTGGTACGGCAGCTCGGTGATGACGATCTGCTGACGTCCGCCGACCTTGTCGATGTCTTCGACGATCGAGCGGGCACGCATATAAATGCGGCCACGGCCGGTGCGATAGGCTTCGATGATGCCGGCGCGACCGTTGATGATCGCGGCCGTCGGGAAATCGGGGCCCGGGATGTACTGCATCAATTCGTCGACCGTCAACTCGGGGTTGTCGATCAGCGCCAGGCAACCGTCGATGACTTCACCGAGGTTGTGCGGCGGAATGTTGGTCGCCATGCCCACGGCGATACCGCTGGAGCCGTTGACCAGCAGATTGGGAATACGGGTCGGCATGACCGCGGGGATCATTTCGGTGCCGTCGTAGTTCGGCACCCAGTCCACGGTTTCCTTGTGCAGGTCGGCCAGCAGCTCGTGAGCCAGCTTGGTCATGCGCACTTCGGTGTATCGCATCGCTGCAGCGTTGTCGCCGTCGACCGAACCGAAGTTGCCCTGACCGTCGACCAGGAGGTAACGCAGCGAGAACGGCTGAGCCATACGGACGATGGTGTCGTAGACAGCCGTGTCGCCGTGCGGGTGGTACTTACCGATCACGTCACCAACCACACGGGCGGATTTCTTGTACGGCTTGTTCCAGTCGTTGCCCAGTTCGCTCATTGCGAACAGCACGCGCCGGTGCACGGGCTTCAAGCCATCGCGCGCATCCGGCAGAGCTCGACCGACGATAACGCTCATTGCGTAGTCGAGGTAGGACTGCTTCAGCTCGTCTTCGATATTGACCGGGAGGATTTCTTTGGCCAGTTCGCCCATGAGAAGCCTGATTCCTTTTTCTGGTGAAACCTCGCAAACCCATTCGGGGTAAACGAAGCTCGCCGCTGCCAGCATGTGCCGGGCAACGACTTACGACAAATCAATGAGTTAAGACTTGGTTCTGCACAGTGCGGGAGGCTACGAATAGCGTCCCCGGAAACCGCCGGATGTTACCACAATCGCCGAGGTGCTCACATCCTTTGCAAGCGCTGAAAACGAGCCACATCCACTCGGGACGGCTGAGAGACGCTTACAGGCCCGTTCAGCCGCCCTGCTCCCGAAGCGATCATGGAGAGATGAAACTTCAATGAAGATGTTTGCGGCTCATCAACTGGGCCATTCTGGCGGTATCGGGACGCTCGACAATGCCCTTTTCGGTCACTATCGCATCGATTAGGTCCGCAGGCGTCACGTCGAAGACCGGGTTGAAGGCATCGACGTCGGCACCCACCCGCTGACCGCCCACTTCAAGCAGCTCGCGCCCGTCGCGCTCTTCGATGACGATGTCTTCGCCGCTGGCCATGTCCATGTCGATGGTCGAGCTAGGCGCGACCACCATGAAGCGCACGCCATGGTGCATGGCAGCGACCGCCAGTTGATAGGTGCCGATCTTGTTCGCCACGTCGCCGTTGGCCGTGATGCGATCGGCACCGACGATGACCCAGGTGATGCCTTTGGTGCGCATCAGGTGCGCGGCGGCGGAGTCGGCGTTCAGGGTCACCGGAATGCCTTCGTTGGCCAGTTCCCACGCGGTCAACCGGGATCCCTGCAGCCAGGGACGGGTTTCATCGGCGTAGACGCGCTCGATCATGCCTTCCAGATGCGCAGCACGGATCACACCCAGTGCCGTACCGAACCCGCCGGTGGCCAGCGCCCCGGTGTTGCAGTGGGTCAGCACGGTCTGCAGATTGCCCTGATGCTTGCGAATCAGGTCGGCACCAAGCTGGGCCATGGTCAGGTTGGCTTCGCGGTCGCTCAGGTGAATGGCCACGGCTTCAGCTTCCAGAAACACCAACGGATCATCCGTCGCCTTCAGACGCTGCAAGCGATCACGCATGCGATTCAGTGCCCAGAACAGGTTGACCGCCGTAGGACGTGAGTCTGCAAGCAGCGCGAAATCATCCTCCAGCGCTGATCGCCAGTCGCCACCGGCCGCGATCCTGGCCCGCGCACCGAGCACCACGCCGTAGGCAGCACTGATGCCGATGGCAGGCGCACCGCGCACGACCATCGAGCGAATGGCCTCCGCCACGCCCGCCGCACTGGTGTAGGCGTGCCAGGTTTCCTCGAACGGCAGTACCCGCTGATCCAGCAGGTACAGAGCGTCGTCCCGCCAATCGATGGCCTTTACTTTCTCCGCAGCCAACAGTCGATCGCGCATCGCCCACTCCATCTTGAAATCCAAAGCCAGAATCAAAAGCGGCTGATTATAGCGAGCCGCCCGCCAAGACGCTCGGGTATACTTCGCCATCACCGTAATAAGCTCTGGAAGCCCTGTCATGCCGAACGCCACAGCACCGCTCGACCTTCTGCTCCTGCCCACCTGGCTGGTACCGGTCGAGCCCGCAGGCGTGGTCCTCAAGGAACACGGCATCGGCATCCGTGACGGCCTCATCGTTTACATAGGCCCGAAAGCCGAGGCGCTGAAGCAGAACGCTGCGCAGGTTAGGGAGCTGCCCGGCATGCTCCTGAGCCCCGGCCTGATCAACGCCCACGGTCACGCGGCGATGACCCTGTTCCGGGGGCTGGCCGACGATCTGCCGCTGATGACCTGGTTGCAGGACCATATCTGGCCGGCCGAGGGCAAATGGGTCGATGAGGATTTCGTGCGTGACGGCACGGACCTGGCCATTGCCGAACAGCTCAAGGGCGGCATTACCTGCTTCTCGGACATGTATTTCTACCCCAAGGTGGCCGCCGACCGTGTTCATGTCAGCGGCATGCGCGCCCAGATCACGGTGCCGGTGCTGGACTTTCCTATTCCGGGTGCCCGCAACACAGACGAAGCCCTGCACGCCGGGATCGAGCTGTTCAACGATCTGGCGCATCACCCGCGCATCCGTATCGCCTTCGGCCCCCATGCACCCTACACCGTGGGTGATGAAAATCTGGAGAAGGTCCGGGTCATTGCCGACGAGCTCGACGCCACCATCCAGATGCATGTCCACGAGACGGCGTTCGAAGTCGAGCAGGCCGTTAGCCAGCATCAGGAGCGGCCGCTGGCACGCCTCAACCGTCTGGGCCTGCTCGGCCCGCGCTTCCAGGCCGTGCACATGACCCAGATCAGCGATGACGACCTGGCCCTGCTGGTCGAGAGCAATACCCATATCATTCACTGCCCCGAGTCCAACCTGAAACTGGCCAGCGGCTTCTGCCCGGTCGAGCGTCTGTGGCAGGCGGGTGTCAACGTGGCCGTGGGTACTGACGGCGCTGCCAGCAATAACGATCTGGACCTGCTCGGAGAAACCCGCACCGCCGCCCTGCTCGCCAAGGCCGTTGCAGGTTCGGCGACGGCGCTCGATGCGCACAGGGCACTGCGCATGGCCACGCTCAACGGCGCACGGGCGCTCGGCATCCAGGCCGACACCGGCTCGCTGGAATTGGGCAAGGCTGCCGACATGGTCGCCTTCGATCTATCCGGCCTTGCCCAGCAACCGATCTACGATCCGGTCTCCCAGCTTATATATGCCACCGGCCGCGACTGCGTGAGCCATGTATGGGTGGCCGGCAAGCAGCTGCTCGACGACCGCCGCCTGACCCGGATGGACGAACAGGCGCTGCGCGATACCGCCATGGCCTGGGGTCGACGCATTTCCGGGCAGACATCCGGGCAAGGCGAAGAGACGCGCTGACCGATCAAACCGAACAGAAGACTGTCTGGTTATCTATAGCCAGACAGATGAAACCGAATTTTGAGTTCAAGAGGTATATCCGATGAGCAACGTCGACCGCGCAGAAATCGCCAAATTCGAGGCACTCGCCCATCGCTGGTGGGACCGCGAAAGCGAATTCAAGCCACTGCACGATATCAACCCCCTGCGGGTGAACTGGATCGACGAGCGCGTCAATCTGGCTGGCAAGAAAGTTCTCGACGTCGGCTGCGGCGGCGGCATTCTCAGTGAAGCCATGGCCTTGCGCGGCGCAACCGTGACCGGCATCGACATGGGCGAGGCGCCGTTGGCCGTTGCCCAGTTGCACCAACTGGAATCGGGCGTCAGCGTCGAGTATCGGCAGATCACCGCCGAAGACATGGCCGAGGAAATGCCCGAGCAGTTCGACGTGGTGACCTGCCTGGAAATGCTGGAGCACGTGCCGGATCCTTCGTCGGTGATCCGCGCCTGCTATCGCATGGTCAAGCCGGGCGGCCAGGTATTCTTCTCGACCATCAACCGCAACCCGAAGGCCTACCTGTTCGCTGTGGTCGGTGCCGAGTACATTCTGGGCCTGCTGCCGCGCGGCACCCACGACTTCAAGAAATTCATCCGCCCGTCCGAGCTCGGCGCCTGGAGCCGTGAGGCTGGCCTGCAGGTCAAGGACATCATCGGCCTGACCTACAACCCGCTGACCAAGCATTACAAGCTGGCCTCGGATGTCGACGTCAACTACATGATCCAGACCCTGCGGGAGGCTTGAAGCATGCGTCTGAGAGCGGTTTTATTCGACATGGACGGCACGCTCCTCGATACCGCACCGGACTTCATCGCCATTGCCCAGGCGATGCTGGCTGATCGTGGTTTCCCGGCGGTATCGGACAAGCTGATTCGCGACGAAATATCAGGCGGCGCCAAAGCCATGGTCGCAGCGACCTTCGCAATGTCGCCGAACGAGCCGGAATTCGAAGCCCTGCGCCTGGAGTTTCTCGAGCGCTACCAACGCGACTGCGCCGTGCACAGCAAGCTGTTCGATGGAATGGCTGAACTGTTGACCGACATCGAGAAGGCCGGACTGATCTGGGGCGTTGTCACCAACAAGCCCGTGCGCTTCGCCGAGCCGATCATGCAACAGCTTGGCCTTGCCGAACGCTCGGCACTGCTGATCTGCCCGGATCATGTGACCCACAGCAAGCCTCACCCTGAACCGCTGATCCTGGCGTGCAAGATGCTCGACCTGGACCCGGCCAGCGTCCTGTTCGTCGGCGACGACCTGCGCGACATCGAATCCGGTCGCGATGCAGGCACGCGCACGGCAGCGGTGCGCTACGGTTATATCCACCCCAACGACAATCCTGATCATTGGGGTGCTGACGTTGTGGTCGATCACCCACTGGAACTGCGCAAGGTGCTGGACAACGCCCTGTGCAGTTGCTGAGTCACAGACAATCGTTCGAGGTCTTTCATGTTTGATTATTCCGCTCGCCCGGACCTGCTCAAGAACCGGGTGATTCTGGTGACCGGCGCGGGTCGGGGTATCGGCGCCGCCGCTGCAAAAACCTATGCCGCCCACGGCGCAACCGTCCTGCTGCTGGGCAGGACCGAAGCCAGCCTCACCGCGATCTATGACGAAATCGAAGCCGCTGAACAGCCTCAGCCGGTGGTGATTCCATTTGATCTGGAAACCGCCGTGCCCCAGCAGTACGACGAACTGGCCACAATGATCGAAACCGAGTTCGGCCGCCTGGATGGCCTGCTGCACAACGCGTCGATCATCGGGCCACGCGCCCCGCTTGAGCAGCTATCCAGCGAGGAATTTGCCCGGGTCATGCACGTCAACGTCAACTCGACGTTCATGCTGACTCAGGCTCTGCTGCCGCTGCTCAAACGCTCGGAGGATGCGTCGGTGGCATTCACCTCCAGCAGCGTCGGCCGCAAGGGGCGCGCGCACTGGGGCGCCTATGGCGTCTCCAAATTCGCCACCGAGGGCCTGATGCAGACCCTGGCCGACGAACTTGAAGGGGTCACGGCGGTACGCGCCAACAGCATCAACCCTGGCGCAACCCGGACCGGCATGCGCGCCCAGGCCTACCCGGCCGAAAACCCACTGAACAACCCGGCACCGGAAGACATCATGCCGGTGTATCTGTACCTGATGGGGCCAGACAGCCAGGGCATCAACGGTCAGGCTTTAAACGCCCAATAACATTTGAAACGTCATTGATCAACCGAATAAAAATAGTTGGGGATGCGACTTGCCGGCCGCGGTGCCGGCTCAGTCCTCCGATGTAGCGCCTGAAAAATGACATGTCCAAAAAGTTACTTCCCAAGATCAATCACTTGCCGAAAAACAAAGTACCGTCAATAAATCGCCGCACTCATCGACTTGCACCTATGACGCAATCACTTAAGTCATTGATTATTTTAATCTCTTGCTGTTAATGAACCGAATGGCACGACTTTCGCTCTAACCCTGCCAAGCCAGCAACGTGCTGAGGAGCGAACCGATGAGTTCTCCTACCCGGACCCATGCAATCGATTTCGATACCGCCAGGCTTCAGTGCCTCGGTTTTCGCAATCGTCCCAATGCCGAACTGCCGCCTGTAACGCTGGATGAACTGGTCAAACAGTTGGGGCTGCAATTACAGACCAGCCTGGAAGCCGAAAGAATACTCACACTGTTCTTTCAGGGTGTTCAACGGCTCATTCCATTGGAAGGCCTGATATATCGCCATTCAAAGAGTGATCTGCAACTGCGCCTGGGTGAAAACGCGCTTCATGTCACCGATTTCCATCTGCGTCATGACGGCGAAGACATCGGCCAGCTGGAGCTGCAGACCGCTCAAGTGATCGATGACGCCCGATTGCATGATCTGGAAACCCTGCTGGCGTGCCTTCTGTACCCGCTGCTCAACGCACTGCTTTATCGCATTGCCACGCAGAGTGCACTGCGTGATGCCCTGACCAATACCGGCAACCGCGTGGCAATGGACCAGAGCCTGGCCCGGGAAGTGGACATCTCACGCCGCCATAAGCAGCCGTTGTCGGTGTTGATGCTGGACATCGATCACTTCAAGAAAGTAAACGATAGCTATGGCCATTACACCGGTGATCAAGTGCTCAAAAGCATTGCGCTGACCCTCAAGGGGCAATTGCGCAACATAGACCGGATTTTTCGCTACGGCGGAGAAGAATTCGTGGTGATCCTGGCCAACACCGACGGCGTCAGCGCCGGCCTGGTGGGCGAGCGCCTGAGGCAGGCCGTACGGGAATTACGCTTCATGGAGTTCGCACCGGCGCTGACGATGACGGTGAGCCTGGGCTGTTCGACACTGCTGTCAGCGGAAACCGCTGACAGCCTGTTGCGCAGAGCGGACGACGCGCTCTATGCCGCAAAGCGCGAGGGCCGTAACCGGCTGGCCATGGCCTGCTGAGGTATCAGGCGCCTCGCCTGCCATGGCGGATCAGGCCTGTTCGGCCACGGCGCGCTCGCGTGCCGGTTTGACCTTCTCGAGCTGCATGCAGCGTTCCAGAAAGAGATACATATAGTCGTAGCTCTTGGTGACCGCCTGACGCAACTCGTTCTGCAACTGCACACCGGGATTGTTGCCCACCAGCGTGCAAATGATTTCCAGTGCTTCCCAAGGGTGCGCGTCGTCATACTGAGCATGCATCTTGAGCCACTTCATGGCTTTCTTGCGGGTTTCATCAGGAAATGCCTCGGCATAAGCGCCAGTGGAACAGACCACGGCCGACCACTCCCCCGTTGCCCCTTCGATAGCGTAATTGGTCGCGGCCATTGCGACTGCCAGTGAATCCGAAGAGCTGGTCTGCCAGCACCAGTGACTCAACGCATGCAACTCGGGCGAGACCTGCTGGTCATGCAGATCATCCAGCGATACGTCATGCGCGGCACACCAGTTCACCCAGTAATCGGCGTGATTGAGTTCCACACGGATGTTGCGCATCAGCCAGCGACGCGCCATGTCCTCACCGGGATGACGGCCAAAGCGGGTCTTGGTCAGGTTCTTGGCCATGTAGACGGCAAACTGCTCGACAACGGGCCAGCCGCCAATCAGGTAGTGGCGCATGATTCGCGGGCTGAGCGTCGCGTCCCGCATCTTCTGATAAAGCTCGTGCTCGACCACGCGGGCCTTGGCAGCGCTGCAATCGTTGATCAACTTCTGCGCCCATGCCGGATAACTGCTGGCTTCCATGAGCGGACCGGTTCTATTGAAAGTGTCGATCACTGTGTAGCTCCTTGTAGTGGCTTATACGGTTTAACTGAACGTTCCCGGCGAGTGGAACATTACAGGGTCGGGTCGTACGGGATGGATATAAAGACTTTCACAGGTCAACAACTCAGGACGCCCGATCAGATATCCCTGAGCAAAATCCACGCCTATTTCCTCAAGTGCGGCTTCGATCTGCGGTGTTTCCACAAACTCTGCAATCGTGCGCTTGCCCATGACATGACCGATATTATTGATGACCTCGACCATGGCTCGATTGATCGGGTTATCCAGCATGTCCTTGACGAAACTTCCGTCGATTTTCAGAAAGTCGACCGGCAAGTGCTTGAGGTAGGCAAAAGACGACATGCCTGAACAGAAATCATCCAGTGAAAACAGGCAACCGAGAGACTTCAGCTCATTGATGAAACGAATGGCGCTTTCAAGATCGGCAATGGCGCTGGTTTCGGTGATTTCAAAACAGATCATTTCGGGAGCAACACCAAACATTTTGAATTGCGATTTCAAATAGTCGAGAAATGCATCGTCACCAATACTCGATCCGGACAGATTGATCGCACACATGGCCTGCGGCGCCTGATGCCGTTGCTCGTTCTGGCACCTGGCTATGACCTGAAAAACGTTATGGACCACCCACCGGTCAAGTGTAGTCATCAATCCGTAGCGCTCGGCAGCAGGGATGAAGCTGTCGGGCGCAACCATCCGCCCCGATTCATCACGCAGGCGCAACAGAATCTCGATATGCCTGACGCCATCGCCAGGTTGTCTGATCGATGCGATCTCCTGCGCAAACAGACAGAAGCGATCCTCGTCCATCGCAATGTGCAATCTCTGGATCCATGCCATCTCACCGGACCTTATCGACAGCGCGGCGTCATCGGAGCGGTACACCTGAACCCGGTTGCGCCCCTTCTCCTTGGCCATGTAGCACGCCATGTCGGCGGCACAGAGTGAAGCTTCCAGTGTCGTAGGGGCATCACCCAGGTGCACCAGGCCGATGCTGACCGTGGTCACAAACGGGCGGCCCTTCCACATGAAATGCAGGTTCTGCACGATCTGACGTAAGTTTTCAGCAATCTCGTGGGCCCTGTTCGCGGAACAATCGGCCAGCAGTACCCCGAACTCGTCTCCGCCCAGCCGCGCCAGCGTGTCGCCATCGCGCAGGCCCTGCGGCAGCGCCTTGCAGATATGACGCAGCAACTCGTCACCCGCTGCATGCCCGCTGGTGTCGTTGACCAGCTTGAACTGATCGAGGTCCAGGAACATCAGGCAATGACTGCCGGGCTCCGACTGGACGACATTGAGGACCTGCTGCAGGCGGTATTCGAATTCACTGCGGTTGACCAGCCCGGTCAGCGCGTCATGGGCCGCCTGCCACGACAGGTTGGCGATGTACTGGCGCTCCTGCGTCATGTCGTGCAGGACCAGCACGGCGCCACTGATCACGCCATCGGTGTAGATCGGCGAGCCGACCAGCGCCACCGATACCGTGCTGCCATCGAGCCGTTGAATGAGCTTGCTGTTGGCGCTGCCGCCCTTGAGCTTGCCGCCAAGGATGTGGTCGATCAGTGTCGAGCTGTCACGCTGATCGTTCTCGTCCAACAGATTGAACAACGCCGCGAGCGGCAAACCGTTGGCCTGCGCGTTTTTCCAGTGCGTCAGCCCTTCGGCCGCCGGGTTCATATAAACAATGGCGCCCTTGACGTCCGTAGTGATCACGCCGTCGCCAATCGATTCCAGGGTGATTTGTGCACGCTCGCGCTCCAGTTGCCAGGCATCGGCAAACAGACGTCGCTGGGCGATGAGTTTGCGCACGCGCCAAAACGCCAGCAGGATCAGGACAAACGCCGTCACCAGGTTGATCCCAACCAACAATTTGAGAATGAAACGCGAGCCTTCACCCAACGCATCACTAAAGGCCTTGGCAGCCGGTGCAACGCCCTCGTTGATGGCTTTGATCCGGGTGCGCCATTGCTCGACCTCGGCTGGCGTGACGCCCCCTGCGCGGACCCGGTCGTGAATCTCGCCGGCCAGCGTATCGAGCTGCATCAAATAGCTGTCACCCACCGTCCAGTGCTCGATGGCGGTTTTCATGAAGCTGAAGTCGCGGAAATTGAGGTACATCCAGATGATGCCGGCCGCATCGTCCGGGTGATTGCCGCCCTGGAGAATCCCGGCCCTGGCATCGGAGAGTGACGGAACCGGTCTGTTCAACGCTTCGCGCAGGGCATGTCCGCCTTGCGGAATCGCAAAGGCTTCCTGGTACTTCAGATAGTCACTTTCCTCGTGCCAGTTGGCGTAAAGACCGAGGTAATGAATGGCGTCCTTCTGGCCCTTGGACCAGAGGCTCTCGCCTACCACATAGCTGCGCACCGCAGACATCGTATAAAGGCTGACACACCCCAACAGCGCCTGAAACAGAGCTACCGCAATGAAGGGCCAGACAATGGCTGTCAGGCGAGGCTTGGGAAAGGTCCATGTCTGCTTCATGGGTTCGCGTCACCACATGCCTGAAGATCGTTCTGAGCAGAGCCTAGGCTAAAACCGCATATGATGGCAGGTGATTTTATCGAATTTGACACAACGTTCGCGTAAATACGGAACGTAATGACTCAGATTTGTTGCAGGTGACCGTACAGCTTGGCGTAAAGGCCACCATCGGCGATCAATTGTTGATGGTCTCCGTCTTCGGCGATGCGTCCGCCGTCGAAGACCAGAACACGGTCGGCCTGCTTCACGGCCGAAAGACGATGCGCGATGATCAGCGTGGTGCGGCTGCGCAGAAAACGCGCCAGGGCAAGATGCAGGTTGTACTCGGTCGCGGCATCCAGCGCCGAGGTGGCTTCATCGAGGATGACCACCTTGGGGTCAGACAGGACCATGCGGGCAATGGCCATACGCTGCCGCTGGCCGCCGGAAAGCCGCACCCCGGACCGCCCCACAATGCTGTCCAGGCCATCGGGGAGTTCACGGATGGCAGGTTCCAGTTGCGCGACTTCCAGCGCCCGCCAGCAGGCCTCGTCGCTGCAGTCGCGGCCCATGGTCAGGTTGGCCCGGACGGTATCGTTGAACAGCGCCGGATGCTGCAGAACAACCGCCACGTTCTCGCGCACCCGCTCCAGGCCGATCTCCTGCTGAGTGGCGCCGCCGAAGCGGATCGAGCCGGTCTGCGCGGTGTAGAGGCCGAGCAACAGCTGCACCAGTGTGCTTTTGCCACCGCCACTGGCACCCACGATTGCCACTTTCTCGCCCGGCGCAATGGTCAGGTTCAGTTGGTCCAGCACCAGATCCTCGCCATAACCGAAGCTGACGCCACGCACCTCGATACCGACGGTCTCCTTACCTTCGAACGGATCGACGCTGCCCACGTATTGCGGCTCATCACCGCGGGCAAGCAGTTCGTTGATACGTGTCAGCGCCCCGCCCGCCGCGTAATAGGCATATTGCAGGTTCAGCAACTGCTCGACAGGCGTCATCATGAACCACAGGTAACTGAACACCGCGAGCATCTGGCCAATGGACAGGTCGGAGAACAACACCGTGAGCATGGCGGCGGCACGGAAGATATCGATACCAAACTGGAACAGCAGCCCACTGGCGCGTCCGGAAGCATCGCTTTTCCATTGCGAGTTGATGGCGTAATCGCGTACTTCCTGAGCTTTCAGGCCCAGCCGACCGAGGAAAAAGCCCTGACGATTACCTGCTCGCACTTCCTGAATGGCGTCCAGGGTTTCGGTCAGGGCCTGGGTGAAACGCGAGGTGCTGTCGTTTTCCAGCTTCTTCAGATGCTTGACCCGCTTGCCCAGCTTTACCGTGACAAAGATCACCAGCGGGTTGAACAGCATGATCAGCAGCGCCAGCTTCCAGTGCATCCACATCAGGATGCCCGCCGTGCCCGCCAGCGTCAGGGTCGCCACCAGAAGGCGACTCAGGGTCTCGCCAACGAACTTGTCCAGCGTGTCGAGATCGGTGACCAGGTGCGTGGTGACCATGCCGCTGCCCAGGCTTTCGTATTCGCGAAGGGAAATGCGTTTGAGCCGTTCGATGATGCGCAACCGGATGCGGTAGACGATGTCCTTGGCCAGTCGGGCGAAGAGCCTTGCCTGCAGGACGTTGAATAGCAAGGCCCCGGCGCGCAGGACCAGCGTCAGCAACAGCATCAGACCGATGTAGCCGACGGCCTTCTGCAGACTGTCGGGCAACAGATGGTCCATGACCTTGAGCGCCGCATCACCACGCCCCAGCAATACTTCATCCACCAGCAAAGGCAGAAGTAACGGGATCGGCACGCTGCACAACGTCGCCAGTATCGCCACGCCGTTGGCGATCCACAGGGCTTTCTTGTGGCGCAAGGCAAGCCGTCGAATCTCGGCCCAACTCAATGCATCGTGGCGCACGCCTTCGGGTTTCAGCGAATTACCCGTGGAGTCATCAAGCACTGGCCGCACGCTCCAGCCATCGGCCGAGCAACGGCGACAGTTCGCTCAAAGGTTGATAACCATTGGTCAGCAGGGCCAGCTGGCCATTGCGCTCGGCCAGCAAAGTCGGGAAACCCGCGATGCCCAGATCCTGCGACCACGTAAAGTCGGCCGCCGTGGCCGCCTGCTGTTCGGGGCTGTCGAACGCGTCGGCAAACTGCTGGCGGGAAAAACCGGCCTGTTCGGCAAGCTCGGCCAACACTGAAGGGCGCGTTACATCACGACCCTGGCCGTAAAACGCCTGTTGAATCAGCTTGACCAGTTCCCAGGCGCGTTCCGGCTCCAGGGACCGCGCCGCCGTGACCGCGAGGCAGGCCGGCGTGGTGTCGTAGACAAAGCCTTCCGGCAACGCACCTTCACGCAGGAATGGCTGACCGGTGGCCTCCTCGACCGCCTGCCAGTGCTCAAGAATGTAGCGTCGTTTGGAGGCTTCCAGTGGCGAAGCCTCGGAACGCAGCCCGCCCATGACCAGATGCAGCGGTACATCCGCCGCCCGAGCCTGCTGCACCAGCGCATCGGCGACCGGAGCGAAGCCCCAGCACCACGAACACATGGGGTCCATGACATAAATCAGGCGGGCGGACATGGCTCAGGCCTCGGGCAGACGGTAATTACGACCGATCGGGTGGGGCTGGTTACGCGCCTTGGCCAGCTCGATCTGCTTCTGTCGATCGATGGCGCTGCGACGGGTTTTCTCGCTCAGCGAGTCCCAGCAATGCGGACAGCTTACACCTGGCGAGTAGTGCTCGCTCGCACGGTCTTCTGCACTGATCGGGGTACGACAGGCATGGCACTGGTCGTAGTCACCTTCAGTCAGGTCGTGTCGGACGGTGACACGGTTGTCGAAGACAAAACAGTCGCCGCGCCACTGGCTTTCGTCCTGCGGTACTTCTTCAAGATACTTCAGGATGCCGCCCTTGAGGTGATAGACCTCTTCGAAGCCCTCTCCCAGCATGTAGCTGGAGGCCTTTTCGCAACGAATCCCACCGGTGCAGAACATCGCGACTTTCTTGTGCACCGCCGGGTCGAAGTGCGCCTTGATGTAGTCAGGAAACTCGCGGAAAGAAGTGGTCCTGGGGTCTATCGCGCCTTCGAAAGTGCCAATGGACACCTCATAGTCGTTGCGCGTGTCGATCAGCAGGACTTCAGGGTCGGCGATCAGGTCGTTCCAGTCCTTTGGCTCGACGTAGGTGCCCACGGCCTTGTTGGGATCGACACCTTCAACGCCCAGGGTCACGATCTCTTTCTTGAGCTTGACCTTGGTGCGATAGAACGGCTGCTCTTCGCAGTACGATTCCTTGTGATCGATGTCGACCAGACGCGGGTCGCTGCGCAACCAGGCCATCAGGCCGTCAATGCCCTCGCGGGTGCCGGACACGGTGCCGTTGATGCCTTCATCGGCGATCAACAACGTGCCCTTGATGCCGTTGTCGACCATGGCCTGCAACAGCGGCTCACGGAACGCGACGTAATCGCTGAGGGTGACGAATTTGTATAGCGCAGCCACGACGATCGGCTGACTGATCGACTGTTGAGTCATGTATCACTCCAGGTGGCGACCCTCGCAAAGGGCCTACCGGACAAAAATCTGAACGAAAAAAAACGCACCGGCCTTGCGGCGCGGTGCGGATTCTAGCAAAAACCGTAGGTAGACAGGCACATCGGGTCGTTGATTTGAATCAACGACCCGACGGCACGGGTCTCTGAGTGCTCAGTGACCGCCGGCGCAGGTCGGCGATGCCGGGGCTGCGCCAGTCTTCGCCCATTCTTCAGGCGTGTAGGTGTGCAAGGCCAGGGCATGAAACTCGCCCATCAGGGCACCCAGAGTGGCATACACCTTCTGGTGGCGCTTGACCGAGTTCAGACCTTCGAACTGATCACTGACCAGAATGGCCTTGTAGTGCGTCTGTTCACCACGACTGTGCATGTGGCTCTCGTCGAGCACTTGCAGATGATGCGGCTGCAGCAGCGCCAGCGCCGACTCGATACGTGTTTGCATGGTCATGACGGGATTCGCTTAAGGCTTCTTGGCTGGCGCTGGAGCGGCTGCCTTGGCAGGTTCCAGTTCGGCGGTCATGTCGGCGAGCAGCTTGTTGACGACCGGCACGGCGCTTTCCAGCTTGCCCTGGGTCAACTGAGCCGATTGCTGAGCCAGCTCAGGCATTTTGGTCATCACTTTCTTGCCCAGTGGGGACTGGTAGAACGCAACCAGGTCCTTGAGCTCGCTTTCAGTGAAGTTGGCGGTGTAGAGCTTGACCATTTCAGGCTTCAGCTTGTTCCAGCCAATGGCCTGGTCCAGCGCGGTGTTGGCTTTTGCCTGATAGGTTTCCAGCAGCGCCTTTTTCGAGGCAGGTGCCTTGGTTTCGGCGAAGCGCTGGGCAAACATCTGCTGTACTTGTGCGTACACCGGAGCGCCCAGGCGATCGGCATTGGCAAGTTTCAGGAACGTTTCGGCGCTCGCGTTGTGACTGGCGGTATCGGCGAGGACCTGGCCACTGGCGCAGACCAGAACTACCGCGGTACAAATGGCACGAAGACGGGTCATCGAGTTTCCTTATCTAGCAAGCGAGGCAATACCTCAGGGCCGACCATTCTGCGCTTATACAGGCTTTTGGCTCAACCCCGGTTCGCCGAGCGGTTAAAAAGCAATGATCGGGAACCCTGTTCGCATATGGACACCTAACGCTGCAATGCACTTAAAGGAGTAAGCACAGTGAGCCGCACAGAAACCGACAGCATCGGCCCGATCGAAGTCCCTGAAGACGCTTATTGGGGAGCCCAGACCCAACGCTCACTGATCAATTTCGCCATCGGCGATCAGCGTATGCCGCTGCCGGTATTGCATGCGCTCACGCTGATCAAGAAGGCCGCCGCGCGCGTGAACAACCGCAACGGCGACCTGCCTGCCGACATCGCCCGCCTGATCGAACAGGCCGCCGACGAAGTGCTGGACGGCCAGCATGACGCCCAGTTTCCGCTGGTGGTCTGGCAGACCGGCAGTGGCACGCAGAGCAACATGAACGTCAACGAAGTGATCGCCGGACGCGCGAACGAACTGGCAGGCCAGGGTCGTGGCGGCAAGTCGCCAGTCCACCCGAATGACCACGTCAATCGCTCGCAAAGCTCCAACGACTGCTTCCCCACAGCCATGCACATCGCTGCGGCACAGGCGGTGAAAGAGAAACTGCTGCCTGCCATTGCCGAGCTGTCTGCAGGCCTTGCCGAGCAATCCGCGCGGCACATGAAGCTGGTCAAGACCGGCCGCACCCACATGATGGACGCGACACCGATCACCTTCGGCCAGGAGCTGTCGGGCTTCGTGGCGCAGTTGGATTACTCGGAAAAAGCCATTCGCGCAGCGCTGCCAGCGGTGTACGAACTGGCGCAGGGCGGCACTGCTGTCGGCACGGGTCTCAATTCGCCGAAAGGCTTTGCCGAAGCCGTGGCCGCTGAACTGGCTGCGTTGTCGGGCCTGCCATTTGTCACCGCACCCAATAAATTTGCAGCGCTGGCGGGTCACGAAGCGCTTACTTCACTTTCGGGCGCCCTGAAGACCCTGGCCGGCACCTTGATGAAAATCGCCAATGACCTGCGCCTGCTGGGTTCAGGGCCACGTGCAGGTCTGGCTGAAGTCAGATTGCCAGCCAACGAACCCGGCAGCTCGATCATGCCCGGCAAGGTCAACCCGACTCAGTGCGAAGCGCTATCGATGCTGGCTTGCCAGGTGATGGGCAACGACGTCACGGTGGGCTTTGCCGCCAGCCAGGGTCACTTGCAACTGAACGTGTACAAGCCAGTCATCATTCACAACATTCTGCAATCGATCCGCTTGCTGGCCGATGGCTGCAGCAACTTCAACGAGCATTGCATTGTCGGCATGGAGCCAGATGCAGAGAAGATTGCCGAACACCTGGAGCGCGGCCTGATGCTGGTCACCGCCTTGAACCCGCACATCGGCTACGACAAGGCCGCGCAGATCGCCAAAAAGGCCTACACCGAGGGGTTGACCCTGCGTGAAGCCGCACTGGCGCTGGGTTACCTGACGGATGAAGAGTTCGACGCCTGGGTACGTCCTGAAAAAATGCTCGAGGCAGGCAGCAATGGCTGACGCCAAAAGTGGCGCCACGCCGCTGGAAGGCAGCGGCAAACGCATTCTGATGGTCTATGGCACGCCCAAGACCATCAGCCTGTGCCATGCCCTCGCCGAAGCCTACACACAGGGCGCTCGCAGCGAAGGGCATGTGGTCCGGGTGTTAAAACTTGGAGAGCTGGATTTCGATCCGGTGCTGCACAGCGGCTACGAACAGAGCCAGACACTGGAACACGACCTGCTCGAAGCCCAGCGACAGATTCACTGGGCCGAGCATCTGGTGTTCGTCTATCCGGTCTGGTGGGGCGGCCTGCCTGCGCTGCTGACCGGTTTTTTCGACAGGGTGCTCACGCCGGGTTTCGCCTTCAAGGCGCATGGACGCAGACACCCTTCCAACGAACTGCTCAAGGGCCGGACGGCGGAACTGCTGGTGACCATGGATACTCCGCCCCGCTACTTCCGCTGGATCTACGGCGCTCCGGCGCACCGGCAGATGATTCGCACCATTCTCGGTTTCTGTGGCATCAAAACCAGACGCCTGACCGAGTTCGCCCCAGTGCGCACCTCAACCGAAGAGCAGCGGCAACAATGGCTTCATCAGGCACTGGCGCTGGGCAAGCGCTGAACCTAATCAGGCCTGGGCCAATCTCGCCCTTCTGGCTTTCAACCCTGCAATCAGCGATGGCCCCAGCGCCGTGAGCGCCGACCCCAGCACCACCAGCAGCGCGCCGCCGTAACCCAGCGCGTTGATCTCTTCGGCCTGAACATAGGTCGGCCACCGCCAGGCTGCAATCGCCACCGAAGCCAGTGTGATCAAAGGTGTCAGGGCCAGCGTCGCACTGACCCGCGAAGCCTCCCAGTGCGCCAGCGCTTCGGCAAAAGCGCCATAGGCCACCAGCGTATTCAAACAGCAAGCCAGCAACAGCCAGCCCTGCAGCGGGCTCAGTTGCAGCGCCTGAGCGGGATGAGCCCATGGCGTGATCAGCAGCGCGCAGAACAGATAGATCACCATCATGACCTGCAGCGAGTTCCATACCGTCAGCAGTTGCTTCTGGCTCAGTCCATAGAAGGTCCAGACCACTGACGCCATGATCACGATCAGCACACCCAGGGTGTAGTCGCCCAATGAGGTGAGCAGTTCGACCAGACGCTGATTGAAGAACAACCCGAAGCCGATCAGCAGGATCGCCAGACCGATACCCTGCCCCAGACTGAAACGCTCCTTGAACAGAAAGATGCTGCTGATCAGCAACAGGATCGGTCCGATCTGAATCAGCAACTGCGTCGTACCGGGGCTGAGCATGCGCAGCCCGACCAGATACAACATGTAATTGCCTACCAGCCCCAATACCGCCAGCACGACCAGTGCCTTGCCCTTGCGGCCGAGCAGCTTGAAGCTGGGCAGACGCTTGACCGAAGCCAGCCAGACAAACAGCAGCGAGCCAGACACCAGCAACCGGAACCAGGTGACGGTCACCGGGTCCATCGCCTGCAACACCTGTTTGAGTTTGACGGGCAGGATGCCCCAGAGCAGCGCGGTCAACAGGGCAAGACAGAGGCCATACACCCAGCGGCCAGAAGAAATATGCATCACAGATTCCGAAACAAGGCAGGACAAGGCCTTCATTCTAGGCGCTGATCCGCAAAGCAACAGTTACAGCTGGGCAGCGTTATCGGCGCAAAGTGTTTTGCTCACGATTGGCGCTCACGATGAACGCTCGCCATGGTTGCGCTGGTAGGTATCGCTGCCCATGGCCTGAATCTGGCCTTCTATCAAGGCGTCGAACGGCTTGAGCAGCGCCTCGAAGGAAACCGGTGCTTCGAGTGTCTGCAGGGCATGAACAATCGCCTCAAGCGTCGACAGTGCATCCGGTCCAGGCGCCTTGCGCAAACGATAACGTGAGGCCGGTACATTGCCGAGCGTGACACGCGGAAGCGCAGCCAGCAGCGGATTGAGGTGCAATAATTTGCGCGCCTTGCGCCAAGTGCCGTCAGGGACCACCAGCAGGGTCGGCAGCGCTTCGGCCTGCCCGACAGTCAACGGCTGCGCGGCGTCACCCGGAAACAGTAGTCGTGGCTGATACCCGGGCGGATTGAGCAGTTCTGCAAGGTCTTCGAACACTTCGCCGATCCTGAGCTGGGCATTGCTCAGCCCGAGTGCTGCAAAGCGTGCAGTGTTCAACGCGTGCTTCGCTTCGTCCGGGTGCTGCAGGATCAGCACCCGGGTTCGACTGTCCAGTTGTGGAATCAAGGCGCAGAGGCAGTGAGCATCGGGACGCAGGCAACGTTCGCATCGGCTTCGGGACATCGTTTTTACAACTCGCTGGTCACACTGGCAGACAGCAAGACAGGACCGGCATGCCGTCTGTCGCTCAACGTGGCAGTTTAAACAACTCGTCACCATTGCGCCGGGCTATCAACGGCTGCGCTTTGGATTTGAGCTAGCCTCAATGCACAGGGCTGGTGACATGAAGTCCCCCTGCTTGGATCATAACGATCAATAACAGGGGTTCTCATGAGTCGCGAGGCGATCAAACAGAGGGTGCTGGATGCGTTGGGCGTGATCCTTGTGGACAAGGCCGAGATTCGCGACGACGCCACATTCAAGGACCTGAGGCTGGATGACGAGGACGTAGACGAACTGTTCGCTCAGCTGGGAGGCGAATTCAATTTCGAGTTTCCCGACTTCATTCGCAAGCGCGCCCTGAACAAACCCGAGCACCTTTCATTGCCCATGGTGGTGGACCTGATTCTGTTGATGCAGCAGGAGTCGACGCCAGAGGGTGATAATCAGAAGAGAAAGCGCCGTGATGCCCCTTAGCGACAATGATCGGTAGCGTGGTTTCATGTCGGGACGCAGGCGCGCCCCGATGCGATGGCCTTTTTACGCTGTCCTTGCGACAGCACGTGCCGGTACAACCTATCGGCGCGGGCGGCGACGTGTGTCGTCGGTGCGAACCGGAATGGGCTGCAGCTTTGGTCGTTCGATCAGACCCAGCGCAACACCCACATCATGGAGCCATTCTTGCAGTTTGCTGTTCATAAAGCCCCCTTCAGGGAAAACACGGCAACCAACCTGTGCTGATCACTCAATAGAGATCATAGAAGCATCCGTTCGGTTCGCCGAGCGTTACGGAAAACAATTTTCCCGATATGGGCAATGTGACACCTGCGGGGAATTCCTTCTAGTCTTTGCGACGGACGGACACCGGCATTTCTTACTCAGGCAAACGAGCCAGACCCTCTTCATCGGTCATGGCCCGTTCAAGCAGATCAGGCGGCAGGCTTTTACTGGCACGCGCGCCGAGCAGCTTCAACTGCTCACTGCGACTGACCAGATTGCCGCGCCCTTCTGTCAGCTTGTTACGTGCGGCCGAATAGGCCTTGTCCAGTTGCTGAAGACGACTGCCCACCTCGTCCAGATCCTGAATGAACAGCACAAACTTGTCGTACAGCCAGCCGGCACGCTCGGCGATCTCGCGGGCATTCTGGCTCTGGCGCTCCTGCTTCCACAGGCTGTCGATCACCCGCAGCGTGGCCAGCAGCGTCGTGGGGCTGACGATCACGATATTGCGATCGAATGCTTCCTGAAACAGATTCGGCTCAGCCTGCAGCGCGGCGGAAAAAGCCGCTTCGATCGGCACGAAGAGCAGCACGAAATCCAGGCTGTGCAGCCCTTCAAGACGTTTGTAATCCTTGCCCGAAAGCCCTTTGACGTGATTGCGCAGCGACAGGACATGCTGTTTGAGTGCGGCCTGCCCGATGACCTCGTCATCCGCCGACACGTACTGCTGATACGCCGTCAGACTGACCTTGGCATCCACCACCACCTGTTTGTCACCCGGCAACATGATCAGCACGTCAGGCTGGAAGCGCTCGCCATCCGGCCCCTTGAGGCTGACCTGGGTCTGATACTCGCGCCCCTTCTCGAGCCCTGCGTGTTCCAGCACGCGCTCCAGGATCAGCTCACCCCAGTTGCCCTGGGTCTTCTGCCCCTTGAGCGCGCGCGTCAGGTTGGTGGCTTCGTCGCTCAGACGCAGATTGAGCTGTTGCAGGCGCTCCAGCTCCTTGGCCAGCGAGAATCGCTCACGGGCTTCATTCTGATAGCTTTCCTCGACGCGCTTTTCGAACGACTGAATACGCTCTTTCAAGGGCGTCAGCAGTTGCCCCAACTGCTGCTGGCTGGTTTCGGCGAAGCGCTGCTCGCGCTCATCGAAAATCTTGCCCGCCAGTTCCGCGAACTGTGCACGCAGTTCGTCGCGGGAACCCTGAAGGTCATTCAGCCGCTGCTGGTGACTGTCCTGCTGTTCACGCAGTTCGGCACCGAGCGCCGCGCATTGCGCATCCAGGCGGCGCAACTCCGCCTCCTTGATGGCGCGCTCCTGGTTCAGGCCCTGCGCGACATCACGGGCATTAACGGATTCCTGCCGCAGCAGCTCGACTTCCCGACGCAACGCTGCAAGGTCAGCCTGCTTGGCAGCGTTGGCCTGGCTCAGGTCGCTGATCTCGTCACGACTGGCGTCCAGTTGCGCATTGAGGCCATCCTGAGCCATCTGCGCCATGCTCAGGCGCTCGTCCAGCAAAGCAGTCTCGGCATCGCGACGTGTAAGATTGCGTTGCAGCTGCCAGACCCACGCCAGCAACGGCAACGCTGCAGCGCCCAGGCCGATCAACAGGCTGTTCAAGTCAAATGCCATAACGACTCCGTGCGTGCCGAATGAGTGCCAGCCGCATCATGCGTAAAGCGTTCAGAAAAATAGAGAGTGCATCAATGACAACGAAAAGTGCAGCCAGGACAGCCATCGAGAAGCAGCGCGCGGGCAAATCGGGGGGCGAGATTCTACTCGCTTTTGATGTCAACGACACCCCCAATTCTGTGTCGTTTCGGATCGGGACAATCCACAGAAGCTGTGGATAACTCAGTGGACAACACCCCTTTAACTCTCTCAAACGCAGGCAGAATGGGGCCTGCGCTCAAACTGACGATTTTTTCACCAGTTTAAAAAAACGATGTTTTTCATTGACTTAATAATTCACCATCAGAAATCAAACCCTTAGCGACGCATGTGACAGTGATGTGGCAGCTTGTGACGCTAATGTGCACAACTCTGAAACGTCCATTTTTTCAGGCGTTTCAAATCCTTTGCAGAAGCCGCCTGATTGCGACGCTTTCCCAATGAATGTGTGGCTCGCAGGGCATATTCCGAACACGCTGGACACCCATTGAATCGGCTCTTGAACGGCCAGGCCGTACCTGTGAATCCTTGCGTGCGACAAAAGGCGTGCGCTGCGGTCCAAACGAGCGCCGAGAAAACCGCATCACGGTTCATGCTTGCGATTATTGAAGGGACACGATGAAAGAAGTAGTGAAGTTCTTCGTGCTGTTGATGGCTGTCTGCATCACGGCAGTCGGCGCCAGCATCGTCCTGCCGCCGCCGGATGGTGGCGTCTTCGCCTACACCATCCTGCTATCGGGCATCGCCGTGGCCCTGATCATCTGCAGTGATCTGAGCAAGGGGCGCATTAACAATGTCGGCGACATCATGCGTGCCATCGAAAGCCGAACGTCCAGGCCCTTGACCCTGGCAGCCTATGCGCTGGGCTGTTCGATGGTGGCCTGCGCCACGGTGCTGATCTATCGAATCTCCGACCACTGGTAGCTGTTGATTTATATACACACTTGCAATTCACTTCAGGCTTGATTAGCATAGCCGCCGTTAGTACCAAGCTGAAAATCAATTCCGGTCGACAAGTCCCCCAGTATCAGCTCTTTCCAAAGGAAGAGAATGCTGGCTACAAGGGATCGACCACCTCGATGGTTTCCAGGCATGACCCTTTCGCATATGTGAGCCACACCTTGGCGGCAATGCAGTTAGGGCTATCATGCTCTGCTTCAACCAGCCTGCAATTGATCAGGATCTTCACCCGGAGCGTCGAACCTTTGCTCCTGTTGTGTTGCCTGCCCTCCTAAGTACCTACCAGCCAGCCAGAGCGCCATACGATAAAGCGCGCTTCAATTGACTGTCTTGTTCCAGTCAGGTTCTCCGCCCAGCCAGGCTTTACCAATTACTGCCGGCCCGCGTTTACTGGAATCTTTATTTATGCACGGTATTGTTCCGTGTTGATTCAGGAAACACCTAATATGACTCACCATAACCAGACCCAACATGCCATTCATACGTTGACCAACGCATTCGCGCCAATGAATTGCCTGATCATGGCGGCCCGCAAAGGCTGCTTCAGCTTCACCATCGTCAACGAGCACGGCATCGCCCGCCACAGCGAGCGCCTGTACCCCGATCAATACGCCAGCGCCGAACCGCTGCAGGCCGTGATCGAGCGTACCCGTCAGGCACTCATTGCCTGATAGACGAACGCAGCACCGCAAGCCCGAAACCCCGCCCTCACCTGGCGGGGTTTTTTATTGCCTGCATTTTCTGTTCGGATGAATCCAGCTAATTGCCAACGGATATAGCCGCTTATCGGCAAAGCCGCAAACAATTTAAAAACAGGCCGTTACACCGCAAATCTGACACTACACTTCAACTCGGGCGACCTGAGGCCGCCTCCGGAAGCCCCCGCACCCTCCGCTTCGCCAGGCACCAGAGGGTGCACGCAGTCACACATCCGAGCGCCGACAGTATTATGGGTATCGCAGCCATAGAATTATGCCGTCACGTCATCCGCCCGACCCTGATGTATCTGGATCGCCGAAGCCATCGTGCCGAATCCCTGTTGCTGGGCATAGCCGCCAGCCAGTCAGCGTTCGGTGCCGCCCTGGACAGCCGCCGCGGGCATGGCCTCTATCGCATACCAGAGCTCAGGCACAAGCAGCTCTGGGACAACTATCTGGCGCTGGATCCTGACCTTGCCAGCCGGGTCAGAGGCCTTGCCAGCCAGCACGCCTTCCTCAGCGGTCCGCATCTGGAATTGACCGTCAATCTGCGCTACTCGACGGCCATCGCCTTGATGATGATCGAAGCCACGAACACGCTCCTCCCAGCCGAAGACGATCCACTGGCCATGGCCAGAATCTGGAGAACCGTTTTTCAGCCGCAGGGACGACTCAGGGATTTTGTCGCGTGCTGGAATGCCAGTGTCGCACCGCTGTATTTCCCGGCATGAGCTCAACACTGGAATTCGAAGATCGGCAGTGTTCGCTGCAAGATAGATGGATTGTCCTACAAGAATAGCTCTAAGTCGGGCTCTTCAGGCTATAGCGCGCCGTCGAAAATGTTGGTAATTTCCGCCCGGTGATCACAAGGAGTTCTAATAATGAAAACAATGACAAAAGTAATGAACAGGACAACACTGGGTCTGGCTATCGGTCTGGCCTCCTCTCAGCTATTCGCTGCGGGCTTCGCACTCAACGAACAAAGCGTCAGCGGCATGGGCACCGGTTTTGCCGGTCGCTCCTCGTCTGCCGATGATGCAAGCACCGTCTTCGGCAACCCTGCCGGCATGTCCCGCCTCAAGCGCGAAGAAATCAGCGTGGGCGCGGCAGCCGTGATCGCCAAGACCAACATCGACAACGGCCGTGGCACCTTCGGTGGCAGCAACGACGGCGACATGGTTCCTGTCGTGGGCGTGCCCATGGGCTACTACGTCAAGCCGATCGATGATCACTGGGCATTCGGCCTGGGCATGTATGCCCCGTTCGGTCTGGTGACCGACTACGAAAGCGGCTTCGCGGGCCGCTACTGGGGCGACAAGAGCCACGTACAGGTTGTCACCCTCCAGCCGACCGTCAGCTATGCCTTCAATGACAAGGTGTCCATCGGTTTCGGTCCTACCATCAACCGCATCGACGGCGAGCTGACCTCCTCCACGCTCAACGCTGCGACGCCGGGCCGTAACGACGGCAAGGTGAAAATCGAAGGTGACGACACCGCGCTGGGCTTCAACGTCGGCGTGCTGGTACAGGCCACTGACACCACGCGCCTGGGCCTGACCTACCACTCCAAGGTCGACTACAAGCTCAAGGGCAAGACCAAGATCGAAGGCTCCGGTTTCGGTCCGTTCGGCGGTCAGAAATACGACGCCTCGCTGGACATCTCCACGCCTGAGTCGGTGGACTTCTCCATCACCCAGCAGATCGATGAGAACTGGACTGTCTACGCAGGCAGCACCTGGACCCGCTGGAGCCGCCTGACCGACATCACCGTCAACAACGACGGCGTTCCACCACAGCTGGGCGGCTCCGCAGGCCCGATTGGCACCATCTCCGAAGAGCAGGACTGGCACGACACCTGGGCTCACGCCATCGGCGCTTCGTACAAGGTCAACAAGGAGTGGACACTGCGCACCGGCTTCTCCGTGGACCAGGCGCCGACCAACAACGTCAATCGCTCTCCACGCATCCCGACCGGCGACCGCAAGATCGTCAGCTTCGGTGCCGGCTGGAGCCCGACCGACGACCTGACCATCGACGTAGCGTACTCGTACCTGCGTGAAGATGAAGCCAAGATCCGCAACAGCAGCGCCACCAAAGGCTCGTACAGCGCTGACTTCCGCAACACCGCGCACGGCGTTGGTACTTCGGTCACCTATCGCTTCTGATGGACGACTGAAAAACGGCTGAAAAAAAGCCCGCACGTCCTCAGGGAGTGCGGGCTTTTTGTTGCGCTCGGTAAATGCTCAGCGTCCGCTCGGATGTGACGCGCAGCGTCACGGGATGCATGCCCACGCGGAGCACTCATCGTTATACGCAACTCCCCTTGGAGGAATACGACGATGATCGTTCCCACGCTCTGCGTGGTAACGCCGCCCAGGACGCTCCGCGTCCGCTCTAAAATGTGGCGCAGATGCGTGGCCAAGCTCCAGCGTTATCCACTTCATGCGCTCGGCTCACTGAATCCGCAGCCTGTGCCATTTGTGACGCGGAGCGTCACGGGCGGCATGCCCACGCGGAGCGATGGGCACGATCAGTGTTGAGGCAGACTTGTGATGATCGTTCCCACGCTCCCGCGTGGTAACGCCGCCCAGGACGCTCCGCGTCCGCTCTCGAATGCAACGCAAAGCGCCACCTCACGCCGCCTGTCTCAAGGCTTCGACGCAATCGCCTTCTCGATCGCCGCAATCAGATCAGGATCATCCGGCTTGGTCATGCTGGAGAAGTTGGCGACCACGTTGCCCTGGCGATCCACCACGTACTTGTAGAAGTTCCAGCGCGGGGCGCTGCTCTGTTCGGCCAGCACCTTGAACAGGTGGGTGGCGTCGTCGCCTCGCACGGCCTGCGGCTCGGTCATGGTGAAGGTCACGCCGTAATTGACGTAGCAGACCTTGGCGGTCTCTTCTCCGTCCTTGGCTTCCTGCTTGAAATCATTGGACGGCACACCCAGCACTTCAAGGCCCTGCGCCTTGTAGCGCTGGCTCAGCTCTTCAAGGCCTTTGAACTGCGGGGCGAAGCCGCAGAAGCTGGCGGTATTGACGACCACCATCGGCTTACCTGCATAGCGCTGGCACAGGTCGATGTTTTCTTTGGAACGCAGCTTGGGCAGCTCGCCTTGCAGCAGGGCCGGGCAGTCGGCGGCCATGGCGGTGCCGCTCATGGCCAGCAGCAGGAAGGGAATCGATATAAAGCGAGTGTTCATCAAGGCGTCCCTGGAGTTGTTGGCTGTCTGCCGACACGCTACCCCAACCGACGCCTTCTGCCTAGCAAGCGCCCATGCCCAGTTGCAAGGCAGCCAGCCCGACCTGCTGCCAGCCCCACCAGACCAGCGCCAGCACGGCGCCGCCACCGGCAAGCGCTGCCAGCAAAGGCCAGTGTCGGCTCACGCGACACCCGCCTGCGCCTGCAACCGCGCCACAGGGCGCTCACGCACCGGCCAGTTGAGGGCTGCCGCCAACAGACTGAGCAGGATCGACACTTGCCAGATCAAGTCGTAACTCCCGGTATGGTCATACACCAGCCCACCCAGCCAGCCGCCGAGGAACGCACCCAACTGGTGAAACAGGAAGACGATACCACCGAGCATCGACAGATTGCGCACCCCGAACAGGGTCGCAACCGTACCGTTGGTCAGCGGCACCGTGGACAACCACAACAGCCCCATCGCGACACCGAACAGGTAAGCGGTGGTCTGGCTGAGCGGAATCCACAGGAACAAGACGATCACAACAGCGCGCAGCAGGTACAGCGCCGTCAGCAGACGCGGCTTGGACATGCGTCCGCCCAGCCAGCCCGCCGTGTAGGTGCCGAAGATATTGAACAGGCCAATCAGCGCCAGCACCGTGGTGCCGACCTTGGCGGGCAAGTGCTGGTCGACGAGGTAAGCAGGCAGATGCACACCGATGAACACCACCTGAAAGCCACAGACGAAAAAGCCCAGCGCCAGCAGCCAGAAACCGGAGTGCGAGCAGGCCTCACGCAATGCTTCACCCAGCGTCTGCTGAATGCCCACGGATTCGGTCGGCTTGTCCTTGAGCATGCCCACCAACGGCAGGATCAGCGCCACCATCACGCCCAGCACCATCAGGGCGCCGGACCAGCCCAGCCAACCGATCAGCCCCAGCGTACCGGGCAGCATGGCAAACTGGCCGAACGAACCGGCAGCACTGGCGATCCCCATGCCCATGCTGCGTTTCTCGGCCGGCAAGGCCCGCCCGACGACGCCGAGGATCACGGAAAACGAAGTGCCGGACAGACCAATGCCGATCAGCAGGCCCGCGCTCAGGGACAGACTCAGCGGTGAATCCGCCATGCTCATGCACAGCAGGCCCACGGCATACAGCACGCCGCCGACAAACACGACCTTGGCCGCGCCGAACCGATCTGCCAACGCTCCGGCAAAAGGCTGGGCCAATCCCCACATCAGGTTCTGCAGGGCGATGGAGAACGCAAAGACCTCACGCCCCCATCCGAAGTCTGCGCTCATGGGCGCGAGAAACAGACCGAAACCGTGCCGTGTTCCCAAGGAAAGCGCGAGGATCAGCGCACTCCCGAGCAGTATCCAGCCACTGGTACGCCAGACTGATGTCATTGTTTTGAAGCTCCCTGACCGGAAATGCGTGGATATACCCGTAAATCAATAACGGCGAAATTACGCCTCGGTGCAGGAGCCTGTCAATCGGATATCAGCGGATGCTCAGAACAGCACCATCGCCAGCAGTACAGCTACTTCAAGCAGCTCCAGCAAAGCGCCCGCGGTGTCCCCGGTAGTACCGCCCAGACGTCGGATCATTACCTGACGCAACCACAGAAAACAGACCAGCGAAGCCACCACAGCAGCCAGTCCCGACCAACCTGCGAACAGCACGCAGGCCACACCACTGACCAGCAGCACTCGACGCGCCGCGCCACTTGGCAAATGGTCCGCCAGCGCCTGCCCCAGACCACCGGCACGCACATAGGGCGTACTCAGAAACAGACCCAGCATGGCGCTGCGTCCAATCAACGGCGCCAGCAACAGCGCGATACTGTTATGACTTTCAATCAGCGCCAGAATGGCGGTGAATTTGAGCAGCAGCACCAGCACCAGCGTGACCACGGCAATCGGCCCGCTGCGCGGGTCTTTCATGATGGTCAGGGTTCGCTCGCGATCACCGAAACCGCCCAACCAGGCATCGGCGCTGTCCGCCAGGCCGTCCAGATGCAGCCCCCCACTCAACAGCACCCAGGCGCAGAGCAGCAAGGCAGCGTGCAGCATCAAGGGCGCACCGGCCAGCAATGCATTCAGGCTCATTAATACGATGCCGAACAGCACGCCCACCAGAGGATAGAACAACAGCGAGCGTCCGGTTTCCTCAGGCTTCGGCATGCCGGGCAGGCGGATCGGAAAGCTGCCGAGAAATTGCAGGGCGATCCAGAAGGGCAGCATGTCAGGACTCCGTGAGAACGCCTTCAGCGGCAACATTGATCGATAACAGCGCGCCATGCCCAACGACCACCTGCAGCAGTTGCTCACGCGGCAGGCCACGCGCCTGGGCCAGCAACAGCCGCATCACGCCACCATGACTGACCAGCAGCACCCGCTCACCGGCGTACCTGTCATGCAGACGCTGCACCGCACTCAGAACCCGCGCTGAAAACTCGATCACCGGCTCGCCATTGGGCGGCGTGAAGGCATACGGATCGTTCCAGAACAGCCCCAGGCCTTCGGCATCCGTCTCCATCAGTTGCGCAGGGCTGTGGCCTTCCCAGTCACCGAAATGCAGTTCCTGCAGTCCAGATTCGAGCTCCATGGGCAGGGACAGTCGTGCGGCCAGCTCTTCGGAGAAGCGCGAGCAGCGCTGCAAGGGCGAACTGACGACTCGGTCCCAAGGCCCGGCTTCAGTGACGGCCGAGCGCATCTGCTGCCAACCCAGATCCGTCAGCGCATCGTCGATGCTGCCCCGCAGACCGCCGCCCTGCTCGGTCTCACCGTGACGCAGCAAATCCAGTCGCAGGGTCATGCCGGGCGATCCGATACGCTGGCTTCGGCAAAGGTCGACATGCCGTTGTGCAGCGCACAGGCCATGCGCACCAGTGGGACGGCCAGTGCGGCACCACTGCCCTCGCCCAGCCGCAGGCCGAGATCAAGCAACGGTTCGGCCTGAAGAATCTCCAGCACATGACGATGACCCGTTTCAGCGCCACGATGGCCGAACACCAGCCAGTTGCGACATGACGGGTTCAGGCGCACGGCCACCAGTGCCGCCACGCTGCAGATGAAACCGTCCACCAGCGCGACGATGCCTTCCTGCGCGCAGGCCAGATAAGCGCCCGTCAATGCGGCAATCTCGAAACCGCCGAGGCTGAACAGGCTGTGCAGTGGATCACCTGCGTGTTCAGCGTGCAGCTTCAAGGCACGCTCGATGACCCGAGTCTTGTGTTCGATACCTTCGGCGTTCAGCCCGGTGCCAGGGCCGACCAGCAGTTGCGCCGCGCACTCCAGCATGGAGCAGGCAACCGCACTGGCAGCGGTGGTATTACCGATGCCCATTTCGCCACCGATGAACAACTCGGTCCCTGATGCCTTGGCACGCCGCACACTGTCACGTCCGGCCTGCAAGGCTGCCAGCCCCTGGTCAGCCGTCATGGCCGGCCCCTGGGCGAAGTTGGCGGTGCCTGCGCCGAGGCGCAAATGCCGCACACCCGGCAGGTCCACCGGCAGAACCGTGCCCAGATCCACCACATCCAGCTGCGCCGAAAGCTGCTGCGCCAGCACACTGATTGCCGCGCCGCCATTGACGAAGTTGTGCAGCATCTGGCCGGTAACTGCCTGCGGATAGGCCGAAACCCCCTCAGCGACCACGCCATGATCACCGGCAAAAATCGCGATCCACACTTGATCAGCTGCCGGACGCTCACGCCCCTGCAGACCGGCAAGCTGCACCGCCAGACGCTCCAGTTGCGCCAGCGAGCCGGCCGGTTTGGTCAGTTGTTGCTGACGGGCCAGCGCCGCTTCACGCATCGGCGCGTTGATGGCCTGTGCGGGTTCGAGCCACCAGGAGTTACTCATAGCGCAGTTCCTTTCAAAGTCAGGGGCAAGCCCGCCACGGTCAGCACTACGCGCTGGCAACGTTCGGCAAGGGCTTGATGCAGAAGGCCGGCTTCGTCGACATAGCGACGGGTCAGCTCGCCGAGCGGCACTACGCCAAGCCCGGTTTCGTTACTGACGAAAATGATTTCGCCTGGAAGCGCCGCCACGCAGTCGAGCAACGCATCACGCTCCTGCGCCAGACGTTCGGGACTGTCGAGCATCAGCAGGTTGGTCAGCCACAGGGTCAGGCAATCGACCAGCAGACAATGATCGGGCGCGGCGTTTTCTCGCAGCACGCGTGCCAGTTCGACCGGTTCCTCCACCAGTCCCCACTGCTCAGGGCGACGAGCACGATGGCTGGCGACGCGCTGGTTCATCTCGCCGTCCAGTGGCTGGCTGGTGGCGATGTAGGTCACGTTCAGACCGCACTCGGCCGCCAGTTTTTCGGCCAGTCGGCTCTTGCCGGAGCGCGCGCCCCCCAGGATCAGTTGCAGCATTTCAGTTCGTCTCCAGTCCGCACAGCTGACGCAGCAATGTGCCGTCCAAGTGCTTTTCCACCAGATCCGCCAGACGCTCGATGTCCCGCTCGCGCAGGGCGTGATAATCGACCTCCTGCACATCGCGAAGCCCGGCCCAGCGCAATAGAGCGCTGCACGCGGCAGGCGACTCGAACAGGCCGTGCAGGTACGTCCCGAGAATCTGCCCGTCGGCGCTCTGCGCACCATCGCAACGACCGTCGTCCAGCCGGACGGCAGCCTGTTCCAGCGCCGCACCCGTGGTGACACCGGCATGAATCTCGTAACCGCTGACCTCGGCATCTTCCAGCGTCAGACGGCCACGTACGTTACGCAGCTGTTTCTCGGATTCAAGCACCGTGCTCATCGCCAGCAGGCCAAGACCCGGGCTTGAACCCGCCGCGCCTTCCAGCCCCAGTGGGTCGTGCATCTGCTCGCCGAGCATCTGCAGCCCGCCGCAGATCCCCATCACCTTGCCGCCATAGCGCAGGTGTTTCCGGATGGCGTCTTCCCAACCATTGGCACGCAGGTACGCCAAGTCACTGCGCACGCTTTTCGAGCCGGGCAGGATAATCAGGTCGGCAGGCGGTATCGCCTGACCGGGGCCGACGAATTGCAGATTGACCTGAGGATGCAGGCGCAGCGGGTCGAAGTCGGTGTGATTGCTGATGCGCGGCAAGACCGGCACCACCACATTCAGCACCTGCTCGACCTTGTCTGTCTGGCGCTCATCCAGACCGTCTTCGGCCTCAAGATGCAGATCCATCACATAGGGCAGCACGCCGACCACCGGCTTGCCGGTGCGCGCTTCCAGCCAGTCCAGGCCCGGTTGCAGCAAGGCGATGTCGCCGCGAAAACGGTTGATGATGAAACCTTTGACCCGCGCCTGCTCGCTGGGGGACAGCAGCTCCAGAGTGCCGACCAGATGGGCAAAGACACCACCACGGTTGATGTCGGCGATCAACAGCACCGGGCAATCGACGGCTTCGGCGAAGCCCATGTTGGCAATGTCGTTGGCTCGCAGGTTGATCTCGGCAGGCGAACCGGCGCCTTCGACCATGATCACTGGATAGCTTTGCCCGAGCCGCTCATGAGACTCCAGCACCGCGCGCATGGCGATTTCTTTATAGCCGTGATACGCCACCGCATTCATGGTGGTGACCGCGCGGCCATGGATGATTACCTGTGCGCCGGTGTCGCTGTTGGGCTTGAGCAGGACCGGGTTCATGTCGGTGTGCGGCTGCAGATAACACGCCTGAGCCTGCACCGCCTGGGCGCGACCAATCTCGCCGCCGTCGGCGGTCACGGCACTGTTGAGCGCCATGTTCTGCGGCTTGAACGGGACGACCTTCACCCCCTGTCGCGTCAACCAGCGGCACAGCGCGGTTACCAGCGTGCTTTTGCCGGCGTCGGATGTGGTGCCTTGTACCATCAGCGTGGCCATCAGGATTCCTTGCGGTATTCAAACAGAACAGTGTGCAGACGACGCCAGTCGGCTTCGTCGCAGGGCAGCCCGAAACGCAGGCTGGAGACTTCAGGCGTCGGGCCTTCGAACAGGCGCAGCAACACCCCGCGTCGGGCGCAGAATTCATGGATCGCCCGCGCTTCAGGCGTGACCAGCCATTGAAACAGTGCACAGCCGCCTTGTGGGGCAAGTCCGTACAGCTCGAGCAGAGCCACCAGACGGTCGCGCGCCTGATCGGTGCGCACGCGCTGCTGCGCCTGCCATTCGCGGTCATTCAGACAGGCCTGCCCCAGAATCCGCGTCGGACCGCTGACCGACCACGGGCCGATTTCCTGCGCCAGCAACCTGAGCAGCGCGGGTTCGGCCAGCACGAAGCCAAGCCTGACCCCGGCCAACCCGAAAAACTTGCCGAACGAGCGCAGCACGACCAGTCCGATACGCCAGGTTTCAGCTGCCAGGCTCAGCTCAGGGGTGTTATCCATGAAGGCTTCGTCCACCACCAGCCAGCCGCCCCGCTCTGCCAGCCGCGCATGCCATTCCAGCAGGCGCTCGGCGCTCAGGTGCAGGCCGGTCGGGTTGTTGGGGTTGACCACCACCAGTACATCAAGGCTGTCGAGGAAGTAATCCACTTCGTGCTCGCCGACCTCACGCACCACATAACCCTGCTTGCGCCAGGCATGCGCATGTTCGGCGTAGCACGGCGACAGCACGCCCACCCGACCCGCACTGCGCACTCGCGGCAGCGCCTGGATCGCCGCCTGCGAACCCGCAACAGGCAACACCTGTGACACGCCGTAATAGGCACAGGCGGCAGTCTCCAGACCATCATCGTTCTCGGGCAGGCGCGCCCAGGCACGCAAAGGAATGTCCGGTACCGGCGCGGACCACGGCGCGATGCCGGTGGACAGGTCCAGCCAGTCGGCCTGATTGATGCCATAGTGCTGCGCCGCAGCGCGCAGTCGTCCGCCGTGCTCAAGCATAGAATGCTGTCCCGACGCACAGCACCAGCAACCAGAGCCACACGGCGCGCTGCACCAGTTCCCAGCCACGGTCGATGGAGTCGGCATCAGCGGGTGCGCCTTCGCCCAATTGCGGACGCTGATGCAGCTCGCCGTGATAGATCGCCGCGCCACCCAATTCGACGCCCAGCGCGCCAGCACCGGCCGCCATCACCGGACCTGCATTGGGACTGTCCCAGGTCGGTCCCTGAGTGCGCCAGCATCGAAGTGCCAAACGGGTTTTGCCCAGCAGCGCGTAGGTCAGCGCCACCAGGCGTGCAGGAATATAGTTAAGCAGGTCATCGATCTTCGCCGCCGCCCAGCCGAAACGCTCGAAACGTTCGTTACGATAGCCCCACATGGCATCCAGCGTATTGCTCAGGCGATAGAGCACCACGCCTGGAACACCGGCCACGACAAACCAGAACAGCGCAGCAAATATTGCATCGCTGCCGTTTTCCAGCACCGACTCGGTGGCCGCGCGGGCGACTTCGGTCGCATCCAGTTCGCTGGTCTGGCGGCTGACCAGATAGCCGACGCGACGACGCGCCTCTTCCAGATCATCGCTGCGCAATGCCTGGGCCACCGGCTGCACATGCTCACCGAGGCTGCGCATGCCCAGCGCGCAATACAGCGCCAGAATCTCCACCAGCCAGCCCACGAACGGTGCCCAGCTCAGCAGCGTGGCCAGCAGTGTCAGCGGGATCACCGCCACGAACCAGGCCGTGACGCCATGGCTGCGCCAGCCCCGGCCGCCGCTGTTGAAGCGCTGCTCCAGACGATTGGCAAAGCGCCCGAACGCCACCAGCGGATGAGAACGTTTCGGCTCGCCGAGCAGCGCATCCAGCGCAACTCCGGCCACGCTCAACAGCGCCACACTCATTGACTCACTCCCCATTGATTCTCATACAGCAGTTCACTCAGCGGACGCGCCTGCGCCCAGCCTTCCAGCACCAGCATGGGTGCGGGATAGAATTCCTTTACCGGGCCCAGGCAGAGAATCGCCAGCGGCTTGGCGCCTTCTGGCATCGCCAACAGATCGGCCAATGCGTCAGGGTCGAACAGCGACACCCAGCCCATGCCCAGCCCTTCGGCACGTGCAGCCAGCCACAGGTTCTGAATCGCGCAGGACAACGACGCCATGTCCATTTCCGGCAGGGTGCGACGACCAAAGATGTGCTGCTCGCGACCTTCCATCAGCGCGGCAACCAGCACCTCGGCGCAGTCGTTGATGCCTTCGACCTTGAGCTTCATGAACTCGTCGGTTCGCTCGCCCAGTGCCTCGGCCGTGCGGACCCGCTCTTCTTCGACCTGCGCCTGCATCCTGACACGCAGCGCCGGGTCGCTGATCCGAATGAACCGCCAGGGCTGCATCAGGCCAACGCTGGGTGCCTGGTGTGCAGCCTCCAGCAAACGCGCAAGCAGTTCGGGCGCCACGCTGCCACCGACGAAGTGCCGCATGTCGCGGCGCTCGGCAATGGCTCGGTACACCGCTGCCCGCTCCTCATCATTGAACGCATGTTCGGTCATGGCTTGAACAGGGCCGCAATCGCCTGGGGACAGGACGGAAAATAGAAATGGATATAGGTCGCGGTCAGGCGGCCTTCACGATAAACCGCTTCCGCACCACGCCCGCCGTTGGGGCTGACGCCTCGGCCAATCGGCTGCAGTTCGGTGGTGGTCAGCGAATGGTGATAGGTGTGACCGCGCAACTCGCCTTCCGGCATTTCGACCGCCTGCAACGCCAGCGCCGCCAGCCGTTTCTGCATGGCCGCTTCGCCCGCCAGCAGACCGACCAGTTCAGCGCGCACGCCTTCAACATCGGTCAGGGCTTCGAGCAGATACAGCATGCCGCCGCATTCGGCCAATGTAGGCTTGCCTGCCGCATGGTGCGCCCGAATATCGGCCAGCATCGTGGCGTTGGCAGACAGCTCTACGTGATGCAGCTCGGGATAGCCGCCGGGCAGGTACAGGCTGTCTGCTTCAGGCAGATGGCTGTCGCGGATCGGTGAGAAGAAACTCAGTTCCGCACCCATGTTGCGTAGCAGATCGAGACTCGCGCCGTAGGTGAACGCAAACGCTCCATCGCGAGCCACGGCAATCCGCACCCCGTCCAGCCAGCGCTCGACATGAACCGGTTCTGGCGCAGTGAACGTGACCGCAGGCGGCAAGGCCACCTCGCAGGTGGTGGCCAGGGCCGCAGCGGCCATGTCCAGACGCAGGTCCAGGTCGTTGAGTTCGTCGGCCTGCACCAGCCCCAAATGGCGACTGGGCAGTTCGAAGCCGGTTTCACGAGACAGCGCGCCATACCAGCGCAGGCCTTCGGTCAGGCTGTTTTCCAGCAACTGCGCATGACGCACGGTGCCCACGCGGTTGGCCAGCACGCCGGCAAACGGCAGGTCAGGCTGATAGCGCGCCAGCCCCAGCGCCAGAGCACCGAAGGTCTGGGCCATCGCCGTGCCGTCAATCACGCCGAGGACCGGTACGCCGAAGTGGCGCGCCAGATCAGCACTGGACGGCGTGCCGTCGAACAAGCCCATCACGCCTTCGATCAGGATCAGGTCCGCGTCTTCGGCGGCTTCCCACAGAAGGCGACGGCTCTCGTCGGCGCCGACCATCCACAGGTCCAGCTGAAACACCGGCGCCCCGCTCGCCCGCTCGAGAATCATCGGATCGAGAAAGTCCGGGCCACACTTGAAGACCCGTACCTTGCGCCCCTGATTACGGTGCAGGCGTGCCAGTGCTGCGGTGACGGTGGTCTTGCCCTGACCGGAGGCCGGTGCAGCGATCAGTACTGCCGGGCAATCCCTGGGGGTTCTCATGACCGGATGCTCATAACGGAATGGCTCACAGTTCGATACCTTTCTGCGCCCGGATGCCGGACTGGAATGCATGTTTGACCACGCCGATATCCGAAACGGTATCCGCCAGGTCGATCAATTCGGGTTTGGCACCACGCCCGGTCACCACCACATGCTGCATGGGCGGACGGGCCTGCAGATCGGTCAAAACCTGCTCAAGGTCCAGATAGCCGTGCTTGAGAGCGATGTTCAGTTCGTCGAGCACCACCAGACCGATAGCCGGATCGCGCAGCATTTCAAGGCTCACGGCCCAGGCAGCCTCGGCAGCCGCGATATCGCGCTGACGATCCTGGGTTTCCCAAGTGAAGCCCTCGCCCATCACGTGATAGCGCACCTGCTCGGGGAAGCGGCGGAAAAACATTTCCTCGCCTGTGCTGTTGCGCCCCTTGATGAACTGCACCACGCCGCACTGCATGCCATGGCCCATGGCCCGCGCAAGCATGCCGAACGCCGAGCTGCTCTTGCCCTTGCCATTGCCGGACAACACCAGCAACAGGCCGCATTCATTGGGCGAGCTGGCGATACGTTCGTCCATCACGGCTTTCTTGCGCTGCATGCGCGTCAGATGGCGTTCGTCGCGTTCGGGGGATTCGTTCATCTCGGCTCTCCGCTCGGGGGGTCGCGAAAGCAGACGGAAGGACAGCACTGAACAGCACGGCAACGCCCTGCACAGAGCATCACCCTCCGTGATGCAATTGAGTATTTCAGGCCGGTCTCCGGGCTCATGAGCGGGTCATCCGGGCTGCACGCCTTCCCGCGTCGAAACGCAGTGGCACGATGCACAGCCTTGACTCATTTACCGTTGCGGGGGCAGCGCCGGAATCGGATCGTCAGACCCTCACCGGCTTCCCTGTTTCACCCTGCCAATCGGGAGGATTGCAGAGCACCTGAAACAAACCGCGAAGGGTAGAGGGTTGGGGGTGGAGCGTCAATCGACACCGCAGTACACAGGGCATAAAGGCCATTCACTTGCATGACGCCGCCGGATGGTGGCTCGCAATTGAACCTCGGCGGTCAGGGTGTCTCTATCCCTTACTGGACCAAGCCTTTGTCGATGGAGATTCACGATGTTCAAAATCAGACCACAGTACGCTGTACTGCTTCTGCTCGCAGGCGGCCTCGCGGCGTGCGGCGAGTCTTCGACCTTGCAGGTCTCGGACGGAACAGGGCCTTCTCCAAAACTGCCGGAGCCGAACAAGACGCTGATTCCGACGGTCAACATCGCCCCGGCCATCGGCTGGGAAAAGGACGCCAAACCGGTGGCCGCGCCAGGCACCCAGGTTGGCGCCTTCGCTGAACATCTGGATCACCCGCGCTGGCTGTACGTGCTGCCCAATGGCGACGTACTGGTCGCGGAAACCAACTCACCGGCCAAGCCGGATGATGGCAAAGGCATCCGTGGCTGGGTCATGGAGAAGGTCATGGGCCGCGCCGGTGCGGGCGTTCCGAGCGCCAACCGCATCACCCTGCTGCGCGACACCAACAACGACGGCGTGGCCGAAACCCGCAGCGTCTTTCTGCAGAATCTCAATTCGCCGTTCGGCATGACGCTGGTGGGCAACAAGCTGTACGTGGCCGACACCGACCGCCTGATCAGCTTCCCGTATGAAAACGGCCAGACCTCGATCAGCGCCCAGCCGACCAAAGTGGTCGACCTGCCGGGCGGCACGCTGAATCACCACTGGACCAAGAACGTCATTGCCAGCAAGGACGGCAGCAAGCTGTACGTGACCGTCGGCTCCAACAGCAACGTGGCCGAGAACGGCATGGACAAGGAAGAAGGTCGTGCGGCGATCTGGGAAGTGGACGCTGCCACCGGCAACCACCGCATCTTCGCCTCGGGCCTGCGCAACCCCAATGGGATGGATTGGGAGCCGACCACTGGAAAACTGTGGACAGCGGTCAACGAGCGTGACGAGATCGGCAGCGATCTGGTGCCCGATTACGTGACCTCGGTGCAGGACGGCGGCTTCTACGGCTGGCCTTACAGCTATTACGGCCAGCACGTGGACGAGCGCGTCAAACCGCAGAACCCGGCCCTGGTCGCCAAGGCCATCGCCCCCGATTATGCGGTCGGCCCGCACACAGCATCACTGGGGCTGGCGTTCGCCGACGGCAAGACGCTGGCAGCACCGTTCAACGAAGGCCTGTTCATCGGCCAGCATGGTTCCTGGAACCGCAAACCGCACAGCGGTTACAAGGTGGTGTTCGTGCCCTTCAGCGGCGGCAAACCAAACGGCGCACCAGTCGATGTGCTGACTGGTTTCCTCAACAGCGACGAAAAGGCCATGGGCCGTCCGGTAGGCGTGGTCAATGACCATCGCGGCGGATTGCTGGTAGCGGATGATGTGGGCAACAAGATCTGGCGGGTTACATCGGTGAAGGTGGCTCAATAACGCGGTGACGCTCAGAGCATGGGAACGATCATGGTCTCAAGCACACTGATCGTGCCCATCGCTCCACGTGGGCATGCCGCCCGTGACGCTCTGCGTCACAAATGGCACAGACTGCGGACTCAGTAAGCCGAGCGCATGACGTGGAAAACGCTGGAGCTTGGGCACGCATCTGCGCCACATTCGAGAGCGGACGCGGAGCGTCCTGGGAGGCATTCCCACGCAGAGCGTAGGAACGATCATGGTCTCAAGCACACTGATCGTGCCCATCGCTCCGCGTGGGCATGCCGCCCGTGACGCTCTGCGTCACAAATGGCACAGACTGCGGACTCAGTGAGTCGAGCGCATGACGTCGAAAACGCTGGAGCTTGGGCACACATCTGCGCCACATTCGAGAGCGGACGCGGAGCGTCCTGGGAGGCATTCCCACGCAGAGCGTAGGAACGATCACCACTTACTGAATGAACGTGGCTTTTCCCACAATCCGCTGTTATCTGCACAACAGCGGCAGAAGCTTGCGGCATCAGCGATCAAGGACGATTCTGTGCCAGGTCCGACGGCTGAATCACGCGCTTGGCGTTGAGGTAGGCTTTCTGCCAATACGGCTTGTCGAGGCTGTCGAGCTTGACTGTGCCGCCGGTCGCTGGGGCATGTACGAAGCGGCCTTCGCCGACGTAGATCCCTGCATGGGAAACCTGCGAGCCGCCCGAGGTGGCGAAGAACACCAGATCCCCTGACTGCAGCTGTTCGCGGCGCACATTCGGCGCGCCCATCACCACCATGTCACGCGTGGAGCGTGGCAGGGAGATCCCCGCAGCGTCGCGGTACACATAGCCGATCAGGCCACTGCAATCGAAACCCGAATCCGGCGTGTTGCCACCCCAACGATAGGGCGTGCCGACCAGCCCCAATGCGCGAAACAGCACATCTTCGGCAGCCTGGGAAAGAATCTGGGGAGGAGCAGTTACCACCGGACGCTGAACGATCCGGGGCTGGGGAGGCGGCGGTGCGCTGGCGCAGGCGCCAAGCAACGCGGCAATAGAGATAACCATCAGGCGCAAAGCAATCGACATAACCACAACAACCTGATCCGGATGCGGCTTACGCTGCCGAGAAGCTCAAAAACGAAAACAGGCCATCGGCCTGTCTGCGTTTTCCATATTTCATTTACTTACGGCGTTTTACTGCGGTCTTGACTGTAGTCGATGTCATCGCCGTTGTCTGCGTGGCAACTGCTGACGTCTTCACGGCTACGGCACCGGGTGCCATTGCCAGAGGACGCTTGGCTTCGATGAACGTTTTGCTCCAATAAGCGTCATCAAGGCTGTCGATGCGTACACCACCGCTGCGGCGGCTGCTGGAGTGGATGAACTGATCGTTACCGGCGTAGATCGCTGCGTGGCTGACGCGACCACGGCCGCGTGTGCTGAAGAACAGCAGATCACCCGGCTTGAGGTTGTTGCGCGAGACCAGAGGCGCATCGACGTTGATCATTTCACGCGTCGAGCGCGGCAGGTTCATGCCAGCCTCTTCGCGGAACAGGAAACCGATGAAGCCGCTGCAATCGAAACCCGAACGGGTCGAAGTGCCGCCGAACTGGTAACGCGTACCGATCAGGGCCTTGCCACGTTCAAGGATGCTGTCGGCCAGAACCGGCAGTTTGTAGGATTGGTTGTCAGCAAACTGGGCCAGTTCGTCTTCAGTGGCCATCTCGTCCTGCAGGGCGGCGGCATCGGCGCGGCGGGCAGCGGACTGGGCGGTGACGGTGTTCTGATAACGAGGCGCTTGCTGAGCCTGTTCTTGCTGAGAAACCGGCATATTGGCCGAGCAACCGAACAGGAATGTGACGAGTGCGAGGGGCACGAGGGGTGCGAAGCGAACAACTAGCATGGGCACGACCGTGGCTGAACTGTTAAGAAGGCGAGACTATGCCTTCTATCCAAGTCATTTGCAAATTCAATCGAACTAAATGTGACTTATGAGTTTTTCCATGACATGTGCCGCCCGGCACTTCAAAAACACGTCCATTTGCGCGCTGTGATCGGTCGCCTCAGGATTGATTTCTGCCGTGAAACCCCCGGAAACCCTGGTCCTGATCACCGGCTCGTGAATATAGGGGAAGCTTGCGGTAGTGCCGATGGTCAGCACCGCGTCATAGCCTATAGCCAGTTGTTCATACAGTGTTTCCAGGGCCTGTTCCGGGAGCATTTCCTGAAAAAGAACGACGGACGGTCGCAAAACGCCACTACAGATTGAGCACAAAGGTGGCATTGGTCGCTGCAGATGCTCACTCAGCTGAGGATCTTCTGCGCCACAGGACTGGCAGAACAGCGGCGCCATCTGACCGTGAATCTCGATCAGGCGCTCAGGCGGACTGCCTGCAGCTCTATGATAACCATCGACATTCTGGGTCAGCACCCAGCACTCGGGCTTGATGCGCTGCAACTGAGCGATCGCGTAATGCGCAGAATTGGGCTGCCCGCCCAGACAGGCCTTGCCCAGTTGAGCGATGTATTTCCAGCACAGCTCGGGATCACGTCGCAGCATCGGACCGGACAATGCGACCTCAATCGGCAGACCGTCATCGGTTCGGCCGTTATAGAGTCCGCCTATACCACGGTAAGTCGGCAACCCCGAATCCGCAGACAGTCCGGCACCGGTAATGATCAGAATTCGCCTGGCGTGGCGCAGTGCCGCCGCCGTTTGCATGACCAGTGCTTCGTCTACCACCCCAGCGTCTCTTTAAGGAAGGGAATGGTCAGCTTGCGCTTCTCCTGAAGGGACGCCTGATCGAGGCGCTCCAGCAATTCGAACAGCGCACTCATGCTGCGGGTGCCGCGAGTGAGGATGAAATGCCCGACTTCGTCGGTGAGGTGCAGACCGCGTCGCGAAGCACGCAATTGCAGGGCGCGCAGTTTGTCCTCATCGGACAGGCCGCGCATCTGGAACACCAGCGCCATGGTCAGGCGGGACTTGAGGTCCGGCAGCTTCACCGGCAGTTCACGAGGCGACTTGGACGCGGCGATCAGCAGCCGCCGCCCGCTGTCACGCAGACGGTTGAACAGATGAAAGAGGGCTTCTTCCCACTCCGGCTTGCCAACCACGGCCTGCAGGTCGTCCAGACACACCAGCTCGTACTGTTCGAGATGGTCGAACAGTTCGATACCTTCATCAATGACTTCGGCCAAGGGCAGATAGACCGCAGGTTCACCCATCTGCTCGAAGCGCAGGCAGGCCGCCTGCAACAGATGCGTACGCCCTACCCCGTCCTTGCCCCACAGATAGATGAGGCTTTCCGTCCAACCGGCGTCGGCTTCGCACAGCCGCTCGACATAGCCGAGTGCAGCGGCATTGGCGCCTGGATAGTAATTGACGAAAGTGGCGTCATCACGCAGACGCACACTCAGGGGCAGCTGAATCGGTTTCATGCTGACGAACGGTTCATGCGAACCGCCAAGGGCCTCTGTGTAAAGTGCGCAAAGTTTATACCCGTGACGCTGGTCGCACAATGCGACAGACCCCAAGCAAAATCAAAGGGTTGCGACAGGCTGTGTAAAGCAATGAGGCGTTTGAGGTATCTGCGACCCTTTCACGGACCTGGCCTGCGTCCGTGAAAGGGTCGCTTGATCAGCGGCTGGGAGGGCCTACAGATCAGGGTCTTCGGCCCCGGCGTAGATCTGCGAGTCCTTGTAGACATCATGAACGTGGCGCACCAGCACCATGATCACCGCCGCCACCGGCAAGGCCAGCAGAATGCCGGTGAAACCGAACAACTCGCCGCCGGCAAGGATCGCAAAGATCACCGCCACCGGGTGCAGGCCGATGCGGTCACCCACCAGCAAAGGCGTGAGCACCATGCCTTCCAGCGCCTGACCGATCATGAACACCGCAACGATGCCCATCATCGGGTACAGATCGCCGCCGAACTGGAACAGGCCCGCCACCAGCGCCGAGCCGATGCCGATCACGAAGCCCATATAGGGCACGATGGCAGCCAGACCCGCGATCACGCCGATCAACAGCCCCAGCTCCAGACCGACCAGCATCAGACCGCTCGCATAGATAACGCCGAGGCCGACCATGACCAGCAACTGGCCGCGAATGAACGCACCCAGCACTTCATGACACTCACCCGCCAGCTTGACGATCTGCCCCTCGCGGTGGCGAGGCAGCAGGCCGCGAATCTTGCCCATCATCACGTCCCAGTCACGCAGCAGGTAGAAGCACACCACCGGGATCAGCACCAGATTCGTCAGCCAGCCGATCAATGCCAGGCTCGACGCCGTGGCCTGCGACAGCACGATGGAAACGATGTCGCCCGCCTGCCCCATGTGCTCGGACAGCGCGGCCTTGATCTTGTCGAACTTCCAGAAGCCGTCGGACAGCCCGAACTTGGCCTGCACCCACGGCAACGCCGAGTGCTGCAGCCAGTCAAGCATCTGTGGCGCCAGCTCATACAGGCGATACAACTGCTTGGCGAGCATCGGGACCAGCACCAGCAGCAAGGCCATCAGCACCAGCGTGAAGAGGCCGAACACCGCCACGACACTCAATGTCCGGGACAGGCCCGCCCGCTCCAGACGATCCACCAGTGGATCGCCCATGTATGCCAGCAGCAGCGCCACCAGAAAAGGGGTGAGGATCGTGTGCAGCAACACCACGAATGCGACCAGCAGGGCCAGCCCGCCAATCCAGAACCAACGTCGCGTATCAGTCATCAATGTCTCTCAACCCAGGGGAAAAGTACGCTTGCCGCATTACCAGCGGAAATACAATTGTGGCGCGGACGCCGGAACAATCATTGGAGCTGGCGCAGCGACAGGCGCTGACGCATCGACCGGAGCCGCAGGTGCAGGCGGTACAGCCGCTGCCGCCTCGCTCGCCGGTACTTCCTGAAGTTTAGCCAGTGACATCTGCGAACGAAGCTGATCGGCGCTGCCGTTGACTTCGAAGGTCACGCGATCTCCTTCGACCAGCGTCACACGCACGCCGAAAGGATCGAGCAACTGCAACAGTTGCGCATAACGTTCAAGGTTCATGCCCTGAACCTGCATGAGCAGGCCGGTGGACGCGCCCGGCTTGGCGACGAAGCGCGGTGCCAGGCGCTGGCTCACCGACAGCAATACGGCGTCAGCCAGAGCGTCGGACGTGGCGCCGGTAGCGGTGCCCTGTTCACGCTGCTCGCCCAGCCACAGATTCCATTTGCCTTGCCATTGCCCGGCATCCTCTTTGGCATGAACCGCCAGAATTGCATCGGCGCCATAACGCTCTGAGGCTTCCTTGAGCGGCGCGGCATCAGTGCCTTCAAGAGTCTTGGCGGTGCCGATGCCCTGCTCGCTCAGGTCAGCCAATGGCAGGCGCAACGGCAGGCCACGGTGCTGCGCGGCGCGGCGCAAAGGCTCGGCAGCCGACTGACCGTCGCCGACCAGATTGGAACCTTCGACCGAGTCATTCAGCCACCAGCCCAGAATCGACGGGCGATTGCTGCCCCAGATGGGCAAGCCGGCCTGACGCAAGGCGCGGTCTGTGGTCGCCGGATCGAAATCAACAAGCAGGGTCTCGGGCGGACCCGCTTCGTAACCGTACTGGCTGATGATCTGCTGTGGATCCTTGCGCAAGGCGGCAAGCGCCGAACCCTGAGCGGCCTTGGTGTCGCCGGTCAGGCGCAGCACCAGGGTTTCGACGGCCGCCTGAGTGGCGCGTGTACGCTCATCGGGCGACTGGCCGTTGACCGGCTCGCGGACCTGATAAAGGTTGTTCACTGTTTCAGCAAGGGTCGGCAGGCTGAACAGGGACAGACAGCCGATGAGAAGAATTCTGGAAAAACGCATGGACAGTTCCCGAACGGAAAAAAGGTAAAGAAAGAGCAGTTTCAGGAGGTGGATTCATTGGACGGACAGGCTTGAGACAGCGCTTTGCCACCAATCATTCACTACCCGCCTAAAGTACACCCTAAACATCTGGAGTCGAAGTCGACCCAGGCAAGGCCGTGAGGTTTATTTAGTAGAACCTCCTCCTACCGTCGGCGCAAGGATGGCCCCACGAGGGCAAGCCTGATAAAATCGCGCGCCTTCGCAGACCGGCAATCGCGATGACCCAACATAGCACTGCGCGACAGCACTTTGCTGAACGGGTCCCACCGCAGCGGTCGATACCTCCGAATCCCCCCTAAAGGCCTGGATTTTTTATGAGCAAGCAACCCTCCCTGAGCTACAAAGACGCCGGTGTAGACATCGACGCCGGTGAAGCATTGGTCGAACGCATCAAGAGCGTCGCCAAGCGCACCAAGCGTCCGGAAGTCATGGGCGGCCTGGGAGGTTTCGGCGCCCTCTGCGAAATCCCGGCTGGTTACAAGCAACCGGTTCTGGTCTCCGGCACCGATGGCGTGGGCACCAAGCTGCGTCTGGCACTGAACCTGAACAAGCACGACAGCATCGGCATCGATCTGGTGGCCATGTGCGTCAACGATCTGGTGGTCTGTGGCGCAGAGCCGCTGTTCTTCCTGGACTACTACGCCACAGGCAAGCTGAACGTCGAGACCGCAACCCAGGTCGTGACCGGCATCGGCGCAGGCTGCGAACTGGCCGGTTGCTCGCTGGTCGGCGGCGAAACCGCTGAAATGCCAGGCATGTACGAAGGGGAAGATTACGACCTGGCCGGCTTCTGCGTCGGCGTGGTCGAGAAAGCTGAAATCATTGACGGTTCCAAGGTTGCCGCGGGCGATGCCCTGCTGGCACTGCCGTCCTCCGGCCCACACTCCAACGGTTACTCGCTGATCCGCAAGATCATCGAAGTGGCCGGTGCCGACATCGAAAACATCCAGCTCGACGGCAAGCCGCTGACCGAACTGCTGATGGCGCCGACCCGCATCTACGTCAAGCCGCTGCTCAAGCTCATCAAGGAAACCGGTGCCGTCAAGGCCATGGCCCACATCACCGGCGGCGGTCTGCTGGACAATATCCCGCGCGTTCTGCCACAGGGCGCCCAGGCCGTGGTCGACGTCGCCAGCTGGCAGCGTCCGGCCGTGTTCGACTGGCTGCAGCAGCAAGGCAACGTCGAAGAAAACGAAATGCACCGCGTGCTGAACTGCGGCGTGGGCATGGTGATCTGCGTGGCTCAGGAGCACGTCGAGACCGCGCTGAACGTACTGCGTGAAGCGGGCGAACAGCCTTGGGTGATCGGCCAGATCGCCACCGCCGCCGAAGGTGCTGCACAAGTCGAGCTGAAAAACCTCAAGGCGCATTGATGTCAGCCATCTGCAATGTCGTGGTGCTGCTGTCCGGCACCGGCGGCAACCTGCAAGCGATGATCGACAGTTTCAAGGACGGGGCCAGCCCCGTCCGCATCCGCGCTGTCATCTCCAACCGTGACGATGCGTTCGGCCTGCAACGTGCCAGAGACGCAGGCATCGAAGCCTGCGTGCTGGACCACAAGGGGTACGAAGGTCGCGAAGCCTTCGACGCCGCGCTGGTCGAGCTGATCGATACCTTTCAGCCCGATCTGGTGGTACTGGCCGGATTCATGCGCATACTGAGCGCTGACTTCGTCAGGCACTATCAGGGCCGTCTGCTCAACATCCACCCTTCCCTGTTGCCGCGCTACAAAGGTTTGCACACCCATAAGCGGGCGCTGGAGGCCGGCGACACCGAGCATGGGTGCAGCGTGCACTTCGTCACCGAGGAACTCGATGGCGGACCGCTGGTCGTACAGGCAGTTATTTCGGTACAGTTACAGGACACACCCGCCACGCTCGCGCAGCGGGTGCATGCTGAAGAACACCGTATCTACCCGCTGGCAATACGCTGGTTCGCCGAGGGCCGATTGAGCCTGGGCGAAGAAGGCGCGTTACTGGATGGCCAGCCACTCCCGGCCACCGGCCATTTGATTCGACACTAGGAGATATTATGCGTCGCGCTCTGCTCTTCGCTTTCGCTCTGCTTGCCATCCCTGCTGTACAGGCCGCAGACCTTCAACCCTTCTCCGCCAGCTACACCGCCGACTGGAAACAGCTGCCCATGAGCGGCACGGCTGAACGCAGCCTGGAAGCCGGGCCGAACGGCACCTGGACCCTGAATTTCAAAGCGTCGATGATGATCGCCAGCCTGTCCGAAGTCAGCACGCTGAAAGTCGACAAGGACACCCTGCTGCCACAGACCTACAGCTTCGAGCGTAGCGGTCTGGGCAAATCCAAGAAGGTCGATCTGGCGTTCGACTGGAACACCAAGTTCGTCACCGGCACCGACCGCGGCGACGCGATCAAGCTGCCGCTAAACCGTGGCATCCTCGACAAGTCCACCTACCAGCTCGCCCTGCAGCATGACGTGGCCGAGGGCAAGAAAAGCATGAGCTATCAGGTGGTCGATGGCGACGAAGTCGATACCTACGACTTCCGCGTGCTGGGTTCGGAGAAGGTCGACACCAAGGCCGGTCAGGTCGACGCCATCAAGGTCGAGCGCGTGCGCGACCCGACTCAAAGCAAACGCATCACCGTACTGTGGTTCGCCAAGGACTGGGACTACCTGCTGGTCCGCCTGCAACAGGTCGAAACCGACGGCAAGGAATACAACATCATGCTGCAGGACGGTACAGTCAACGGCAAGGCTGTCAAAGGCAGCTGATTCACCTGACTGTTAGCAGTACAAAGCCCCGCTTGATGCGGGGCTTTTTATTGCCTGTCGTTCAGCACCGATCAGTACTGTCTCACGCTGATCGTTCCTCACGCTCTGCGCTCATCGTTATACACAAGTCCGCAAGACGCGCAAAACGGAGCTAAAACGTAAGTATCCGGCAGAATGCATTCCCTGTGGGAGGCGCCACCACGTCTTCGACGTAGCGCTGTCGCGCAGCAAACTTGGT
>NZ_JARVSO010000041.1:0-142865 GCF_030209155.1 Pseudomonas sp. fls2-241-TYG-175 | reverse complement strand
CATCGTACTGAACGCAGTAAATGCGCTCCGGGTACGTTGCCCCGACCTTGAACTGATAGGCGTTGCTCTGAATGCCATGTTCTTCGAGGACCTGGCCGATGATTTTCGGCACGCTCAGGTTCTGGAAGATGCGCTGGTTGATGCGGTGCGCCAGGTACGCCAACTGCGGGCGCAGGGTCACGGCGTAGCGGGTCAGCCGCTTGCCGGAATCGCCCTGGGCGGCGCGGTAGATCTGGCCGTGAATGCCGCTGCCGTCAGGCGAAAGCTGCAGAAAGGCCGGTTTGTGCAGCAACGTTTCGAGGTCCAGGGACGGTTGCTCACTGACCAGCTCCACCTCGAAGGCGAATGGCTGGCTGATGGCTTCCCGGCCGGTAAGGGCGAACACTTGAAGGTCGTTCGAAAGCCCTTCTACGGTCAGGCTGAAGTGAGTCTGATTGGCCGGCGCGAACATCCCTTGTTCCTCGTGCAGTGCTGCTGCGCGCGTCGAGGCTCAAATAAAGCGGCCCGGCACACGCGAAATTCTGGAGGGGCGTAAACAACATCGACCAGCAGAGCTGGCCGATGCTTGAAGCGGTCGGCGCGACTTAGCCGGCGACCGGGGAACGCCAGTCATCGGAACCCGAAGTACCGGATACTTCGTGGGTCCAGGTGATTTTGCGGTAGGTGAACTCTACATCTTCCAGGTGAGTGAAGTGCGCGTTCGCCGGGTCCTGGCAGTTGTGCATGTAGTCCTTGATGTCGACGATGATCGCGTCTTCAAGTTTGGTGGTGAAGTAGTGTTCCTGGGTGCCGGCAGCCGAAGTGCGGTACCACTGGATGGTGATCTCGGTCAGGCGCTCGCCCGACGTCAGTGCTGCCAGCAGCAGTGGCGAGGACTTGTCGAACACCTTGGTGATCTTGACTGGCTTGTGAACGCGCTGACCGGTTGGCTGACCGGACTGTGGGTCCCGCGGGATGATGACTTCGTGGCTGAAACCCTGAACCATGACCTGGTCTTCGTGACCTTCCTGGTAGGTGTTGCCGACCGAATCAGCGGTGAAGGCACCGGCAGTGATCAGGCCTTGTTTGGTGCCGGTGATGGACATGTACGCTGGCGTAGCCATGGAGGTGCTCCTTGCTGAATAAGTGAAGGTGCCCGGAGGCGAAATCGCCCGGAGGGTGCCTTGCAGATATCAAGCTTCGTGCCAGCTTGCAGGCAGCGTCTGTAAATCAGGCAGTTACCTGACATAGCGTGGGAAAAGGAGGCCATTTCTGTGGGAAATACCGCTGAATGTGCGCAAGAAGTTGCGCACTACTGCGCAACTTCTTGCGCACTAAGCTGTATGGCACGTCTTTTATGGGTTGTAGAGATGTGTCCACAGGTTATGCACAGATCTGGTGCGCCATTTCTTGCGCATGATGGCGATATGATGCTCTTCCGTGTAGTTGTTGTGTAATCCAGTCATAGAGATGTTTATGAAATTTATTGCATCTTTTTGGGTGCAGTTTGAAACCTAGTTCTCATGACGTGTGTCATACAACCTTATTATTTTTTTTATGAAATTTTCGCATTTATTTTTTCAACTTTTTCGTTCCGTCGCGTAGACATCCCATAACAGAATTTTCTGCTGAAAAGGCTCTGTGTCGCTGCTTTCAGGCGACTGGCCAAGGTGCATTTCGAGCGGCTCGGCAATGCGTTTTCGTTATAAAAAGAAATTTCCTACAGAAAATGAAAACGCGTCTCCTTGATGTTTAATCGAATGCTTGCTAGTGGCCATCTCCGTGAGTAAGATTCCGACCTCTGAAAGCGTAAGACTCTCGACCGGCCAGCCGCGTGGTCGACGCTTTTTGGCGCTTTATGCCATCGCACCCTCTAATGGCCCAACGGATGTCGTCGTAATCGAAGGTCAAGGATGTCCTACTCAAGCAAACTTTCTGCCCACTACCTTGAACTTGCCAAAGTTCCTGTTTCCGCTGAAAACTTCGCGGGAGAGGACGTGCGCTTTTCGGTCGAGTTCGAGGCACTGGAAAGCGAGCTGGGTAAAGCGCAGTCCATGCACGAAGCCGGTCAGATCGACTGGCTTAAAATTCGAGAAAACAGTGAGAGCCTGCTTCGCACTCAGTCCAAGGACTTGCGCGTAGGCGCATGGCTTGCGTGGGCGCTCTACCAGCGAGAGTCCTTTCAAGGACTGTTGGCCGGACTCGGCGTTCTGCACCACCTTTGCGAACATCACTGGGCTGATATTCATCCCAGAAAAGCCCGCACGCGCGCCGCTGCCGTCGGCTGGCTGGTGCCGCGTCTCGAGCAGGTGCTTAACGAAAACGTCGCGATCAAAGAACAGTTGCCAATGTTCCGGCGTCTGGTCGAACACCTTGAAGGCCTCGATAAAGCGTGCACTGAGCATCTGGGGGACGACGCTCCATTATTACTGCCGATTTCCCGCCGTCTGAAAAGCATGGTTCAGCGCGCGGCTGACAACCAGCCGGAGCCAGGCGTGGTTGGTGCAGCGGTGGCGCAGGTCAAACAGGCGGCCACACAGCTGTTCACGCCCGGCGCGCCTATCGATAACGAAAAGGAAGCGCACAAGGCCCTGCGTGCCCAGCAGGAAAACGCACGTCCTCTGTGTGCCTGGTGGCTTAAACAGAAGGCCAGCGATCTGCGAGCCTTGCGCCTCAACCGCACATTGCTGTGGCTGCCGATCGATGCAATCCCCGAGCGAAACGCCGAGCAGATCACGGCTCTGCGCGGGTTGCCTGCAGACAAGCTCAAGGCCTATCAGGATCGCTACGATCAGGCCAAATATGCCGATCTTCTGGTCGAACTGGAAGCGAGTCTGGCGAAGGCGCCATTCTGGTTCGACGGCCAGCGAATGGCGTGGGAGTGCCTGCAAGGACTGAACGCCGAGATGGCCATGCGCGAAGTGGAAATCCATTTTGCGCTTCTGCTTCAGCGCCTGCCCGGCATCATCGAACTGCGCTATCACGACGGCACACCCTTTGCCGATCCGGCTACCCGGGCATGGGTCACCGCAAGCGTCATGCCGCACCTGCAAACCAACAGCGCACCGCGCAAGGTCGAAGTTGCCGATACCCAGCCAGCCTGGGAAGTAGCCCTCGAAGCGGCGCTGCCCATTCTGCGCAAGGACGGTCTGAAAGCCGCCGTGCAGCTTCTCAAGCAGGGGCTGCAAAAGGCGCAGGGCGGACGCGCTCGATTTTTCTGGCAGTTCGCCCTGGCCCGGCTGTGCTTCGTGGCCAAGAAATACGAACTGGCCAAGGCGCAACTCGAGACGCTGGATCAGACGTTACAGGAATCGGGCCTTCATGCATGGGAGCCCGATCTTGCACTGGAAGTACTGCATCTGCTGCATAGCTGCTGTGAGCTGTTACCGCAGAACCATGTAGTGCGCGAACGCAAGGAAGAGATTTATCGCAGGCTGTGCCACCTAGACCTCGAAGTGGTACTCGAATAGGCCCCAGGGCCACAACCGAAAGGAGAAAAGCCATGGCCAAAGAAGGCTCTGTAGCCCCAAAGGAACGCATCAACGTCACTTTCAAACCCGCTACCGGCGGTAATCAGGAAGAGATCGAGCTGCCGCTGAAGTTGTTGGCAATCGGTGATTACACCCATCGCAAGGACGAGCGCAAAGTTGAAGATCGCAAGCCGATCAGCATCGACAAGATGACCTTCGACGAAGTGTTGGCCAAGCAGGAGTTGGAGCTGACCCTGAACGTACCGAACCGTCTTCAGGATGAAGAAGGCGTAACGGAAGAGCTGCCCGTGAAGCTGCGTGTCAACTCGATGAAAGACTTCAACCCGGCCAGCCTGGTTGAACAGGTGCCGGAGCTGAAAAAGCTGATGGAACTGCGCGATGCGTTGGTGGCGCTCAAAGGCCCGCTGGGTAATGCGCCTGCGTTCCGCAAAGCCATCGAAAGCGTCCTCGCCGACGACGAATCCCGCGGTCGCGTATTGGGCGAACTGGGCCTGAAGCAGCCAGCCCCAGACGCCTGAGTCCCTATCAGCCAAGGAAGTCAAACCCATGCCAAGCAACAGTACAGCAAAGCAAAAAAACGTTGAGACAGGCGAACAAAGCATTCTCGACAGCATCATCGCCCAGACCAGCCTGACGCGTGACGACGAAGCCTACGACATCGCCAAGCGTGGTGTATCGGCCTTCATCGAAGAACTGCTCAAGCCGCAAAACGGCAACGAGCCGGTCAAGAAGGCAATGGTCGACCGCATGATCGCCGAGATCGATGCCAAGCTCAGCCGTCAGATGGATGAGATCCTGCACCACCCTGACTTCCAGTCCCTGGAATCGTCGTGGCGTGGTCTGCAGTTGCTGGTCGATCGCACCAACTTCCGTGAAAACATCAAAATCGAAATCCTCAACGTCTCCAAGGATGACTTGCTGGAAGACTTCGAAGATTCGCCGGAAGTGATGCAGTCGGGCCTGTACAAGCACATCTACACCGCTGAATACGGCCAGTTCGGTGGTCAGCCGGTTGGCGCGATCATCGCCAACTACTTCATGTCCCCAAGCTCGCCGGACGTGAAACTGATGCAGTACGTCTCCAGCGTAGCCTGCATGTCTCACGCACCGTTCATTGCTGCTGCCGGCCCGAAATTCTTCGGCCTGGAAAGCTTCACTGGCCTGCCGGACCTGAAAGATCTGAAAGATCACTTCGAAGGCCCGCAGTTCGCCAAATGGCAGAGCTTCCGCCAGTCGGAAGACTCCCGTTACGTCGGTCTGACCGTTCCGCGTTTCCTGCTGCGCAACCCGTACGACCCGGAAGAAAACCCGGTCAAATCGTTCGTGTACAAAGAAACCGTTGCCAACAGCCACGAGCATTATCTGTGGGGTAACACGGCTTACGCGTTCGGCACCAAGCTGACCGACAGCTTCGCCAAGTTCCGCTGGTGCCCGAACATCATCGGCCCGCAGAGCGGTGGTGCGGTTGAAGACCTGCCGTTGCACCATTTCGAAAGCATGGGCGAAATCGAGACCAAGATCCCTACCGAGGTTCTGGTCAGCGACCGTCGTGAATACGAACTGGCTGAGGAAGGCTTCATCTCCCTGACCATGCGTAAGGGCAGCGACAACGCGGCGTTCTTCTCCGCCAGCTCCGTGCAGAAGCCGAAGTTCTTCGGCAACAGCGCTGAAGGCAAGGCTGCAGAGCTGAACTACAAGCTGGGCACCCAGCTGCCGTACATGATGATCGTCAACCGCCTGGCTCACTACTTGAAAGTGCTGCAGCGCGAGCAACTCGGTTCGTGGAAAGAGCGTACCGATCTCGAGCTGGAACTGAACAAGTGGATCCGTCAGTACGTCGCCGACCAGGAAAACCCGAGCGCCGAAGTGCGTGGTCGTCGCCCGTTGCGCGCCGCCCAGATCACCGTCAGCGACGTCGAAGGCGAGCCTGGCTGGTACCGCGTCAGCCTGAACGTGCGTCCGCACTTCAAGTACATGGGGGCTGATTTCACCCTGTCGCTGGTTGGCAAGCTGGACAAAGAGTAAACGGAGCTCACTCATGACTGGATACGGCAGCCTTTTCGAACGCCTGAATGGCGATGCGGAAAAACGCGTCAGCTGGAGCCGCGAGGTTTCCGCCACGGCGTCCGTGGCTGCCCATCTGGCCAAGATGCTCAGCACCCGTGCGGGCAGCGTGCAAACGCTGTCCGACTACGGGCTACCCGATCTCAATGACATGCGTCTGAGCCTGCACGACTCTCTGAGTCAGGCCCGTTTGGCCATCGAAAGCTTCATCGAAGCCTACGAGCCGCGCTTGAGCAATGTGCGTGTCATTTCCCTGCCGCGTGATCACGATCAGCTTCGTCTGTCCTTCAGCATCGAAGGGCTGTTGGAAGTTGAGGGTTTCAAGCGTCAGGTCAGTTTCGCCGCTCGCCTGGATGGTAGCGGTCAAGTGAAGGTCAACTAAGGAGATTCCTATGTCCGGAAAACCCGCAGCACGCGTCACCGACCCCACGGCTTGCCCGCTCCCCGGCCACGGTACCAATCCTATCGTCGCTGGCTCCGGCGACGTATTTTTCGACGGCCTCCCGGCCGCCCGCCAAGGCGATGCCTCGGCATGTGGTGGTGCGATGTCGGGCGGTTTGGCGACAACCGTTCTGATCAACGGAAAACCGGCCGCCACGGTTGACTCCGTCGGGACCCATGGCAACAAGGTCACAGCCGGGTCCGGGACGGTGATTATTGGTAATTCGCACACGCCTGCGGCGTTTGTGGCGCCCGAGGCAATAGTTATTCCAGGCGTCTTTAACCGTATTTTTGCTTTTCATACTGCGGATGGCCAGCCAGTTACGAATCTGAATTACAGAATGGTTTCTGATAGCGGTCTAGAGAAAGCAGGCTGTACGTCAGCAACCGGTAATACAGGATGTTTCTCCACCGGTAAACAAGGCGAGATGGTTAACATCTACGTTTCGGCGGAGTAAGCGCGTGGAAACCTCTATTGTTATCGATGGCTCCGCGCACATATTCGAGACCTCCGATGGGAAAACGGAGTTAAAAATTAAAGCCGAAACGACGCCAAGTGAAGATAAAGAACCGAAAAAGCTTCCTTTGCCCAGTGTGTGGCTGATAACGAGAGGAAATGGTGTACCTCTTTTTGCTCTAAAACCAAATGCATCAGATGTTCAGTTCAGAATTATGAAGGCTGAGAAACTGTACGCAGAAGCAATTCAATGGTTTGAACCGCTGGCGGATAATTACCGTAAAAAGTGTTGGGTGAATCCTGAGTCCAGCACGGCTGGTACCGATGCTTACAATGCCTATAAGCAAATGACTTGGGCTCAAATTATAAAGTTTTCGATTGTTGATAGAATGTCAATTAGCTTTGCTCCTAACATGCCCGGCGATTGGAAAAACAGCTCAGAAGGGGGGGCTGGATTTTTAATGGTAATGATCGAAGGCGAACCCTATTGGGCTGATGGCGTTGGACAGATCCCTTTCGCCACTGATACCTACCGTTTATACCTTGAAGAAACCAAGCTTGCGGAAGCTGCTATTAAGAAAACCGTTGAAACAGGTATGAAGTATGGTGATGGTCTTCCTATATTTCCAACGGAGGACAAAACCAATGAGTACGATAATTACATGGTGCTGCGCGGTGCCCTATGGGCCTCCGAGAATTTTGAACTGCGCACTGAAAAGGTAAGAGTATTTGCGGGCCGAATGGGCTATCGCGAAAATATTGTGACGAGCACTGTGTACCGCGTCGCCTCTGACCAAAAATTGAGAACTTCTATAACGCAAGGCTCTGTAGATAAGTATGGAGAGTGGAAAAAATGATCTCCAAGATAGCACGAAGCTTGCTCATACATTTTTTTGCCTGCGTCATTTATGTCGTTGCTAATTACTATGGGGTTTCTCTCTATAAAGTTATTTTTGGCGGGTTGACCTCTCGTGGCGCTTCCATTGGAATTGCCATGTACATGGTTTTCTATTTGTTTGTTTTTTTGAATATAGTGATTGCCGTCATTCCACGGCAAATTTTTAAGTGGTGCATTGTTGCTTTCATGGTTGTGTTGATATTGGTCTATCTATTACCACTTTACCCCATTCGAGCCCTAGCTTATGGCGCTTTGACAGGTGGGCTTACTGCTCTGGCAATTGTGGTGGCTGGCAAGTTTGAACGGTTTTGGCTCTCTAGGGCCCTCAAATAAACTTCTTTTTCCATAGTTGTGCTCTCAGCAGCTTCAGCGCACATCAAACGAATCTATACCCAGGCAGCCAGACATGTCCTTTAACCACTACTACCAAAGCGAACTCACTGCACTGCGCCAGCTTGGTCGTCGCTTCGCCGAGCGTAGTCCTGCGTTGGCGCCGTTTCTGGGGCAGGCCGGGCGGGATCCGGATGTGGAGCGGTTACTCGAGGGCTTTGCGTTTCTGACGGGTCGACTGCGTCAGAAGCTGGATGACGAGCTGCCGGAGCTCAGCCATTCGTTGATGCATTTGCTGTGGCCCAATTACATGCGGCCGTTGCCTGCGTTCAGCATTTTGCAGTTCGATCCGTTGAAGCGTTCGGGGCCTGCGTTGATGGTCGAACGCGATACGCCGGTCGAGAGCCTGCCGATCAATGATGTGCGCTGCCGTTTCCGCACGTGCTATCCGACCGAGGTTCAGGCGCTGGATCTAACGGCGCTGAACTACTCGATCAAGGGCGGTGGTTCGTTGTTGAGCCTGCGTCTGGAGATGAGCGCTGAGGGTCATCTGGGTGAGCTGGAACTGAGCCGCTTGCGCCTGCATTTTGCGGGCGAACGTTACATCAGCCAGATGTTGTACCTGAGCTTGTTGCGCAACCTTGATGGCATCGAGTTGATTCCTCTGGACGGTGCCGGCAAACCCATCAATGGCGTCAACGGCACGCCGATGGCGTTCAAGATGCCCGGCGACCGCGTGCAGCCGGTAGGGTTTGCCGAAGAAGAAGCATTGATCCCGTATCCGCTGAACACCTTTCGCGGCTACCGCTATTTGCAGGAATACTTCGCGTTTCAGGACAAGTTTCTGTTCGTCGATATCAATGGCCTGGATCTGCTTAACGCGTTACCTGAAGAGACACTCAAGCAAGTCCGCGGCGTTGAGTTGCGTTTCGATATTCGCAAGAGCGGCATCCAGCGCCTGCGGCCCACGCTGGACAACGTGAAGCTGCATTGCACGCCGATCGTCAATCTGTTCAAGCATGACGCGCTGCCGATCCGCCTCGATGGCAAGCAGGACGAGTACCTGCTGTTGCCCGCCGAGTACGATCTGGAGACCTGCGGGGTGTTTTCGGTTGAAACCGTGACCGGCTGGAAGCCGGGCGGTCTCGGTTATCAGGATTACGTGCCGTTCGAATCCTTCGAACACGATCCCAGTTTCGATGTGCCCAACAGCCGTCCGCACTACAGCATTCGCCAGCGTTCCTCGTTGTTGCACGACGGTCTCGACACTTATCTGAGCTTCGGTATTCGCCACATCGAAGCACATGAAACCCTGTCGATCGAGTTGATGTGCACCAATCAGAACCTGCCGCGCAAACTCAAACTGGGCGATATCAACCAGGCCTGCGAAGACACGCCGGAATTCTTGAGTTTCCGCAACATCACGCCAGCCACCTCCAGTTTCGCGCCACCGCTGAACCGTGACTTCCTCTGGAAGCTGATCAGCAACATGTCGCTCAACTACCTGTCGCTGGCCGACGTCAATGCGTTGAAGGTGATTCTCGAAACCTACGATTTGCCGCGCTATTACGACCAGCATGCAGAGAAGGTCAGCAAGCGCCTGCTGGGCGGTTTGAAATCGATCAAGCACAAACACGTGGACAGATTGCACCGAGGGTTGCCGGTACGCGGACTGCGCACTGAGCTGACCATCGACCCTGAGGGGTATATCGGCGAAGGCGACATGTTTGTGTTCGCTTCGGTTCTCAACGAGTTTTTTGCGCTTTACGCCAGTCTCAATTCGTACCACGAGCTGCGGGTAAAAAGCACACAGGGAGAGGTGTACCAATGGACACCACGTATGGGCCTCCAGCCCCTGCTTTAAGCGGGCTGACCCTGGGTATACGCGAGTACTCGCTGTTTCAGGCCGTGCTGCTGGTTGTCGACCGGCTGCGCGATGCACACCCGCACCTGAGCGAAGACGACCTGTACGACCAGTTGGAGTTTCAGGCCAACCCGAGCCTTGGCTTCCCGTCGAGTGACGTCAGTCGCGTGGAGTTTTTCCACGAGCACGGGCATTTGCGCGCGCGTATGCAGTTCAACCTGATCGGTCTGGTCGGTTCGGGTTCGCCACTGCCGGCGTTCTACGGTGAGCAGGCGCTGGGCGACAGCGAAGACGGCAACCCGACGCGTAACTTCCTCGACCTGTTCCACCATCGCCTGCAACGGTTGATGTTGCCGATCTGGAAGAAATATCGTTACCGCGCCAGTTTTGAAAGCGGCGCGCTCGATCCATTTTCGGCACAGCTATTTGCCTTGATCGGCCTGGGCGGCGAAGAAATCCGGCGCGCCCAGGAGTTGAACTGGAAACGCCTGTTGCCCTATCTGGGCCTGCTCAGCCTGCGTGCGCACTCGGCTGCGCTGATCGAAGCGGTGCTGCGTTATTACTTCAAGCACGCCGAACTGACCATCGAGCAATGCATCGAGCGCCGGGTGGAAATTCTAGACGAACAGCGCAACCGCCTGGGACGTGCCAACAGCATGCTCGGTGAGGATCTGGTGCTGGGCGATCACGTGCGCGACCGCAGCGGCAAGTTTCGCATTCATATCCGCGAGCTGGACTGGCAACGCTTTCACGAATTCCTGCCGATCGGTTTCGGCTATCAACCGCTGTGCGCGCTGGTGCGGTTCACGTTGCGTGACCCGCTCGACTACGACATTCGACTGGTTCTGCGCCAGGAAGAAATCCGCGAGTTGCGTATCGGTGAACAGAACGCCTGTCGCCTGGGATGGACCAGTTGGCTCGGCCGCGAGAAAGCGGACGGCGTGGTGACCCTGGGCAGCAAAATTCATTAAGGATCAATGACTGATGAGCAACGTAGACCTGCAACAACTGATTCAAGCGCTGGACGCCGAAACCCGCCGTGATCTGGAAAGTTCTGCGGAGCGCTGCGTCGCCCGTGGCGGCAGCAAGATTCTGGTTGAAGATTTGTTGCTGGAGCTGCTTGAGCGTCCGCAAGGTCTGCTCGCGCGCGCCCTGCAGGATGCGGAAGTGGACGCTGGCGAGTTGAGCGCCTCGTTGCAATCTCGGGTCGAGCACAGCGCCTCGCGTAACCCGGTATTTGCTCCGGAACTGGTGCAGTGGCTGCAGGACGCCCTGCTGGTCGCCAACCTTGAACTGGGCCAGACCCAGGTCGAGCAGGCCGCGCTGATTCTTGCACTCCTGCGTAACCCGATGCGCTACGCAGGCAGCCGCTATCAGCCTTTGCTGGCCAAGCTGAATATCGATCGATTGAAAGAGTTTGCCTTGTCTCAACAGGAGCAGCCTGCCAATGGCAAACCGGCTGCCCAGGGCGAGTCGCTGTTGGAGCGTTTCACTCACAACCTGACGCAGCAGGCCCGCGACGGCAAGCTTGATCCGGTGCTGTGCCGTGATGGCGCGATTCGGCAGATGGTCGACATTCTGGCTCGTCGCCGCAAAAACAATCCGATCGTGGTCGGTGAGGCTGGCGTCGGCAAGACCGCCATCGTCGAAGGCCTCGCATCGCGCATCGCAGCGGGTGAAGTACCGCAGGCGCTCAAGGGCGTCGAACTGCTGTCGCTGGATATGGGCCTTCTGCAGGCCGGTGCCAGCGTCAAAGGTGAATTCGAGCGTCGTCTCAAAGGTGTGATCGACGAGGTCAAGGCGTCGCCGAAGCCGATCATTCTGTTCATCGACGAAGCCCACACGCTGATCGGTGCGGGCGGTAACGCGGGTGGCTCGGATGCAGCCAACCTGCTCAAGCCGGCGCTGGCGCGTGGCGAGCTGCGCACCATCGCTGCCACGACCTGGGCGGAGTACAAAAAGTACTTCGAGAAAGACCCGGCACTGGCCCGTCGTTTCCAGCCTGTTCAATTGCATGAACCGACCGTCAGCGAAGCCGTCACGATCCTGCGCGGCCTGGCGCAGGTCTATGAGAAGAGCCATGGCATCTACCTGCGCGATGACGCCGTAGTTGCCGCCGCCGAGCTGTCCGCTCGCTATCTCGCTGGCCGCCAGCTGCCTGACAAGGCCGTTGATGTCCTCGATACAGCGTGTGCCCGCGTGCGCATCAGTCTTGCTGCTGCTCCGGAAAGCCTCGAGCGCCTGCGTGGCGAACTGGCTGAAGGCGGTCGCCAGCGTCAGGCACTGCGTCGTGACGCCGAAGCTGGCCTGCTGATCGATCACGAGGCGCTGGAAGCGCTGGAAACGCGTCTGGAAGCTGCCGAAGAAGAGCGGGCGGCACTGGAAGCGTTGTGGCTTGAGCAGAAGACGCTCGCCGAGCGCTTGCTGGAACTGCGTCAACAACTGGCCAAGGCGCGTGAAGCGGCCGCTGTCGAGCCGACCGTCGAAATCGAAGAGGACGAGGAGGGCACAGTCATCGAAGCCGTGGCGCTGGACGAAACGCAAAGCGTCGAAGCGCTGACCGCTGCTCTGAACGAAACGCACGTGGCCCTGACCGCACTGCAGGTCAAGGAGCGACTGGTGAGCTTCGAGGTCTGCCCGCGCCTTGTGGCTGAAGTGATCAGTGCCTGGACCGGTGTACCGCTGGCGCAACTGGCTCGTGAGCACAACGCCAAGGTGGCCAGCTTCGCCAAGGACCTGCGTATTCGTATCCGTGGTCAGGAGCAGGCTGTTCACGCGCTCGACCGTTCGATGCGCGCGACCGCTGCCGGTCTGAACAAACCCGATGCGCCGGTCGGCGTGTTTCTGCTGGTTGGCCCGAGCGGCGTCGGCAAGACCGAAACCGCGCTGGCGCTGGCTGATCTGCTTTACGGTGGTGATCGTTTCATCACCACGATCAACATGTCCGAGTTTCAGGAGAAGCACACCGTTTCTCGCCTGATCGGCGCACCACCGGGCTACGTGGGCTATGGCGAGGGTGGCATGCTCACCGAAGCGGTGCGTCAGAAGCCGTATTCGGTCGTGCTGCTCGATGAGGTCGAGAAAGCCGACCCCGACGTGCTCAACCTGTTCTATCAGATCTTCGACAAGGGTGTGGCCAACGACGGCGAAGGCCGCGAGATCGATTTCCGCAACACGCTGATTCTGATGACCTCGAACCTGGGCAGCGACCAGATCAGCGCCTTGTGCGAAGACGGCGCACGGCCAACCGCCGAAGTGCTTGAAGAAACCATTCGCCCGGTCCTCAGCAAGCACTTCAAGCCCGCTCTGCTGGCGCGCATGCGCGTGGTGCCGTACTACCCGGTCAGCGGGCCGGTGCTGCGCGAGCTGATCGAAATCAAACTTGGTCGTCTGGGCGAGCGTCTGAACCGTCGTCAGCTGGAGTTCACGTACTGCCAGAACCTTGTCGATCATCTGGCCGAGCGCTGCACGCAAAGCGACAGCGGTGCGCGTCTGATCGACCATCTGCTGGACCTTCATGTCCTGCCGCTGGTTGCTGACCGCTTGCTCGACGCCATGGCTACCGGAGAAAGTCTGAAGCGTGTTCATGCCACGCTGGACAGCTCCGGCAGTGTGACTTGCGAGTTTGCCTGAGGTGGGCGTGATGTTCACTCAGATGCCGCAGCCGTTGGCGTACGCCGAAGCCTTGCTGGCGCAGTTCGCCAGCCTGGCGAGGGCGGCCAACGGCGCCGAATTGCTGGGTGATTTTGTGCGCGGTCTTGCTGAACTCAGCGGCTGCGAGCTGGCACAGCTTTATCTTTTGGATGCCACTCACACCTGCCTGAAAATGAGAGCCGAGTGCCTGGACGGAATCCTGCAACCACGGGAAGCCGCAGGCCTGCCGGTGGATTACAACGGCGAGCAGTTGTTGCAGTTCGCCCTTTGCCAGAACCGCGTGGTGTGTCTGGGCGAACTGAGCGGCAGCCTGCACGAAACCAGTTTTCTGCCGACGCAAAGCACGCCGTGGCAGTCGTTGTTGTGTGTGCCGGTCATCAACCATCAGCAGGCCGTTGAAGGCGTGTTGTTGTGTGCGAGCCACCGGCATGTCGATCTGCAGGGGTTTGCTGATTCCCTCGGTCAGTTTGGTTCGTTCGCACTGGGTCAACTCAACCTGCTGCAACGCTTGCATCAACCTGTGGATGAGGTGCGACCGGCCGTTGTCAGCACGCCGAGCATCAGCGGATACGGTTTGATCGGAAAAAGCGCAAGCATGCGTCAAACCTACTCCATGATCAGCAAGGTGCTGCACAGCCCTTACACCGTATTGCTGCGCGGCGAGACAGGCACCGGCAAGGAAGTCGTTGCGCGGGCGATTCATGACTTCGGTCCGCGTCGCTCTCAGGCTTTCATCGTTCAGAACTGTGCCGCGTTTCCAGAGAACCTGCTTGAGAGCGAACTGTTCGGTTACTGCAAAGGCGCGTTCACGGGCGCTGATCGTGATCGCACCGGGCTGTTCGAGGCTGCCAATGGCGGCACGCTGTTGCTCGACGAAATCGGCGACATGCCGTTGTCGCTTCAGGCCAAGCTGCTGCGCGTGCTGCAAGAGGGCGAGATTCGCCCGCTGGGCTCCAACGACACGCGCAAGATCGACGTGCGCATCCTGGCCGCGACGCACCGGGACCTGGCTGTGATGGTCAGCGAAGGCAAGTTCCGCGAGGACCTGTATTACCGACTCGCGCAGTTTCCCATTGAGCTTCCGGCCCTGCGACATCGTGAGGGTGACATTCTCGACCTGGCCCGGCACTTCGCCGACAAGACGTGTGCGTTCCTGCAGCGCGGCGCGTTGCGCTGGTCGGATGCGGCCCTTGATCACCTGTCCGGTTATGCGTTTCCCGGCAACGTGCGCGAACTCAAAGGCCTGGTCGAACGTGCAGTCCTCTTGTGTGAGGGCAATGAGTTGCTGGCCGAGCATTTCTCTCTGCGCCCGGACGCTGTGCCCGAGGACAGCAGCCTCAATCTGCGCGAGCGGCTGGAACAGGTCGAGCGCAGCCTGCTGCTCGACTGCCTGCGCAAGAACGATGGCAACCAGACCCTTTCCGCGCGTGAACTCGGCCTGCCGAGGCGCACGCTGCTTTACCGCCTTGGGCGCCTGAATATCAATCTGGGTGACTTCAATGGGTAGGCAAAAGCACTTGTTTTCACCTTATTCGCTTCTGACAGCGCTCCCCGAAAGGGGCGGCGCTTTTTGCTCACTTCTGGAGACCCTCTGATGTCTGTTCGTCACTGGCAAGCCGTCCTGCTCACTGTTGTCGTTCTATGCGGCCTCGGGGGCTGCAGCGGCAATTACAAATTCAACGACAACACCTATCGCCCATTGGGTGATCCGCAGGCGGTCAACCGCGGCAAGTGACCGCAAGGAGCATCATTATGGAACTGGTTTTCGAAATGCTGAACACCAAGCAGTTCGTGCCCACTGACTTGTGCCAAAAGACCTTCAAACAGGCTGGCGGCGTGATTGGCCGGGGGGACGATTGCGACTGGATCATCCCGGACCGCAAGCGGCACTTGTCCAATCATCACGCGTTGATCAGCTATCGCGACGGCTCGTTTTTTCTGACCGATACCAGCAGCAACGGTATCCAGGACAGCACCAACGGCACGCGCCTGCGCAAGGGCGAAGCGGTACGCATCGAGCACGGCAGTGAATACATTCTCGGTGATTTCGAAATCCGTGCCCGACTGGTACGTGACCCGGCAGCCTTCGACGTGGAAGTCGGTCGTCCGCAGGCGGCTGGCAGCATCATTCCGGACGACGCATTCCTTGATCTTGATCCGCTCAATGCGCTTGATCAGCAGGAGCGCGTTTACTCGGAAATCGAAGAGCTGATTTCACCCAGCAACGTAATCGATGACGGCCGTCAACGCGCTGACTATGCCCGTATCGACATGGAAAGCCTGCTGGTGCCGGAACTGGTCGAGGTTCCAAAAGAGCCCGCACCTGCGCCAGCCCCGCCACCGGTCGAGCGTCAGTCTGACGGCTTTTGGGAGAAGTTCGGGGCTGCGCTGGGCGTTGACCTCAAAGGGCTCGACCACGATGCGAAAGAGGCTCTGGCTCTGAACGCAGCGCGCTTGCTCAAGCAAAGCGTCGGCGGTTTGCAGCAGAGCCTGCGCACGCGCAGCGAGCTCAAGAACGAATTGCGTCTGGCGCAGACCACGGTGCAAGGCTCGCAGAAAAACCCGTTGAAGTTTGCCGTCGATGCCGGTGAAGCGCTGGACATTCTGTTGCACGGCAACAAGCCCGGACAGTTGCCGGCCGATCAGGCGATATCGCGCGCCTTCCGTGATCTGCAGGCCCATCAGGTCGCCTTGCTCACAGCCAGCCGCGCGGCTGTTCGCGGCACGCTTGAACACTTCTCTCCGCAACAGCTCACGCTGCGTTTCGAGCGCGACAACAAGCCGCTGATTGCCACCTCCGGCAGCCGCTGGAGAGCCTATGGCCGCTATCACCAGGCGTTGCGCCAGGATACCGACTGGAGCGAGCGCCTTCTGGCCCGCGATTTCGCTCAGGCCTACGAAGAGCAGATTCGTCTGATTTCCACACTCCACACTGACCACCAAGGATGATACGCATGTCTCGCCGCTCGACTGCTTTCTTCAACATGCTGGCTGCGCTGACCGCCCTGGTGGTGCTGGCTGGCTGCTCTACGTTGTCGCCGTATTCACACGTCACCAAACTCAACCTGAAGCTGACCGCCAGCGATCAGGTGAACCCGGATCTGAATGGTCGCCCGTCGCCTGTCGTAGTGCGACTGTTCGAACTCAAGCACCCGGTGGCGTTTGAAAACGCGGACTTCTTCAGCCTGTATGAACGCGCGAAGGAATCGCTGGCGCCAGACATGGTTGCCTCCGAGGAACTGGAACTGCGTCCGGGTGAAACCGTCGAGCTCAAGCTCAGCCTGCAGGAAGGCAGCCGCTACGTCGGCGTTCTTGCAGCCTATCGGGACCTGCCGGACAGCAGATGGCGCTACACGCTGCAAGTGACGCCGGTAGAGATCACTGACGCCGATCTGACGCTCGACCAGAACGGCATTCGCAACACTAATGAACCGCTCGCCAAGGCAGATGACTGACCATGAATTCCCATAAAGTCATTTGGCAGGAAGGCATGTTGCTGCGCCCGCAGCACTTCCAGCACAACGATCGCTATTACGATCACCAGATGAAAACCCGTACCCAGTTGCTGGGTAGCTATACCTGGGGTTTTCTGAGCCTGGACATCGACCTGCAGTTTCTCAATATGGGCAAGCTGGTCATCAGCAATGCCTCGGGAATTCTGCCGGACGGCAGCCTGTTCGAGCTGGGAGGCAACACCGAGCCGCTGGCGCTCGACGTGCCGCCCAACACCGGTAATACGCCGATTTATCTCGCACTGCCGCTGGTCACGGGCAACCACATCGAATCGCGTCGTCCGGAGCAGTCCGATGTGCTGGCGCGCTACACTGCTTACGAGGCGGAGGTGTCCGACTCCAACGCGGGTGATGACTCTTCGAGTCAGGTCAGCTGCGGTCGTCCCGACTTCAAACTGCTGCTCGGCCAGCAGCAGAGCGACCAGGCTTACGTGAAGCTGAAGGTCTGCGAAGTGCTCGATACCACGCCGGATGGCGTGATCAGCCTCGACCCCGATTTTGTGCCGACCTACATCCAGGCTCACGCGTCCAGCTACCTGCTGTCCTGCCTCAAGGAAGTCATCAGCATGCTCAGCCACCGGGGCGACACGATCGCTGACCGGATTCGCTCCAACGGCAAGGTGGGCGGCGCTGAAGTCGGTGACTTCATGATGCTGCAACTGATCAACCGCACCGAGTTGCTGCTGCGCCACTATCTTGGCCTTGAGCAAGTACACCCTGAAGAGTTGTATCGCACGCTGCTCACCATGCTCGGCGATCTGGCGACCTTCTCCAGTGACAGCAAGAGACCGCGTCTGGACAGCCGTTATCAGCACAGCGATCAGGGCGCCAGCTTCCGCAAACTGATGGAGGCGATCCGTCAGGTGCTGTCCATGGTGCTGGAGCAGCACGCCATCGAGCTGGTTCTGCAGGCCCGTCAGTACGGCATCATCGTATCGCCGCTGCACGATCACAAACTGCTGGGCTCGGCGTCGTTCGTGCTGGCAGCCAGCGCCAACTGCGACTCCGAAGAGCTGCGCCACCGCTTGCCGGCGCACCTCAAGGTCGGTCCTGTGGAGCGTATCCGCCAACTGGTCAACCTGCATCTGCCAGGTATCAAGGTCAAACCGCTACCGGTGGCCCCGCGGCAGATCGCGTTCCACTCCAACAAAACCTATTTCATCCTCGAACTCAGTTCCGAAGACCTGGCACAACTCGAGCGCTCCGGCGGCTTCGCGTTCCACGTGTCCGGCGAATTCGCCGAGCTTGAACTGAAATTCTGGGCTATCAGGAACTGACCGACATGAGCAAGGACACGGATTACAACCAGGACGATAAAACCGTCCTGCTCGACCGCCAGGGCCACGGCCCGGCCGCGAGCCCGCTGACGGACTTCGCTGCGCCGCCACGGTTCGAGCAACTGGAAGAACGCATGATCTACGCGGCACGTCTGCGCCCGGCCGAGGCCTTCAACATCAGCCTCAATTCGCTGGTCGCGGCTGCCTCCGATCTGCTGTCGGAAGTGGTACGCCTCAAGCACAGCGACACCCGCGAAGACATGTACGCGCTCAACGAGCGACTGACTGCCGGCCTGAAGCTGTTTGAAGTCCGCGCATTGCACAACGGTGCTGAAAGCAGCCAGGTGATGGCCGCCCGTTACGTGTTGTGCACGGTGGTGGACGAGGCAGTGGTGACCACCCCGTGGGGTAACGAAAGCGAGTGGTCGCAGATGAGCCTGCTCAGCAGCTTCCACAACGAAACCTTCGGGGGCGAAAAGTTTTTCCAGCTTCTCGACAGGCTGTCGAAAAACCCGGTCAAGCATCTGCCGATGCTGGAGTTGATGTACCTGTGTCTGTCGCTCGGCTTCGAGGGCAAGTACCGGGTACAGGCGCGCGGCATGCTCGAGCTTGAAGGCATCCGCGATGCGCTGTATCGCCAGATTCGCCAATTGCGCGGCGACGTGCCTCGCGAACTGTCACCCCACTGGGAAGGTTTGAACAATCAGCGCCGCAGTCTGGTGCGCATCGTGCCTGCCTGGATGGTGGTGTTGTTTACCCTGGTCTGCCTGGCGGTGATGTATTTCGGCTTCGCCTGGGTACTGGGTGAACAGCGCGAAACCGTTTTGCAACCTTATCAGCCGTTTGATCCGGCCGCGGTCCAGCCGCAGTCGCAGCCGTAAACAGGGACGCATGATGAAAAACTTTTTCAAGAAAGTCGGCGCATTCCTGCGCAAGACATGGGTCTGGACGCTGCTGCTGGTGCTGTTCGTTGCGCTGTTGGTATGGTTCGTCGGGCCGCTGCTGGCGGTCGATGATTACAAGTTCTGGGAAAGCTCCACCTCGCGCCTGCTGACCATCAGCGTGCTGTTCCTGATCTGGGGCCTGACGATGGTGTTCGTCAGCTGGCGCGCGGGTGTTCGCAAGAAAGCCCTCGAAGAAAGCGAAGATGGCCAGGATCGTATCCGCCGTGAAGAGCAGATCGACGAAGAGCAGAAAGAGCTGAAAACGCGCTTCAAGGACGCGTTGAAAACCCTCAAGACCTCAAGCCTGTATCGCGGTCGCAGCGAGCGCTGGCGCAGTGATTTGCCGTGGTACCTGCTGATTGGTCCGCAGGGCAGTGGCAAAACCAGTCTGCTGGATTTTTCGGGCCTCGAGTTTCCGATCAACAAGATCGAACGCAAACTGACCCGCGACACCCTCGGCACTCGCCATTGTGACTGGTACTTCGCCGATCACGGCGTGCTCATCGACACCGCTGGCCGCTACCTGACCCAGCCGGATGCCGAAGTCGATGGCAGTGCCTGGAGCACCTTGCTGGATCTGCTGCGCAAACGTCGTCGCAATCGTCCGCTGAACGGTGTGCTGGTGACCATTCCGGTGGAAACCCTGCTGAACAGCAGCGAGCAGCACCTGGAAACACTGGCTCGTCAGGTGCGTGCGCGCCTGCAGGATGTGCATCAGAAACTGCACGTCGATGTGCCTGTCTATCTGGTTCTGAGCAAAGCCGACCGTCTGTTGGGCTTCGACGAATTCTTCGATCAACTGACGCGTGAAGAAAGCGATCAGGTCCTCGGCACGAGCTTTCGCAAAGAGCAGAAGGGCACCGATGTCGCAGTGCTGCGTACCGAGTTCGAGGAGTTGCTGCGTCGCCTGAACAGTCAGGTGATCATGCGCATGCACCAGGAGCGTGATACCCAACGCCGTGGCCGCATTCTCGACTTCCCGCATCGACTGGGGCAGATCGGCGAACGCCTGTGTCTGTTCGTTGACCTCGCATTCACTGGCAACCGCTACCAGCGTGTCAGCCAGCTGCGCGGTTTCTACCTGACCAGCGCACCGCATCTCACAGAGGAAATGGACGCCACCACCGCAGGTATCGGTGCCAATCTGGGCATGAGTGCTGGCGTGCTGCCAACCCTGCGCAGCGGCCGGTCACGGTTTATCCATCACCTGCTCAGCCGTGTCATCTTTCCAGAGGCCGATCTTGCTGGCCTGGACAAGCGCGAGCGCAGCCGTATTCATTGGGGCCAGCGTGCCTTGTACGTGGGTGCACTTGCTTCTCTGGCGCTGTTTGGCGTGCTCTGGGCCGGCGGGTTCTCTGCAAACTATTCACGGCTGGAGAATCTGCGCAATCTGGCCCAGAACTGGACGCAGCAGCGTTCGGCACTGACCGCCCGCGATGACTCCATGGCGGTCCTCAAGACGCTCGACACCAGCTACGCGGCCACTCAGGTGTTTCCCGAAAAAGGCGACGTGAGTTACCACGAGCTTGTTGGTCTGTATCAGGGCGAAGAGGTCAACCCGGTGGTCAGGGTAGCTTATGAGCGCGAGCTTCATGATCAGTTGCTGCCCCGCGTAGCGAACCTGCTGGAAAGCCAGATCCGCGCCAACACCAAGGATCGCGACCGCCTGCTCAACAGCCTGCGTGCATACCTGATGCTGAACATGACGGATCGCCGCGACGCGCAATGGCTCAAGGACTGGGTCGCCACCGAGTGGTCTCAGCGCTATACCGGCAATACAGCGGTACAGAACGGCTTGAACACCCATTTTGATCGTTTGCTGAAGCAGCCATTCAGCTACCCGCTGAATGATCCGCTTGTGGCTCAGGCGCGTCAGATTCTGCGCAGCGAGTCCCTGGCGACTGTGGTTTACCGCATGCTGCGCGAGCAGGCCCGTAATCTGCCGGAATACACCTTGAGCCAGCACCTTGGTCCTCAGGGCGCACTGTTTGTCGGCACCGATTACAAAATCCCCGGCTTCTACACCCAACAGGGCTACCAGCAGTACTTCTCTGTTCAGGGCACGAAACTGGTCACCGATATCCTGAGCGACAACTGGGTTCTGGGTGAGGGCACTGGCCTGAGCACCATGGACCTGCGTCGTCTGATGGTTGAACTAGAGCAGCTGTACTTCCGTGACTACGCCAACTATTGGGGCGAAGCGGTAGGCCAGGTTCAACTGCCTGCGATCAATGACTTCGGCGAAGGCGCCGAGCAACTGGCAGGTCTGACGTCGGCCAACTCGCCGATCATCCAGATGCTGGTTGAAGTGCGCGAGAACACCCGTTTCCCGGTGGTCGCCGACACGGCTGATGAGGCCGCTGATGCAGCAGGCCAACTGGCGGAGAATGGCGGCAAGCTCGGTAAGCTGGCGGCCGCTGCAGCGGGCAAGGCATCCGATGCGTTGGCAAAAAACCTTCCGGATACCGCCAGAAAGTCTCTGCAAAGCCGCTTCGAGCCATTGCATCGCTTGCTGGATGACAACAATGGCCCGACTGCCGACCTGACCCCGGCTCTGGCCGCGCTCAACGAGCTGCAACTGCAGATGGCAAGTCTGGCCCGTTCCAGCTCGCCGGATCAGGCTGCTTTCGAAATGGCCAAAAACCGCATGGGCGGTCAGCGTGATGCGCTAAGCAACTTGCGCACGACATCCGGTCGTCTGCCACGTCCGGTGGGTGTGTGGTTCAACGTGCTGGCAGAAGACACCTGGCGTCTGGTGTTGGGCGATGCCTATCAATACCTGAACCAGCGCTACCAGAGTGAGCTGTACAGCTTCTACGGCAAGGCGATCAGCAAGCGTTATCCGTTCGATGCCCACAGCGCCAGCGACGTCGCAATCAGCGATTTCCGTGAGTTCTTCAAGGCTCAGGGTATTGCCGATCGCTTCTTCGACAGCTACATGCGTCCGTTCGTCAGTGGCGATCCGGGCAACTACCGCATGCGCAGCGTCGATGGTTACACCTTGCCGGTTTCCAAGGTCTACCTCGATCAGATGGCCTCGGCACTGGTGATCCGTCAGAGCTTCTTTGCCGACAACCCTGCCGAACCGCAAGTGCAGTTCAAGCTGGAGCCTTACACCCTCGACCCGGCTGTCAGCCGCTCCGAGTTCAAGTTTGGCGACAAGACCATTGAATACCGTCACGGTCCGATCGTACCGGTGTCGTTCAAATGGCCTACTGATGCCGAAGACGGTCGCACCAGTCTGGTACTCGACAGAATGGCTGGCCGTCCGCTGGGTCTCGAAAAGAACACCGGCCCATGGTCGCTGTTCCGCCTGTTCGATCTGATGCAGACCGAATACCTGAAGGGGCGTGACGTCCTGGTGCTCAAGGCCGACGTGGGTGGTCTGCGCGCCAACTACCTGTTGACCAGCCAGCGCACGCCTAACCCGTTCGACATGGGTACGCTGCGCAGCTTCCGTATGCCGGGGCAGCTTTGATGCTGGTAGCCAGCCCCTGGCGCAGCGCTGCGCGCACCGATGCCGGCAAGGTTCGGGCGCGCAACGAAGACGCTTTTCTGGACTCCCCACAGCATGGGCTGTGGGTGGTCGCGGATGGCATGGGCGGTCATCAGGGTGGTGATGTCGCCAGCCAGTTGATCGTCGCCAGTCTGGCGGAATTGCCGGTGCAGGAAGGCTTTGACGAGCGCCTCAAAGGCATTCGTCAATGTCTGCACTGGCTCAACCGCCGTTTGGGTCAGGAGCTGACGGTCACTGCGGGTCACCATGACAGCATCATGGGTAGCACCGTGGTGGCGTTGATGGTCGAAGGCAATCGTGCCGCCTGCATCTGGGCGGGCGATAGCCGTTGTTATCTGTGGCGTGGACAGCGTCTGTATCAGCTGTCCAAGGACCATTCACTGCAACAGCAACTGATCGACGAGCAGAAAATGAGCGTCGAGCAGGCCCGCGCCCATCCTGCCGCGCATGCCTTGACGCGTGCGGTCGGTGCAGCAGAACAACTGACCCTGGATGTACTGGAACTGGAGGTGTATCCCGGTGATGCGTTTCTGCTGTGCAGCGATGGCCTGTACCAGGGACTCAGCAGTGATGCACTGGGTAGCGCCCTGAGTTTGACCGCACCCCAAGTCGCGCTGGAGCGTCTGTTCGATGGCGCCTTGCGTGGCTCGGCGCGGGATAATCTGACGGCGGTGGTGATCCGCAAATGACTGAACTCATGCGACCGACCGACGACCTGCAGGTGAACGAGGAGCAGGACAACAACCTGACCTACTTTGCGTTTGCCAAGTCGCACAAGGCCGAACCTGCACTGGCACCGACCAAGGCCAGTATCGGTGAGATGCCCGAGGTGCTGGCGGGGCGTTACCGTATCGAGCGTCTGCTGGGTGCCGGTGGCATGGGCGCGGTCTACCGTGCACGGGACTTGCTGAGCGAACAGTTCGGCGAGCCTGATCCGTATGTTGCGCTGAAAATCCTCAGCGAAGAATTTGCCGAGTCGCCGGACGCCAGTGCCTTGCTTTACAGCGAGTTCGCCCTGACCCGACGCCTTCGCCATAACAACGTGCTGCGCTTGCACACGTTCGAAGTGGACACTGAGTGCCAGCGGGCTTTCATCACCATGGAGCTCATGCGTGGGCTGACCCTGGACAAACTGCTCTGCGAGCGGCCTCTTGGCCTGCCGTGGAAAGAATTGCGTGACATCGCGCTGCCGCTGCTCGATGCACTGGCCTACGCCCATGCTCGTGGTGTGCTGCATGGCGACATGAAACCCAGCAACGTCATGCTCAGCGAAGACGGCGTGCGCCTGTTCGACTTTGGACTTGGCCAGGCCGAGGAGGGCGTGATGCCGGGATTGCCTCATCTGAGTCGCGACCGTTTCAATGCCTGGACACCGGGCTACGCCGCGCCGGAACTGTTGGAAGGCCATGCACTGTCAGCCAGTGCCGATGTGTACGGTGTGGCCTGCGTGATCTTCGAATTGGCGGGAGGCAAGCATCCGTTTCGCCGCCTGCCATCGACCCAGGCCCGCGACGAGCGTCTTGAGCGTGAGCTGAAGGCCCCGGGGAATTTACCGAAACACTGCTGGCCTGCGTTGCGGACGGCACTGACATTCGATGCACGGGATCGCAAGATCACCGCCAAACAACTGCGTGACGCTTTCGCCGTCACTTCGTCCAGGCTGCAACGCTTGATGCCATGGTGTAACGGATGACGACCGAACAGGGAGCAAATGATGTTCAATCCATCTAACGAAACGCACTTCAGCCTGACCGTCAAAGACTTTTCGGGCGATCTGCAGGTGCTGTCGTTTACAGGTACTGAAGGTATCAGCCAGCCGTTTCGTTTCGACCTGGAACTGGTCAGCGAAAACCCGGACATCGATCTGGAAGCGCTTCTGCACAAGCAGGCGTTTCTGGCGTTCGACCCTCAGGGTAATGGCATCCACGGGCAGATCTACCGCGCAGCCCAGGGGGACGCGGGCAAGCGTCTGACGCGTTACACCCTGTCTCTGGTGCCGCAGTTGCAGTATCTGCATCACCGTACCAACCAGCGTATCTATCAACAGATGTCGGCGCAGCAAATCATCGCGTTGATCCTGGAAGAGCACGGCATCAAGGGTAACGGCTACAAGTTCCAGCTCGGCCAGCCGTGCCCTGAGCGTGATTACTGCGTGCAGTACGATGAAACCGACCTGCATTTCGTGCAGCGACTCTGCGAGGAAGAGGGTGTTCACTACCACTTCCAGCACAGCCAGGAAGGGCATGTACTGGTGTTCGGCGATGACCAGACCGTCTTCCCCAAGCTGGGTGAGCCCACGGCGTATGTGCAAGGCAGCGGTCTGGTCGCTGACGTGCCTGTCATCAAGGGCTTCAAGCTGCGCCTGGAAACCCGCACAGGCCGTGTGACCCGACGCGACTACGACTTCGAGAAACCGAAACTGCAACTTGAAGCCGCTTACAAACCCGCCAACGAAAGCAACGAGCCGGACCTGGAGGACTATGACTATCCGGGCCGCTTCATTGATCGCGCACGGGGCAAGTTCCTGAGCCAGCGAGCGCTGGAGCGTCATCGTGCCGACTACCAGCAAGCCGACGGCTGGGGCGATCAGACCGCGCTCAAGAGCGGGCATTTTCTTCAGCTATCCGAGCACCCTCGCGCCGAGTGGAACGACCTGTGGCTGCTGACCGAAATCTTCCATGAGGGCAAACAGCCGCAAGTACTCGAAGAGTCGGTCACCAGCGACACCACCAACAATAAGGACGACTTCCACCAGGGTTATCGCAATCGATTCCTGGCGACCCCGTGGGCCGTCTTCTATCGCCCTGCGCTGGAACACCCCAAACCACGCGTGCTCGGTAGCCAGACCGCCGTGGTCACCGGCCCCAAGGGCGAAGAAATCCACTGCGACCAGTATGGGCGGGTGAAGGTCCAGTTCTTCTGGGACCGCGAAGGCCTTGCCGATGACAAGACCAGCTGCTGGCTGCGCGTCTCCAGCAGTTGGGCGGGTGACCGCTACGGCGGCATCAGCATCCCGCGCGTCGGCATGGAAGTCCTGGTGTCATTCCTTGAGGGCGACCCGGATCAGCCACTGGTGACCGGCTGCCTGTACCACAAGGAAAACCAGGTTCCGTACCCGCTGCCCACCAACAAAACCCGCACGGTGTTCAAGACCCTCAGCTCGCCGGGCGGCGGCGGTTACAACGAACTGCGCATCGAAGATAAAAAAGGTGCCGAACAGATCTTCATCCATGCCCAGCGCGACTGGGACGAGAATATCGAGCACGACCAGAAAATCCGCGTCGGCAACGAACGCCACGACACCGTCGAAAAGAACACCTACACCGAACTCAAGGCCGAAGAACACCGCACCACCTACGCCGACCGCAAAACCGAAGTCCGCATGGACGACCACCTGACCGTCGCGCAAAACCAGCACGTCAAACTGGGCACCGCGCAACTGACCAGTGCAGGCACCGAGATCCACCTGAAAGCCGGTGAGAAGATCGTCATCGAAGCGGGCGTGGAACTCACCGTGAAAGCGGGCGGAAGCTTCATCAAGCTCGACGCCGGCGGAATCACCATGGTCGGACCGATCGTGAAGGTCAACGCTGGAGGCTCCGCAGGGAACGGCACCGGGATCGGCATCAAACCGCCGGTATTGCCGGGGGTTGTGGATAAGGACAAGGCGGGAAGTTTGATGGATCAGGCGTTGGTGAATGCGCCGCCCGGGAAGGTTGAGCCGAAGGCTTTTTTTGTGTTTTCTGAATAAGGATAAACTCATGATTAACACTAATTCACTGTCGACGTTGAGAAGCTTAAGGCTGACTTTTTCTGTTTTAGCTCTGATCGCTATAAGCGCATGCTCGAATACCACGTTGGAAGAGCAATTTCGCGGAATTGAAGCTTGTCAGATCAATAATATCTACCTTGATCCTGTAACGAAAAAAGCCAGCGGTGCGTATTTTACTGAACGAAAGCTTGAGCCTTGCAGGGTTGACGAAGCTGCCTTTTACTGCGTAAACGATACGTTCTATGGCTTGACAGTAAATCAAATAGCTATACCTTACAAAGGGCCGTTTAGCGTCCATGCTATTTATTTAAAAGACAGCCCTACTACCGTTGAGGCTACGTTGAGAGCCAGGTTTTCCAATCTCAAGCTGAATCAAAAAGATGGTAAGTCACCCATTTTGATAACGAACCCAAAACAACAGGGAAGTTCAGTTTTCTACTGTGATGAGTACAGTGAGTAATAATATGGAACTCTACAATCCAGGTGCAGCTTTTCATTATACAAGCGAATGGAACCCTACCCGCACTCACCCTGTTACCGGACAGGTCCGTCCGCACAGAGGCGAAGATTGGGGCGCTCCTGCTGGCACATCTATCCCCGCCGCTGGCGCAGGAAAGGTGGTTTACAAAGGCACTATGAATGGGTATGGGAATCTGGTAGTGCTAGAGCACGCCAACGGAACTGAAATTGTTCATACCCTATATGCGCATATGAGTGCGCCGTCTCCGCTAGCATTGGGGGCATCCGTTGCCAAAGGAGCCACAGTAGGTCCTTGTGGAAATACCGGTATAGGGACAGGCGCACACTTACATTTTGAAGTGCTGAGAAACGGCACTAAAGGCCAGCCAAATCTAGCACTCGGGCATGCGACTGTTAATCCCCGCGGCTTCGATATTTCGAACTTGACCCATCCTGATGGCGTCAGCCCCGCTGCACCAGCCCCCGCGCCTGCCGAAGCTGTAGCGGCCGGCGGTGCTTGGCAATTTCCTATTCGCAAGGCGGGAGGATCGCCATTCAAGGATGCGGAAGAACTGTTTGCCGCTCTGGAGAAAGAAACTTCAGGCCACTATCTTTTGGGAAGCCATAAATTTTGGCACGGTGGCATCCACATCAGCGATCAGAGCGCGCCGCAATGCGTTCGAGAAGAACCTGTACGCTGTATAGGCAACGGTGTAGTCGTCGCCTACCGCCTGAACAAGGATTACCTGACAAGCGAATTTGCAGGTGCTGAGGCAACCCAAACCCTGAAATATTCAAATTCGTTCTGTCTCGTGCGTCATGACTACAAATCACCGCCTAACACTGAAGTGCAGCCTGGCACTAGCAACGAATTGACGTTCTACAGCCTGTACATGCATCTGTTGCCTTTTGAGCGGTATCCTGTTCCGCAAGACGAGATCCCCGCGCCAAGAATCAAGATGATTGCAAGCGGCTTCAGGGCGAGAAGCGATGTCAAAGGCGCAACCGACTGTAAGGAATACGGGGCTATTTCCGCAGGGGCCGAAATTGAAATTCTGGAAGAACACGCTGATCGCGTTCATGCGAAAGGTAAACTCATAAAAGGTGCAGTTGGTGGGCGCACAGAAGGGCAGGAGTTCTGGTTTGCCTACAAACAGAATGGCGCTTCATACCCCAAATCTGATGGCACTCCCAGTTGGCAAGAAGTAGTCCCGCCTGAGAGAACCAAGCCAGGCTACTGGAAAGGCAAGGTCAGAGCGGTGGTTACCGCAAGCGGGCTCACGCTCCGCCAGCCGCCTGCTTCACTCACTCATGGTGCTCCGGCAGGACAACCCATAAGCGCCGCAACGACCCAGGGCACCAGTCAGGGCCTTGTTTTATGCACGAACAGTACGATTGAGTTCGATAGTGCAAAAGTGCTCAATCTCAAGATTGGAACCAAGACAGTTCGAATGGCTGAGTGTACGTTCATTCCGAGCACCTCAGGTCCGACGACGGGCTTGAAAGGCCATACCATGCCAGTGCCAGCGTCTTTCTGGGCTTGCGTCGAGGATGTCTCCCCCAATCGCTTTGTTCAATGGCAAGAGCTGACGCCTACCGTTTTCGATGTCGTCGTTCCAATGGATACGGCGATAAAAGCAGGAGATCCAATCGGGTATCTGGGTCTTAACGAAAACATTGCAGGACCAACAGGTGGGGTTTCCAGCAAGCATCAGGTGCATGTGGAGGTCTTTTCGGCTGATCCTAGAATTGAGGATTTTTTGAAGAATAAGGCTGGTGTGAAGGAGGGCAAGCAATACATTCACCTGACGGCCGACACCAAGCTAAATAAGAAGGCCCCTGAAACCGGCCAGATCGATCTGAAAAAAGAGCATGCGGTTGATCTGACTAAAGCTATCCCTTTTAAAGATACGGTAGATTGGTATGAGGTTTCTGTACTGGATGAAAATGTGACCAAAACGGGGCTCATTAAAAAAAGCGAAGCCAAGTTGATCACGCAACATGATTGGGAAAAGTTAGGATTCCGAGTTATAAAAGAACAAAATACCAATGCTGACGGCTTTCTAGACCCTGATGATATACCGGGTTTTTTCAAGGGGCTTTACGATAGCTTGGATAAATTTGGTAATTCCGACGGAAAAGTCACGTCAGACGATCTTACGCAGGCACTCAAAAATAGCGAGCTTAGAGACCAGTGGTCGAACCTGGTTGCTTATCATCCTACAGAGTGGAAGGACAGCGCTGATAGTCCGAAGTGGAGCCGCTTGACAGATTTGTTAAAAGATAGTCCAAGTGTATTGGAACATGAAAAAAAGCGCATTGATGGTTTGATTTTTTGGAAAGATGTCGTATCACAGTCTGCGCCCTTTAACGAAGGCGTTTTATGGCATTTACATCCGATTGCTTTTGTAAACAATCTTCTTTCAGTCAGCTGCATTCCTTTAGATAAAGCTAAAGAGATCGCGCTACTCGTTTCGTCGGGATACGAAGGCAAGAGTAAGCTTGATTATGAGGCGTTGGCTGACAATTTTGACGGGCAGGGTATGTCATTTGGGGTGATACAATGGAACTTTGGCCAAGGAACTCTAGGGCCGGTATTGCTAGAAATGAGAGCGGCAAACCAAGCAGTGTTCGATAGCTGCTTTGGGGCGAATATGAATTTTCAGGCATTGTTGAACTCTCTGACCTCCGCCAACAAGGCAGATCAGATGAACTGGGCTGTTGGTATTATCGCCAGTAACAGAGCCGGTTGGAAGTCTGCGTTCAAAAAAATAGGAGAAGTTGAGGCTTTTCAGAAAATACAACTTAATCATGCGGCGAAGTACAATAGTAATATAGTTTCCTGTGTGAAATTAATGCGTGAACTTTCACCGAATTTGATGGAGAAGGTAGAGTTACGAACGTACTGCGCCTTGTACGATCTATGTGTTCAGCAAAATAATCTGGCTAAAGCTGAAGAGCTTATCAGGTCCGAATTCCCTAGTGCTAATATAACTAGCCAAAAAGAACTATTAATTTTCGTATGTAGAAAAAGAGCAGAAAAAGCGGCCACGAAATATCGCGCTGACGCTTTTAGTAGGCGCATGGGTATTATCACGGGGCAGACATATCCCGTAAGTATGAGTGGCGAAAGTTCTGCGCGTACGAATACGAACTACAATATGATAATCGAAGGGCACGTCTGTGATTTCTAATAAATTGTTATTTGCCGTTGTTTTTACGTTTGTCTCTTCTGCATGCGCCGACGCAGATAAAATAGTATGTGATCCAGATAGTAGCTTGTGTTCTATTCAACTTGAAAAAAATTATTGTGACGATGGCGAGATTGCTACTTCGAGATGGAACATGTTGAGTGGAGAGTATGTGCTAAGCTGTGAGTGTGACTGCACTGCACAGGAAAACCGCTTTTGGATTATAAACTCGAGTGGAAATGTTAAGTCTCTTGATGCGAGCAAAGTAACAAGTTCAGTGGATTTAATTAAAAATAAGCAAGGTGTGCCTGATACTTTCGGGGTCGTTCCTTTTTGCAGTGCAGTGCAGTCACATTCTAGTAGGCTTGTTTTTCTTGAAAAGATACCAAGTAATGCATCTGCTGGGGCGCCTTATTGCTATTCATTGATGAAGCAAGATTCGGCAGAATCGTGTCTGTCTGAAACATGCATGGATAAAGAAAAAATCGCCGCAGATTTTGGTAAGAAATATAAAGAGCAATTTTTAACTGAGTTTAAAAATGCTACTTCCCGGTTATATAAAGAAAAAACCAAATTCGCCGAATTTCCGAAAAAAGCTTTCATGGAGCCTTACTTGAATAAGTATGGTTATTCAAAAAATGATCAGCAGGTGCTTAATGATATAGCCTATTTTTGGCAACAGGCCAATTTCAATAGTGATGCAATCTGGCTACTTGAGAAAGTAATTGATAACAATCCCGAAAGAGTGGTTGCATATCTGAATCTTGCAGATGCCTATTGGTCAGAAGGCGAAAAGCAAGCTGCACAAAAAAACTACAATATTTACGTTTCTATTATGACCAAGCAGGGTAAGCAAAAAAAAATACCTAGCCGGGTAATGGATCGTTATGATTTAAAGTGATAGCGAGAAAGCATTAATAAAGACCAAAGAAACAAGGTGAGCGCTGGGGGGGAAGGTATATACAAAATTAAAAGATTGTTGAAGGCATCTAAAGGATTAGGAGGTAATGCTTTTTTATTGGGCTAAGCATTCCAAAATGTTGGGCTGTTGATAGTCCGTCAATAGGACACCTGCATCCGCCTGTGGTAGCCTCCATTGGGCAGCAAAAGGTAATTCAGATAGAAAAGTCACTTACCTAAATTTGGCGGATGCCTATTGGGGAATGAGTAAGAAAATTGAAGCAACAGAAAATTATAAGAGATACTACAAACTTATATTGGCAGCTGGGAAGAAAATAAACATTCCAGAAAGAGTAATCGCAAGAATGGCTGACGGTTAAGGGCTACTTATTATTTTAGCTTGCTTCGTAGTGTGGAAAACCAATTTAAGAAGCTGGCAGAATAATCTGCATGAATGCGCGGGTTCTATGATCAGGTCTAAAGTCACTACCATTAACTTTGTTTTTTGTTCAATGCTTTGCACGCCTTGGGCGCAAGCGGATGAGGAAAAAACAGAAACAACCTTATGTAGCATTGGCGAGAAAATTTATTTTAGTTGTCCTTTTCCGGATGAGAAAATAGTTTCTATCTGTGCTTCCGGTAACATCAGTCCTTATACTGGATACGTTCAGTATAGATATGGCACTCCAAACGATATTGAGATGACTTTCCCCCAGGAAAAGATTCCACCCAAGAAAAGAATTTTTGTGGTGAATGCTTCCGAAGGAAGCGTGAGTGAAGATATTATCAAGTTCAAGGGTGGAAGCTGTACCTACCTTGTCTCACAGATGACAGCGAGTAATTTAACTGTGATAAAAAACGGAAAAGTGGTTCTGAGGAAATTATGTGATAAGGGCGGAAATAAAGTCATAAGCTGAGAGGCTAGAGAGGCTAGAGAGGCTAGAGAGGCTAGAGAGGCTAGAGAGGCTAGAGAGGGTATTGAGAACGTGCTTAAAAGTGCCGAGGATTTCAAATGAGCTATTGCAGGGAATTTCCAGTTGCGAGCTTATGTGTTAATTACAAAAGAATTCGTTTCGCTCTGTCTGGTTATCCAGATTTTAGACCCCAGTAAATCTAGGCATGTCGTATCTGAAAAAATATTTGTAGTTCGGGTTCGAAATCGTTGCTGGTTGATTTTGATTTTGATTTTGATTTTGATTTTGCGAAGACGAAAAATATTTTCCTCTCGAGCGGCGGTATCAATTTTGATTTGTATGTTACACCCTTGACGCCGATTAAAGATGAGTCTTAAGCTTGCGTCATTCCTGTCTCAAATTATACGATATACGAACTTGAATGCTCCAAAAGCGAAGGCTGAGGAAAATAAGTTTGTTTGTTATTTTATTATGTCGTCAATGTTTGGAGCATAAAGTGAAATGGGCGTGAAGAATTTCCCTGGCAAAATAGTGTATCAATTAGCATCGCTTTTCCTATTCATGACCTCGGTATGCGCCGCTCCAAGTGATCCAGAAAGTCTAGGCTTAACACTGTGCGCGGCAGATGAAGATATCTACTTCAGTTGCCCTTTGCCGGGGGATAAGATCGTATCAATATGTGCATCTAACAACACCAGTCCCACCGCTGGATACGTTCAATATCGCTACGGTACGGCTGACAATATAGAAATGTATTATCCTGATGAGAAGGTTTCACCAAAAAATCTTTTTTCCCTTGTGGATGCCTCAGAGGGTAGTGTTAATAAAAACATTATCAAATTCAAAAATGGGCAATATACGTATCTGTTGTCGCAGGCATTTGTGAGTTATCTGACTGTGTTGAAGGGCAAAAAAGTGGTATTGAGGCGTACGTGTAATGAGGGCGGGTATGCATTTATCAACCGAAAGGCCGATAAGGGTATCCATTCGATTAATAAAAGCGATGAAGACTTTCGATAATTGCTGCGTTTTTTATGTTGAATCAGGTGCTTGCTTTGCATGAGGTAGCTGAGCTGAAGAAATGCAGAATAAAAAGGATAGCCGATGTTAATCGTCAATAGTTCGCTCCCCCTTATTTTCTGAGAGCTGTTATCGTTATACCTACCAATTTTTCGGGCCGTTCGCATGCGTCGATGCCAAATCTCACTACGCCATTTACCGTGATGCCATGCTGACAAAAGCCCCTGCAAAAAGAATCCCGGACCGTGTCCAGTTGCGGTTGAAATAGGCTCCACGCAGTTCGTTCTGCAGGACAGGTCATGACCCCATCAAGGAAGACCGAAATTGGGCAAACAATCCCGCAACAAGCCAGGCCCCCTCGACCCAAAGCTGATGTATTTCTACGCCCCGTACACCTTTCGCGCCCGCTACTTTCCGATGTTCATGTTTTCCATTTTCATGTGCATTTTTTCGCTGGCCATCACGACAAGCATCATCACGCAGGCCTGGTTTGCTCATGACCGCGATGCTTCCATGGATGCCTTCAAGCTCATGATGGGCACCAGTGTGATCATGTCAGCCGGGGGCATTTTGCTGGCAAGAGGGCGGCTGTGGGGGATGTGGGTGTTGGTGGCTTTGCTGGCAATCTGTCTGGCAGCGGTGCTGGTGACCTGGGCTTTGCCTGATCGGCGTGTCGATGTGATCAGTTCGATGCTGGGCGTGCTGTTTCCGTTGCTTGGCTTTTTGTCGTTGAACAGCAAGCGTCACCGGGAGTTGCGTGAGCAGTTTGTGTTCAATCGCGCTCAGCGCAAGGTGTTACGTGAAGAGTACAAGCTCAGGGATGCGCGTAAGCGCCATATCGAGAGTCGCAGGGCCATGCTGCGCGAGAGGAAGGCGAGCCGTCGATAGCGGGGGCGTTTTCGACAGGCAACAAAAAACCCGCCGAAGCGGGTTTTCCCAAGACCATCCCGACTTCCTGTCGGACGCCTCCTAGGCGATGGTCGATCATCCTTGATCCTGGTGAGCTCCCTGCTCACCACTTGTTGGATCCAATATTACGGCTCTTGTTGTTGGACAAAAATAGCCAACTACCCCTAGGGCGTGTAAGCCTTTGGCTATACGAGGCCGTTGCAGCCCTGTTCCTGCATCCAACATGCCGTGGGAATGTGACAAGTGATGCGTGGGAGGAGGAAGGCGTACATATTTTGATCAGTCGTTCATGACGCTTCACAAATCGCAGGCAATAAAAAACCCGCCGAAGCGGGTTTGTACCAAGACCATTCCAACTCCCTGTCGGCTGCCTTCGTGGCGATGGTCGATCGTCCCTGATCCTGGCGAACTCCTTGTTCACCAGTTGTTGGATCCAATATTACGGCTATGTCATAGGTTCAAAAATAGCTGATGGCTCATTAGCGTGTAAGCCTTTCGCTATACCTGCGTGGGATTTAGTCGAAGGTCGGGTGATGCAGTCCTGCCTGCGCAAGCTATAACTGAGCACAGCAGAATCACGAAATCACCGGCCCGCTGGGGTCCAGAGCTAATAATTCGCCAGGGTGTGTCTATGTCGATCTTCCATCAGGGGCTGTCCAAAGGCCCGGCCAACCACATGGCGCTTACGCCGCTGAGTTTTCTTGAGCGTACTGCCGCGACCTACCCGGATTATCCGGCGGTCATCCATGGCGCGGTCCGTCGGGACTGGGCGCAGACGTATCGCCGTTGTCGTCAGCTCGCTTCAGGGTTAAGCCAGTTGGGCGTGCAAAGCGGCGATACGGTTGCGGTGATGCTGCCCAATATTCCGGCAATGCTTGAAGTGCATTTCGGGGTGCCGATGCTGGGGGCGGTGCTCAATACGCTGAATGTGCGCCTGGATGCGTCTGCCATCGCTTTCATGCTCGGGCACGGCGAAGCCAAGGTGTTGATCGCTGACCGGGAGTTTCATGCGGTGGTGCATGCGGCACTGGCCATGCTGGAGCATCCGCCGCTGTTGATTGACGTGGACGATCCTGAATACGGCGAAGGGCGGGCACTCAGCGAGCTCGACTATGAGGCACTGCTCGCCGTGGGCGATCCCGAGTTCGAGTGGCAATGGCCTGAGGACGAATGGGCGCCGATCTCCCTGAATTACACCTCCGGCACGACCGGCGATCCCAAGGGGGTGGTCTATCACCATCGCGGCGCGTTTCTGAACGCCATCGGCAATCAGATGGCGTGGGGCATAGGTCTGCATCCCGTCTATCTATGGACGCTGCCGATGTTTCACTGCAATGGCTGGTGTTATCCGTGGACGATCACTGCGCAGGCCGGTACGCACGTATTCCTGAGGCGGGTCGATCCGCAGAAAATCATCACACTGATCAGCGAGCACAAGGTCAGCCATTTGTGCGGGGCGCCCATCGTACTCAATGCGCTGGCCAATCTGCCCAATGCTGCGAACGTCTCGTTCGGGCACGCGGTCAATGCGATGACCGCTGGTGCTGCGCCGCCTGCCCGGGTGATTGCGTCGGTCGAGGCGATGGGCATCTGTATTACTCATGCCTATGGCCTGACTGAGACCTATGGTCCGGTCACCGTCTGCGCCTGGAAGGCGGAGTGGGACGAGTTGCCGCCTGACGAGCGTGCGTCACTGAAGGCGCGTCAGGGCGTGCGTTACCCGACGCTTGAAGACGTCATGGTCGCCGACCCGCATACCCATCAGCCGGTGCCGAAGGACGGCCAGACCATTGGCGAGATCTACATGCGCGGTAACACGGTCATGAAAGGCTATCTGGGCAACCCGGCCGCAACAGACAAGGTCTTCGAGGGCGGCTGGTTTCATTCCGGCGACCTGGCCGTCTGGCATGCCGACGGTTACCTGGAGATCCGTGACCGCAGCAAGGACATCATTATTTCTGGCGGCGAGAACATTTCGACCATCGAGATCGAGGGCGTTCTGTATCGCCATCCTGCCGTGCTGGAGGCCGCTGTGGTGGCCAGACCCGACGAAAAGTGGGGCGAGACGCCTTGTGCCTTTGTCACACTCAAGACTGGCTGTGACGAGGTGACGGGCGAGCAGATCATGCGTTTTTGCCGCGAGCACCTGGCAGGTTTCAAGGTCCCGAAAACCGTGGTGTTCACACCGCTGCCGAAAACCTCGACCGGCAAGATCCAGAAGTTTCTGCTACGGGATTGGGCGAAAAATGGCCAGACCGATCAGGGCGTAAAGGTCGCCGCTGCTTCGCAATAGCGTTGTTCGGCGTTTCTGCTTTCCTGATCGCGGTCCCGGCCGGCGCGCTTGGTCCAGTCCCGGCATTCTTCGCGGAAATTGACCTGAGCGGATCTGCGGCATTCGCGCCGCTCCACCGAGCGGGCGAGGAAGTTTTCGCATACGCTGTCGCCGTCGATGGTGTTGTCATAGACACGCCATTGCGCGCGATAGCGGTCGCGGCCGTCCCATTCGCGTATCGACACCGTTGCGACCTTGTAAGGGCGTGACGGACGGGCCGCGGGGCGAGCGGCATCGGCCTTGAATTCAGCCATGTAGGTTGCGGACACCATGCCTTTGGCAGGCTCGGCCTGAACGGCTCGCGGGACCTGACCGAAGCGGCAGTTCAGAACGCTTTCGTCGATGACATTGCCGTTCTTCAGGCAGTTATCCAGCGGTTGCACCGGGACGTTTTGTGCCGCCGTGGTCACAGGAGCAGGTGTCGGCACCACGTAAGGCTCCTGGCGCAAGGCGGCAGAAGGCGTGCTGGCAGGCAGTGCGGGCTCGGAGTCCGTCTCGGGTGTTTGCGCCTCAACGGCGGGCTGCTCAATGGCAGGAACAATGACCTTGGGCTTGCGCAGCTGCGAAGCAATCATGCCGCCGAGGCAACCCACAACGATCAGACCTGCCAGCCACAGGCCGTAGGCGCGCGGCTTGCGAGGACGTGGCGTTGATCGCCGGGCCGGATGCGAACCCAACACCACATCGACCTGACCGGGCACCAGACGCTGGATGCGGATAATGCCGTCATCGTCAGGCTGCTGCTGATTGGAATTCATCCCTGCTCCTTGAGTCATCCATCTTGCGCTGTCAGGTCTTGTTGCCGTCCAGCGGGCATGAAACTTCAAGGATATCGGCGTTCGGCGGGATTTCTGAAATGTTTTAGAGGTGTATTCGCGGTGCTCGACAGGCTAAGGTCGAGTCCGTTTTGATTCACCAGGGAATTTTGCCTATGCACGAGCGTCTTGAACAGGTTTTCGGTTACTCGCAGTTTCGTCCAGGGCAGGAGGCTGCGATCAGCGCCGTGCTTGCCGGGCGTTCTGCCGCAGCCATTTTCCCCACCGGCTCGGGCAAGTCCCTGTGTTACCAGTTGCCTGCGCTGATGTTGCCGCACCTTACGCTGGTGGTTTCGCCGTTACTGGCGTTGATTCAGGACCAGTTGGCGTTTCTGCAGCGTCACGGTATTTCGGCGGCAAGTATCGATTCGGCGCAGAGCCGGGAAGATGTCGCGCAGGTCATGGCGCGGGCGCGGTCCGGCGAGCTGAAGATTCTGATGATCTCCGTGGAGCGCCTCAAGAACGAGCGTTTCAGACAGTTCATCACGCAAGTGCCGATCTCGCTGCTGGTGGTGGACGAGGCGCACTGCATTTCCGAATGGGGCCACAACTTCCGTCCCGATTACCTGAAGCTGCCCGACTACCAGCGTGAGTTCAACATCCCCCAAGCCTTGCTGCTGACCGCCACGGCCACGCCGCAGGTGATCATCGACATGCAGGAGAAATTCGCCATCGCCCCGCAGGACGTGGTCACCACCGGCTTCTACCGCCCCAACCTGCACCTGTGGGTCGAGCCGGTTGCCGGACGCGACAAGCGTCGGCGGCTGGTCGAGTGGCTGAGCGAGCGAGGCGGCCAGCCGACCATTGTCTACGTCACGTTGCAGAAGACCGCTGAATACATCGCCGCGCATCTGCAGCAGAACGGACTTCCCGCCAGTGCCTATCATGCCGGTCTGCCGAACGATAAGCGTGAATCGATCCAGAAACAGTTCATGAGTGGCCAGTTGAACTGCATCGTGGCGACTATCGCCTTCGGCATGGGCATCGACAAGAGCGACATTCGTAACGTGGTGCATTTCGATCTGCCCAAGTCCATCGAGAACTACAGCCAGGAAATCGGTCGGGCAGGGCGAGACGGCGCGGCGTCCGATTGTCTGGTGCTGGCCAATCGCGACAGCCTCAACGTGCTGGAAAACTTCGTGTATGGCGACACGCCGGAGCGCGAGGGTATAGCACGGGTGCTGGACGACCTGCTGAGCGCTCGTGGTGACGGACAGTGGGAGTTTCTGCTGAACCCGCTGGCCGATCTCAGCAACATCCGCCAGCTGCCGCTCAAGACCCTGCTGGTGCAACTGGAGCTGCGCGGGATCATCGCGCCGCGTTATGCGTACTTTGCCGAATACCGTTTCAAATTCCTGATCGAGCCCGCTGAATTGATGGCGCGCTTCGAAGGCGAGCGGCGTCAGTTTGTCGAAGCTGTGATTCAGACGTCCAGCCGGGCGCGAACCTGGGCGACGGTGGATTTCGACGCGCTGTATCAGCAATACGGCGCCGAGCGCGGGCGTGTGGTCACGGCGTTGGATTACTTTCAGGAGAAGGGCTGGATCGAGCTGGAAAGCAAGCAGATGACCGAGGTCTACAGCCTGCTGCGCACCGACTTTGACCCGGATGCGCTGAGTAACGAGTTGCACGTCTACTTCAGTGAGCACGAAACGACCGAGGTCGCCCGGATTCACACCATGATAGAGGTGTTTGCCAGCGATCAATGCCTGACTCATCGCCTGGCCCGGTACTTCGGGGACGATAATGCGCCCGAGCGTTGCGGGCATTGTTCGGTATGTCACGGCCAGGTTGCCTACCTGCCAGAGCCGCCCGCACTACAGCCGCTTGAGGACAGGGATTTTCAGCACCTGTGTGGCGATTTCATCCGCAAGCACCATGACTACAACGGCCAGTTACCCAGCGCTGAATGCCTGACGCGTTTTCTGTGCGGTATTAGCGTGCCGCTGTTCACCAAACTCAAGGCGCGGGCGACCGCAGGGTTTGCCGAGCTTGAGGACTATCCGTATGCGCAGGTCAGGACGTGGGTGCAGGGTCGGATGGACTCATAACGACGGCCAAGGCCTATAAGCCTGACACAGCGCTTATCTGCAGCAGACACCTGACCGTGGGAGGCGCCACCACGTCTTCGACGTAGCGCTGTCGCGCAGCAAACACCGGACCGTGGGAGGCGGCTTGCCGGCGATGAACGATTACGCGATTTTCCTGACACACCGCGTCGACTGCATCGCCGGCAAGCCGCCTCCCACAAAAAAACGTTTCCATTCAGCAGATTACGTGTTGTTTGATAAGAGGCGGCTTGCCGGCAATAGAGCTGGCGCGCGCTGTCAGCCCCAAACGAAAACCGGCCGCTCAAGAGCGGCCGGTTTTCAGACATTTTGACGATCAACGATCGCGGTAGTAGCCACGACCATGTTTGCGATGGCCGTAATGCTTGCCACGGTTGCCGTGTCCACGATACTCACGACGGTCATCACGACCACCACGATAGCCACGCTCGTCTTTCTGGCTTTCAGTGCCCATGTAGTTACCCAGCGCCGCACCTGCGCCGCCACCAGCAGCCGAGCCAACCAGGCTGCCGGTATTGCCGCCTACGCTGCGGCCTATCACGTTACCGCCTGCCGCGCCCAGACCGCCACCAATGGCTGCTTCTGTGCGGTTATGGCGGTTTGCGCCGACTGCACCACCGGCTGCGCCGCCGACGCCAGCGCCAATCGCTGAACCGGTGCTACCGCCGAGCTGCTGGCCGACGACTGAACCGAGTACCCCACCCAATGCTCCGCCTACGCCTGCCGTCACGTTATCGCCTGCAGAGGCGAAACCGGTGGTCAGGGTAAGAGACAACAACAGTATCGAGGAATACTTCATGTAGGGAATCTCATAGGGATGACGGCGCGATATTCGTGTCAAGTGAAGAATGTAGCAATGCAAATCCGACGAGTAACACGAATGCAACACAGAATGCTAAGTTATTGTTTTGGCTAAGGAACTTAAACCTGAAAACGCAGTCTGAGGTTACTTGTGAAAGGCCCGTTTCCAGCGAAACGGGCCTTTTTTGTGGGCGTCAGATAATCCGCGCCGACTCAGTGGAACGCTCAAGACGAATCGCCACGAACTTGGATGTTGGCGTGCTGCTGCCTTCGCCGACGCTTTCCAGCGGCACCAGTGGGTTGACCTCTGGGTAGTAGGCGGCAGCCTGACCGGCCGGGATGTCGAACGGCAGCAGGGTGAAGCCTTTGACGCGGCGTTCGCGTTTGTCGTCCCAGATCGAGATCAGGTCGGCTTTCTGGCCTGGCTGGAAGCCCAGGCGAATGATGTCGGCTTCGTTGACGAACAGCACGTCGCGCTGACCTTTGACGCCGCGATAACGGTCGTCCAGGCCATAGATAGTGGTGTTGTACTGATCGTGCGAACGCATGGATTGCATGATCAGGTCCGGCACCTCTCCAGTCGAGCTGATGCCCTCGTGCAACAGAGTGCCTGGCAGCTTGTTGGGTTTGAAGTTGGCGCGGGTCGATGGCGTGTTCCAGCGACGTGCACCCGCCGCGTTGCCCAGATAGAAGCCGCCCGGATTCTTGATGCGCTCGTTGAAATCCTTGAAGCCCGGAATGGTATCGGCAATCAGGTCGCGAATGCGGTTGTAGTCCTCGACCAGCCACAGCCAGTCCACAGGCTGCTTGCCTAGCGTGGCGTTGGCGATACCGGCCAGGATCGCAGGCTCGGAGCGCATCTGCGACGACGAAGGCTGCAATTGACCGTTCGAGGCGTGAACCATGCTGAACGAGTCTTCCACCGTGACCGCTTGCGGGCCATTGGCCTGAATGTCGATGTCGGTACGACCGAAGCACGGCAGAATCAGCGCGTCCTTGCCATGGAACAGGTGGCTGCGGTTGAGCTTGGTGCTGATCTGGACGGTCAGGTCGCAGTTGCTCAGTGCTTCTGCAGTGCGATGGCTGTCAGGTGTGGCCTGGGCAAAGTTGCCGCCCAGTGCGATGAATACCTTGGAACGACCTTCGGCCATGGCGTGAATGGCTTCGACCACATTGTGGCCGTTCTCGCGTGGCACCTTGAACTGGAAGCGTTTTTCCAGCGCGTCGAGCAGGAACACCGGAGGGCGCTCGTTGATGCCCATGGTGCGGTCGCCCTGCACGTTACTGTGGCCGCGAACCGGGCACAGACCTGCGCCCGGCCTGCCGATGTTGCCGCGCAGCATCATCAGGTTGGCGATTTCCTGAATGGTCGCCACCGAATGACGATGCTGAGTGATGCCCATCGCCCAGCACATGATGACGTTCTTGCCCAGTGCGTACATGCGCGCCGACTGCTCGATGTCGGCAAGCGTCAGACCGGACTGCTCGACCAGCTCGTCCCACGAGGTGTCATCGATGGCGGCCAGGTAATCCAGCACGCCTTCGGTGTGTTCGTTGAGGAACGCGTGGTCGAAAACCGACGGCGCGTCGGCAGCCTGTGCCTCGCGTTCCCATTGCAGCAGGAACTTGGCCATGCCGCGCAGCAGCGCCATGTCGCCACCCAGAGCCGGGCGGAAGTAGGCGGTGTTGGTCGGACGGTCACCGTTGGTGAGCATTTCCACCGGGTGCTGCGGATGCTGGAAACGCTCCAGGCCACGCTCCTTGAGCGGGTTCACGCAGACCACTTGCGCGCCACGCTTCACCGCTTCACGCAGTGGCTCCAGCATGCGCGGGTGGTTGGTGCCTGGGTTCTGACCGAGCACGAAGATCGCGTCCGCGTGTTCGAAGTCGTCGAAGGTGACGGTGCCTTTACCGACGCCCACGCTTTGCGACAACGCAACGCCGCTGGCCTCGTGGCACATGTTCGAGCAATCGGGGAAGTTGTTGGTGCCGTAGGCGCGCACGAACAGCTGATACAGATACGCCGCCTCGTTGCTGGCGCGGCCCGAGGTGTAGAACTCGGCCATGTTCGGGCTGGGCAGGTTGTTCAGGTGTTTGGCGATCAGCGCGAACGCTGCGTCCCAGGCGATCGGCTTGTAACGGTCAGTTTCGGCGTCATAGACCAACGGATCGGTCAGGCGACCCTGATATTCAAGCCAGTAATCGCTCTGCTCCAGCAGCGAAGTGACGCTGTGGCGGGCGAAGAAGGCCGGGTCGACGCGACGCTTGGTGGCTTCCCAGTTGACCGCCTTGGCGCCGTTCTCGCAGAACTTGACCATGCCGCTTTCCGGCGAATCGCCCCAGGCGCAGCCAGGGCAGTCGAAGCCGCCGTTCTGGTTGGTCTTGAGCATCATGCGCAGGTTTTTCAGCGCGTTGTCGCTGCCCAGCCAGGCCTGCGTCACGCTGATCAGTGCGCCCCAGCCGCCTGCCGCACCTTTGTATGGCTTGTAGCGAGGGGTCGGTGTCTTGTCGGCTTGGTGATGAGTGCTCACGCTTGAATCTCCATCGCAGGGCTATAGACCCGCGGCGCACTGTGCTGCGGCAGGTGAATTAAATTGAGGTTGTGCCGACGTGCCCATTGCAGGGCCAGGCCGGTGGGCGACGACAGGCTGACCAGTGTCTGGATGCCTGCGCGCAAAACTTTCTGAATCAACTCCAGGCTGCATCGGCTGGTCACGATGGCAACGCCACCGGCCAGCGGGATGTCCTGACGAACCAGCGCGCCGATCAGCTTATCCAGCGCGTTGTGGCGACCGATGTCTTCGCGGCCCAGCAGCAACTGGCCGTTGCCGTCCATGTAGATGGCGGCATGCACCGCACCGCAGTGTCGGCCCAAGGGTTGGAATTCGCCGATGCGCTGACGCAGGCCTTCCAGCCACTGGATCGGTGGCAGCGGTGCACCGGGCAGAACGTTCAGTTCCGGCAGCGCCTGTTCGACCGCTTCGACGCCGCACAGGCCGCAGCCGCTGGTGCCAGCCAGTTGGCGGCGCTGTTGTTTCATTTCCCAGAAGGCACGGCTGGCAATTTCGACTTCGGCCTGCATCGCAGAGCCGCAGCCGCTGAGCTTGAAGTCGTAGATTTCATCGCGAGAGGCAATGATTCCGCTGCCCAGACTGAAACCGACGATGAAGTCTTCAAGATCGGTCGGACTGACCAGCATGACGGCTTGGCTGATGCCGTTGTAGGCGATGGCCAGCGCCACTTCTTCAGCAAGCTCGGTGCGTGCGCCGTCCTGACCTTCGAGGGTCGCGTAGCTGTAGGACTGGCTGGCTTCGGGGGCGGGCGCGAAAGCAGACGCGGTGCCGACCGTGCGCTTGGCTTGCATGGGCAGAGATACCGGCAGATTGACACCTGTAAGACTAGGCGTGTTGTCCGGTATCGTCTAATCGCTAGTTCCGATGCACTGATAGATGACGTCGATCAATGTCTTATCGAGGGATTTCTGCCACCAGCGCAAAGCACGCTTCCGCCAGCGCCGAGCGAGGTGCACTGCGGCGCATGATCAGCCCCAGCTGGGCCAACGTGCGGGCATCGGCAATCGGGTGCATGGCAAGATGCTCGGTCAGCGTCTCCAATCCGCCGTCCAGCGGCATGATTGCGCAGCAGAAACCGCCATGTACGGCCTGTAGTAACTGATGAACGGCATCGGTCTGCAGCAAAGGCTGGGGCTGCAGACCCCGGCTGTGGAAGTTGTGATCGATGGATTGGCGGAAGTGCATGCCGCTGGTCAGCATGCCCAACGGCAGCTCGACCAGATCCGCCCAGCTCAACGGCTCATCGCCGAAGGTGAAGTGGCGTCGGTCGTAGAGCAGGCCCATTTTCGTGTCGTCCAGCGCCAGCGAGTCGAAACGGTCGTTGTCCAGCCGCTCTAGGTACGAGACGCCCAGATCGATACGATTGCTCGCCAGTTGCTCCAGCACCTGCTCGGAGCTGAGCGAAGACAGTTCGAAGCGCAGGTTGGGGTGCATCTGATGCAGCCGGTGCAGCAGCGGCAGAGGATCGAAGCTCGACAGCGGCACCACGCCCAGGCGCAGCGTACCGACCAGATGACCCCGACAGGCCGCCGCTTCGGCCTGCAGACCGTCGTAGGCCGCAAGCACCGTGCGTGCCCAGGCCAGCACGCGCTCGCCCGGTGCGGTAAAACCTTCAAAGCGCTGGCCGCGATTGACCAGCGGCAAGCCAAGCTCTTCTTCCAGATTGCGCAACCGCATCGACAGCGTGGGCTGGGTGATATTGCAGCGCGCAGCCGCTTGCCCGAAGTGGCGGGTTTCGTCGAGGGCGATCAGGAATTTGAGTTGCTTGATGTCCATATTCACTCCGGTGGGCAGTCCAGGTGGTCGATTCTACGCGTTCAGGCTGAACGATGGTCAGTCCACGTTGGTCGGAACTCTGCAGGCCACGGTTTATAAGGGCTATGGTTGATGGTGCACATCTGACAACTCAATTGAGGAGAACCGGATTATGAGCATTTGGAGTTTTGTGAAAGAGGCGGGAGAAAAGATCCTTGATGCGATCACGCCCGGCAATGCCAACGCAGATGAAGTCCTGAAGGATCATATTTCCAGGGTCGGATTGGGCAACCCCAACATTCAGACAGAAGTCGACGGCGGAACAGTCATCGTGAAGGGCGAGGTGGCCAGTCAGGAAGAGAAGGAAAAAATCCTGGTGACACTGGGCAATATCGAGGGCGTCGAGAAAGTGGACGACCAGATGACCGTCGCCAGCAGCGCGCCAGCCGCGACCGAGTCCAGATTCTATGAGGTCAAAAAAGGCGACACTCTGAGTGCGATCTCGAAAGCGATGTATGGCGATGCGAACAAGTACCAGAAAATCTTCGACGCCAACAAACCCATGCTCAAGGATGTGAACAAGATCTATCCGGGGCAGAAGCTGCGCATTCCGGAGTGAGTAGTCGCTCGGGCAACTGATCGTCCCCACGCTCCGCGTCTGCTCTCGAATGTGACGCGGAGCGTCACGAGCTGCATACCCTCACGGAGCATGGGCATGATCGGGTACAGATGCCAGCCCTCACGCTGATCGTTCCTACGCTCCGCGTGGGAATGCCTCCCAGGACGCTCCGCGTCCGCTTTGCGGTGCGACGCAAAGTGTCTGCGGGCCCATCACAATCCCTTGATCAACTCCCGATAATCCTCGACGGCCGCGAACTCTTCAGTGTCCTTCGGGGCTTTCTGGCTGTTGGGCTGGCTGACCGCCAGCAAATGCGCGACACCGAAACGGCCAGCACTGCGCAGGATTGGCAGGGTGTCGTCGATGAACAGGCTGCGCGCCGGGTCGAAGGCCGTGTCGGCGTGCAGCGCGTCCCAGAACTGCTGGTTTTCCTTGGGAAAGCCATAGTCATGGGAACTGATCAACCGCTCGAAGTAGGGCGCCAGTTCAATCCGCTCCATCTTCAACGACAGCGAATCGCGGTGGGCATTGGTGATCATGATCACCCGCTTGCCTGCCTGTTTGATCGCCGCCAGAAAGGTCTCTGCGTCCGGACGCAGCGCAATCATGTGGGCGATTTCCCGCTTCAGGTCGCGCACCGACAGCTTCAGCTCGGCGCTCCAGAAGTCCAGGCAATACCAGTTGAGCGTGCCTGCGTTGCGCTCGAACAACGGTTTCAATTCCAACCAGGCCATGGCGAAACTGATGCCATGCAGTTCGGCGTAACGCTGCGGCAGGTGGTGCAACCAGAAGTGGTCGTCGTAATGCAGATCGAGCAAGGTGCCGTCCATATCCAGCAGGACGGTATCAATTTCGCTCCAGGGCATGGAAAGCATGGTTGCCTCATGGAAGTGGGTTCTGATGAGTAAGCATATCCGACACGAACATTCGGAAAAGCCGCGTTATAGTACCCCGTCCATGTGAAGGAGCCTGTCATGCGTCAGAAACCAACCGTTCTCGCCCGCGCCATCGTCGCCAGCAGCCGTCTGTTCCGCGTGGAGGAGCTGCAGTTGCGCTTTGCCAACGGGGTCGAGCGTACGTATGAGCGTCTGGTTGGCAGAGGCACAGGCTATGGCGCGGTGATGATCGTGGCGATGCTCGATGCCGATCACGCGATTCTCATCGAAGAATATTGCGGTGGCACCGATGAGTACGAGCTGTCGCTGCCCAAAGGGCTGATCGAGCCGGGCGAAGACATCCTCGCCGCGGCCAACCGTGAACTCAAGGAAGAGGCCGGTTTCGGCGCGCGCCAACTGGAGCACCTGACCGAGCTGTCGCTGTCGCCCGGCTACATGAACCAGAAAATCCAGGTCGTGCTGGCGACCGATCTGTACGAAGAGCGGCTGGAAGGTGACGAGCCTGAGCCGATCCGTGTGGACAAGATCAATCTCAGGGAGCTGGCGAGTCTGGCCCAGAATGCGCAGTTCAGCGAAGGGCGCGCCTTGGCTGCGTTGTACCTCACCCGTGACCTGTTGACCCAACGTGGACTGTTCCAATCATGACCGACTCGCTCGACAACCTGCCGCATCCGCTGCTCGCTCCCGTCATCGACCTTGCGCGTCTGGCGGGCGAGGCCATTCTGCCGTTCTGGCGCGCGAACGTCAGCGTGACCTCCAAGGCCGATGATTCGCCGGTGACGGCGGCTGATCTGGCGGCCCATCAGGTACTGGTCGAGGGCCTTCTGGCGCTGGATCCGACGATTCATGTGCTGTCCGAGGAAGACGCCGACATCCCGCTCAGCGAGCGTGCGACCTGGGAGCGCTGGTGGCTGGTCGATCCGCTGGACGGCACCAAGGAGTTCATTTCCGGCAGCGAGGAGTTCACGGTCAACGTCGCGCTGATCGAGCACGGTCGCGTGGTGTTTGGCGTGGTGTCCATGCCGACCAATGACCGCTGCTATTTCGGAGGCGCAGAACTGGGCGCGTGGCGCAGTGACTCACCCGGTCATTGCGCGCCGATTCAGGTGCGTCACGAACTGCACAGCGGGCAAGCGTTCACTGTCGTCGCCAGCCGCAGACACTCAAGCCCCGAGCAGGAGCATTTGCTGGCAGGTTTGGCAGCAGGCCTCGGTCCGCTGCAGTTGACCAACATCGGCAGTTCGTTGAAGTTTTGCCTGCTGGCCGAAGGCGCTGCCGACTGCTACCCGCGTCTGGCCCCGACCTCGCAGTGGGACACCGCTGCGGCGCAGGGTGTTCTCGAAGGCGCCGGCGGTGAAGTCCTGCAACTCGACGGCCAGCGCTTCTCCTATCCCGCCCGCGAGTCGCTGCTCAACCCGTTTTTCCTGGCGCTGCCCGCCAAGGCCGAATGGCGCGAGAAATTACTGGTGCTGGCGCAGTCTTGAGCTGATTGCTGCATGCCCGTGGCATGTGATGATCGTTCCTCACGCTCCGCGTGGGAATGCCGCTCAGGACGCTCCGCGTCCGGTCACCGATGCAACACAAACTGCCCGGTAAACTTCACTGCCGGTTCATCGCTGTCCTGCGCATGAATGCGGGTCGGCAGCTCCAAGCGTGCGCGGCCGCGCCGCTGGTAGGTGGTAATGAACCGGTCCCACTGCGCCACATCCGGCGCATCGCACACGGCAATGGCATCTTCGCGGACCGGCAGCGGATAGCTGATCTGCCCGTCCTGAATCACGATGTGCCCGTCGTCAATCCCTGCTTCACGCAGGCGCAGGTGCAGCCAGCCCCATCCGGCCAGCACCGCGCCGCAATACAGGCTGCCGCCGAACAGCGTGCTCTTGTGGTTGACGTTGGGTGCCAGCGGCAGGTGCAGGCGCAGTCGATGGTTTTGCCAATCGATGACGCGGATGCCCATCTCGCGGGTCAGCGGGATGTCATGGTGCAGCACCTGCTCAAGTTCGGCCGCTGCGTTGCCGGACAACGGTGCCTGTGGCTCAGTCGGTTTCATCGGACGCTCCGCTGCTGTCGCCAAAATTCAGACCGTGCTTGCGCAGCTTGTCATGCAGGGTCTTGCGCGGCACGCCCAGCGCTTCAGCCAGGCTGCGCACTGAGCTGTGCGGGCGGGCCAGTTCGGCGGCGATCAATGCACGTTCGAAGCTTTCCACCTGCTCACTCAAGCCGCCACTGACGGGCGGCGCGTCCGGCATCGCATTGCCCTCCAGTTCCAGTTCAAGCCCCAGCGCGAAGCGTTCAGCAGCGTTTTGCAGTTCCCGAACGTTACCGGGCCAACTGTGACGCAGCAGCAATGCGCGCTGGCCCGGCTTGAGTTCCTGCGTGGGAATGCCGTGACGCATGCTGGCCGCATCGGCGTAGTGCTCGAACAGCATCAGCGCGTCTTCACCCCGCTCTCGCAACGGCGGAATGCGCAGCGAGGCGACGTTCAGCCGGTAATACAGGTCGGCACGGAAGCGCCCCTGATCCGCCGCCTGACGCAGGTCTTCCTTGGTGGCGGCGATGATGCGAATGTCCAACGGGATTTGCTGATTGCTGCCCATGCGCTCGACCACACGCTCCTGCAGGAGGCGCAGCAGCTTGACCTGAACATCCAGGCTCATGCTTTCGATTTCATCGAGAAACAGCGTGCCGCCATTGGCGAATTCGAACTTGCCGATGCGGCGTTTCTGCGCGCCGGTAAAGGCGCCCGGCTCGTGGCCGAACAGCTCGCTTTCCACCACCGACTCGGCCAGCGCTCCTGCGTTGATTGCCACGAACGGACCGTTTCGACGGTTGGACAGGTCGTGCAGCGCCCGCGCAACCACTTCCTTGCCCGCACCGGTTTCGCCCAGTATCAGCACATCGGCGCGAGTGCCTGCCAGCGCACCGATCTGTTCGCGCAGACGCAGCATGGGCGCCGACTGACCGACCAGACGCGTGCTCAGCTGTTGGCGATCGCTCAGTGCCAGACGCAGGCTGCGGTTATCCAGCACCAGCCGACGCAAGGCCAGGGCACGGCGGACGCTGTCGAGCATGGCATCGCTGGCGAACGGTTTTTCCAAAAAGTCGTAAGCTCCGGCGCGCATGGCTTTCACCGCCAGCGGTACATCGCCGTGCCCGGTGATCAGCAGCACCGGCAGGTCCGGATCCTGTTCATGCAGTTGCACCAGCAACTCCAGTCCGTCCATGCCCTGCATGCGGATGTCGCTGACCACCACGCCCGGCCAGTCGCGACCGATGCGCTCGGCCAGCCCGTCGGCTTCGGACAGAGGCAGAACGTTCAGGCCCGCCAGATCCAGGGTCTGGCGCAGTGCCTGACGCAGGTGGGAGTCGTCGTCGATCAGCACCACCTGAATCTGGCTGTCGATGGCTGTGTCCGAACTCATGCAGATAGGTCCTCTGGCGGTTGAAGGTTGGCGCCGGAAGCGCCGGCACGCAGGCGCAGGGTCAACAGTGCGCCGCCGCTCGAGTGATTGGCGAACAGCAGTTCGCCGTCCAGCGCACGCATCAGGGTGTCACAGATCGCCAGCCCCAGCCCAAGGCCCTGAGTGCGGGTCTTGGTGGTGAAGAATGGCTCGCGTGCCCGTGTCAGCGCCTCTTGGGAAAAGCCCGGCCCGTTGTCGCGAATGTACAGATTGACGCCTTCGCGGGTCTGCTCGGCACTGATCCACAGTTTGCGCGGCGGTCCCTTTTCAGTGAGAGCATCCAGCGCGTTGGCCAGCAGATTGCCGAGCACTTGGCGCAGGCGGGTTTCGCCCGCCTGTACCCACAGTGTCGCGTCGGGCACGTCACGGATCAACTCGACTTCCATGGCGCGCCGACGTTTGGTCAGCAACGCCAGCGCGTCGTCCAGTGCCGGTTGCAGCGCCACGCTTTCCGGCGCATGCCGGTCGCGCCGGGCAAAGGCGCGCAGGTGGGCGATGATCGAGGCCATGCGCCCGGTCAGTTCGCTGATCAGCTTCAGATTGCCGCGTGCCTCTTCGGTGCGCTGATGATCGAGCAACACTTCGGCGTTTTCCGCATAACTGCGAATAGCGGCCAGCGGCTGGTTGAGTTCATGGCTGATACTGGCCGACATGGTGCCCAGTGCCGACAGCTTGCCGGTCTGCACCAGTTCGTCCTGAGCCCGCACCAGCTCCTGCTGCGCCTGTTCACGCTCCAGCACTTCCTGACGCAGCCGGCTGTTCAGGCCTTCAAGGTCACTGGTGCGTTCGATGACGCGCATTTCCAGTTCACGCCGGGCCTTGGCCTCGAAGGCGATGCGGTCCAGATAGTGACGCCGACGCTGCATCATCAGACCCAGCAACAGCATCAGGACCAGCAACGCTGCGCCTCCGATCGCCTGCACGGTGCGTACGGGACGGTCGATCAGCGCACGGGGCGCGAGGATGTTCACGTTCCAGCCGGTCTCGGTGATGGCCTGGCTCTGGGTCAGCCACGCGTGGTCATCGATCTTGAGCGGGCGCGGATCGCGGGTCGGATAGGGCTGGATCGCAACGATGGCTTTTTTCTCGTCGTCAGTCAGATCCCGCGTCGCCCGAAAGCGCCATTCCGGGTTGGAAGTCAGAATGACCACGCCGTTCTGGTCGGTCAGCAACAGTTGCTCGGGTGTCTTGCCCCAGAGCGTTTCGGTGTGGTCCAGATCGACCTTGACCACCAGCACGCCGATCACCCGCTCGCCATCGTGCACGGGCCCTGCGAAGAAATAACCGCGCTTGACCGACGTGGTGCCCAGACCAAAGAACCGGCCCGTTCTGCCCGCCAGCGCGTCCGTGAAGTACGGACGAAACGAGAAGTTGCGACCGATGAAGCTGTCGCGTTGATCAGAGTTGGATGCCGCCAGGGTCAGGCCCTTGGCGTCCATCAGGTACATGACGTCCGCGCCGGTTTGTTGCGAGATGTCCCTGAGCAGGCGGTTGGCGTTGCCCTGTGCGGTGCCGTCGCCAGGAGATGTCAGAACCGCGCGCAAGGCGGGCAGGTCACCGAGGATCTGTGGCAGGGTTTCGTAACGATGCAGCGTGCCGAGCAGGTTGGCGACGTACAGGTCCAGCGTCTGGCGGTTCTGATTGGCCAGCTCGTTGCGGTAATAGCGCTCGGCAAGGTGTTCCAGCGGCCACAACAGCGGTGCCAGACAGATGGCCAGCAGGGCGAGGCTGCGCCAGCGGGGGCGGGGAGGCAGGGCAGAGGTCGTGGTCATTGGCAATCGCCGAGTGGTTGGCGGTGCCTGCAGCGGCTATCGCGGACGCCGCCGCTGGCGTCGAACAGAGGTTCAACCCCTGGCAGCGACTGCGGCGCCTCGCGATGATGTCCCTGCGGGCAATGGAAAACCCGGTCGATCCTGACGTGGGCATCAAAAGCCTATTATGCCCGCCATGACCGCGTCAGGCACCCGGACAAACCGCCGCTGCCGGAACGGTCAGGCGAACAGTTCGGCTTCTTTCAGGCTTTTGCCCTGTTGATCCTTCGCCGACAACTGCGGTGCTGCGTCGAGCTGCCAGTCGATGGCCAGGTCCGGATCGTTCCAGCTGATGCAACGCTCTGCCGACGGCGTGTAGTAGTCGGTGGTCTTGTACAGAAACTCGGCGTAGTCGCTCAGTACCACGAAGCCGTGTGCGAAGCCTTCCGGCACCCACAGCTGACGGGCGTTCTCGGCAGACAGCTCAACGGCTACCCACTGACCGAAGGTCGGCGAGCTGCGACGAATATCCACTGCAACGTCAAGAACCTTGCCTGCGGTGACGCGCACCAGTTTTCCCTGGGCATTGTCGATCTGGTAGTGCAGGCCACGCAGTACGCCTTTCTGCGAGCGGGAGTGATTGTCCTGCACGAACTGCCTGTCCAGGCCGGTGGCTTCACTGAACGCCTTGGCATTGAAGCTTTCATAGAAAAAGCCGCGTTCGTCGCCGAACACCTTGGGTTCCAGAATCAGGACATCGGGCAGCTTTGTTGCAATTACATTCACGTGGTTTCCCCTGCGATCTTGAATAGGTACTGACCGTAACCGGTTTTGCCGAAGTAGTCGGCACGCCTGAGCAAATGGTCACGGTCGATCCATTCGTTCTGATAGGCGATTTCCTCAAGGCAGGCAACTTTCAGGCCCTGTCGGTGTTCGATGGTCTGTACGTAGGCCGAGGCGTCGAGAAGACTATCATGAGTGCCTGTATCGAGCCACGCGAAGCCACGTCCGAAGCGCTCTACACGCAGGTCGCCGCGCTGCAGATAGGCGTTGTTGACGTCGGTGATTTCCAGCTCGCCACGGGGTGACGGCTTGACGTCTCTGGCAATCCGGATCACCTCGTTGTCGTAGAAATACAGCCCGGTCACGGCGTAGCTGGATTTGGGCGCCCTGGGCTTCTCTTCGATGGACAGCGCTCGGCCAGTCTCGTCGAAGTCGATCACGCCGAAACGCTCAGGGTCCTTGACCCAGTAACCGAATACCGTCGCGCCGGTCTTCTGGGCCGCAGCCTGCTGCAACTGCACGCTGAAATGCTGACCGTGGAAAATGTTGTCGCCCAGGATCAGGCACACCGAATCGTCGCCGATGAATTGCTCACCAATCAGAAAGGCTTGCGCCAGACCGTCCGGTTTCGGCTGCTCGGCGTAATTGAATTGCACACCGAACTGGCTGCCATCCCCCAACAGCTTGCGGTACTGCGGCAAATCCTCCGGCGTGGAGATGATCAGGATTTCCCGAATACCGGCCAGCATCAGCACCGACAGCGGGTAATAGATCATGGGTTTGTCGTAGATCGGCAGCAACTGCTTGGACAGGCCAAGCGTGATGGGGTGCAGGCGGGTGCCGGAGCCCCCGGCCAGAACGATGCCTTTGGTCATGCAATCAGGTCCTTGTGGTCAGTGAAGCCCAGTCGCTCTCCTTGATAACTGCCATCCTGAACCCTGCGGCACCAGTCCAGGTTATCGAGATACCATTGCACGGTCTTGCGCAGCCCGGACTCGAAGGTTTCTTCGGGTGTCCAGCCCAGCTCCCTTTCAATCTTGCCGGCGTCGATTGCATAGCGCAGGTCATGACTCGGGCGATCGACCACGTAGGTGATCAGCTCGCTGTACTGCTGCACGCCCGCCGGTTTCTGCGGCGCCAGTTCATCCAACAACGTGCAGATGCCGCGCACCACATCGATGTTCTTCTGCTCGTTATGGCCGCCGATGTTGTAGGTCTCGCCGATCACGCCGTCGGTCACGACCTTGAGCAGTGCGCGGGCGTGGTCTTCCACATAGAGCCAGTCACGCACTTGCAGGCCGTTGCCATAGACCGGCAGCGGCTTGCCCGCGAGAGCGTTGAGGATCACCAGCGGAATCAGCTTTTCGGGAAAGTGATATGGCCCGTAATTGTTCGAGCAGTTGGTGAGCACCACCGGCAGGCCGTAGGTGCGATGCCAGGCGCGGACCAGATGGTCGGACGCCGCCTTGCTGGCCGAATACGGCGAGCTGGGCGCGTAGGGCGTGGTCTCGGTGAACAGGTCATCGACGCCGTGCAGGTCGCCGTACACTTCGTCGGTCGAAATGTGATGAAAGCGAAACGCCTGGCGCTCGGCCTCGGGCAATTTCAGCCAATAGGCGCGTGTGGCTTCCAGCAGGCTGTAGGTGCCGACGATGTTGGTCTGGATGAACTCGGCCGGACCATCGATGGAGCGGTCGACGTGGGACTCGGCCGCCAGGTGCATGATCGCCTGCGGCTCGAAACGTGAGAGTACGGCGCTGACGGCCGCCTGATCGCAGATGTCGGCCTGGACGAATTCATAACGGGTATTGGTTGCGATAGGGTGCAACGATTCCAGGTTGCCCGCGTAGGTCAACTTGTCGAAGTTCAGCACGTCGTGATCGGTGTTCTGGATCAGGTGTCGAATCAATGCCGAACCGATGAAACCTGCACCTCCTGTAACAAGAATTCGCATGAACTGACCTTTGGTGTGGGTGAAGTGTAAAGCAGCATAGCTGCCCGAATACGACCTACAGGATCGGGCATTAATCGGCTCTCGGGGCATTAAATAAATCAATTCCTGTTGCTGAATACGACACGAAACCGACGTCGTCTTTTTATTCCCGAACGTGATTGGGTACGGCGGGCCAATCCCCTTATAGTTGCTGCACCGAAAATAAAGCGCTCTGCCGTTCCAGCGAATAAAAACAGAGGTCCACATGCCGCTCGCCACGCTTATCCGTCGTTCCAGCCTGCCTTGTCCGGAGGTGAGTGCCGAGCAGGCCCTGCAACTGCTCCAGCAACACTATGGGCTCAGTGGCACGCTGAAAACCCTGGGCAGCCAGCAGGACCGCAATTTTTTGCTGGAGACCGAAAAGCGGCGCTATGTGCTGAAAATCTGTCACGGCGCCTACTCGATCCAAGAGCTGGACGCCCAGCACGGCGCGCTCAAACATCTTGCCGGGCACGGTGGGCTGAGCGTTCCTGGCGTGATCCGCGCCAATGACACCGAACAACTGCTCTCCCTCGAAATCGATGGCCAGCCGGTGCACGTACGCCTTCTGGAGTTCATCGACGGGCAGTCACTGGGGCATGTCGCGCATCTGGGACGTGACGTCGTGGTCGGGCTTGGCGAGCTGTGTGCAAAGGTCGACCGGGCGCTGGCCGACTTCGAACATCCGGGCCTTGAGCGCATTCTGCAATGGGACCCGCGCCATGCTTATGCACTGATCAAGCACCTGTTGCCGGTGATCGAGAGCGCTGACGCCCGCGCCTGTCTGATCGAGGCGGGCGAGCAGGCGCATCGACGGCTGCTGCCGTTGATCCCGGCGCTGCCCATTCAGGCCGTGCATCTGGATATCACGGAGCACAACGTGGTCTGGCTGCGCGACGCCCAGCGGCAATGGCAGATGCAAGGGTTGATCGATTTCGGCGATCTGCTGACCACCTGGCGAGTGGCGGATCTGTCGGTCACCTGCGCGGCGCTGCTGCACCATGCCGAAGGCGATCCGCTGTATATCCTCCCGGCCATTCAGGCCTACCACGCCATCAACCCGCTCAAGACCGAAGAGTTACAGGCGCTGTGGCCGCTGATCGTCGCCCGCTCGGCAGTGCTGGTGCTCAGCAGCGAGCAGCAGGCCAGCGTCGAGCCGGGCAATGCGTATATCCAGGCCAACCTTGAAGGCGAGTGGAACATCTTCGACGTTGCGACTTCAGTGCCCATGGTTCTGATGGAGGCGGCGATTCTGCAGGCGGTGGGCTTGAACCCTGCACCGTTCGAGCAACCTGCGTACGCACCGTTGCTGCCGACGCTGGCAGGCGTGAAGCCGGCGCTGGTCGATCTGGGCGTCCTAAGCGAGCACTTCGTCGCAGGCAACTGGGAGCAGAGCGGTATCGATGAATACCTGCTCAGCGAAGCCGCCGAGCACACGGGTCTGGCTGCCAGTCGTTTTGGCGAATATCGCCTGTCGCGCACGATGCCCGACAGCGCCAGAGAGCCTGAGACGTTTGCCCTGTACGTCGAGCTTCATGTGCCGGCCGAAACGCCGCTGCACGCACCTTTCGCGGGCGCGCTCCGATTGATGGCCGATGGCGCTGTGATGCTGGCAGGCGAGGGTGTGAACCTGCGTCTGTGGGGCGTCATGCCTGTTCTGGCTGTGCAGGGGGCGGTGAGCGCGGGTGACCTGATCGGGCACGGCGCAGGCTCGCTGCTGCTGCAACTGTGTACCGTGTCAGATCTCAGCCCGCCGTTATTCACCACAGCCTCATGGGCCGGTGCCTGGCGCACGCTCTGTCCGTCTCCTGCTGCGCTGCTGGGCTTCGATTGCGATGCACCGGCGCTGGAAGACCCTGCGCATCTGCTGGCGCGACGTGACGCCAGTTTCGCCCGCTCGCAAAAGCACTATTACCACGCGCCGCCGCAGATCGAGCGCGGCTGGCGCAACCACCTGATCGACATGCATGGCCGCTCCTATCTGGACATGCTCAACAACGTGGCCGTGCTGGGCCATGGTCATCCGCGCATGGCTCACGAGGCGAGTCGTCAGTGGTCGCTGCTCAATACCAACTCACGCTTTCACTACGCGGCCATCGCCGAGTTTTCCGAGCGCCTGCTCGAGCTGGCGCCGGAGGGCATGGACCGAGTGTTTCTGGTCAACAGCGGCACTGAAGCCAATGATCTGGCGATCCGGCTGGCGTGGGCCTACAGCGGCGGGCGCGACATGCTCAGCGTGCTGGAGGCCTATCACGGCTGGTCGGTGGCGACCGATGCGATTTCCACCTCGATTGCCGACAACCCTCAGGCGCTCAGCACCCGGCCAGACTGGGTGCATCCGGTGACGGCGCCCAACGTTTATCGCGGGCCGTATCGCGGTCCTGACAGTGCGCCCGAGTACGTGCGCAGCGTCGATCAGGTGCTGGAAAAACTGGCCGGGCAGCAGCGCCAGGTGGCGGGTTTCATCTGCGAGCCGGTGTATGGCAACGCAGGCGGTATTTCCCTGCCGCCGGGTTACCTGCAACAGGTCTATCACAAGGTTCGTGCTGCGGGCGGCGTGTGCATCGCCGACGAAGTGCAAGTGGGTTACGGGCGTCTGGGCCATTACTTCTGGGGCTTCGAAGAGCAGGGTGTGGTGCCGGACATCATCAGCATGGCCAAGGGCATGGGCAACGGCCATCCACTGGGCGCTGTCATCACTCGCCGTGAGATCGCCGAGGCGCTGGAGGCCGAGGGTTATTTCTTCTCGTCTTCAGGTGGCAGCCCCGTCAGCTGTCGGATCGGCATGGCCGTGCTGGATGTGATGGAAGAAGAACAGCTCTGGGAAAACGCCCGGGTCATCGGGGATCACTTCAAGGCGCGTCTGCAGACCTTGGCCGATCATCATCCGCTGGTGGGGGCGGTGCATGGCATGGGGTTTTATCTGGGCGTGGAGTTTGTGCGTGACCGCCAGACCCTCGAACCCGCGACCGAAGAAACCGCGCAACTCTGCGAACGCCTGCGCGAGCTGGGCATCTTCATGCAGCCGACTGGCGACTACCTGAACATCCTCAAGATCAAACCGCCGATGTGCACCACCCGCCAGAGCGCCGACTTCTTCGTGGACATGGTGTCGAAGGTGCTGCGCGAGCTTGAGTGAGCTGAGGGCCAGAATGATCGTGCCCATGACTGCGCGTCGCATTCGAGAGCGGACGCGGAGCGTCCTGAGAGGCGTTACCACGCTGGAGCGTAGGAACGATCAGGGGTCTCAAGCACACCGATCATGCCCATGCTCCGCGCTCATCGTTATACACAAATCGACCTGAAGGAATGCGGTATCTGAAAGTGGGAGCGGACTTGTCCGCGAATACTGCATTTCATACGCTGCATCTTCATCGGATGTACCAGCTTTCGCGGACAAGTCCGCTCCCACGGTCGAAATAGTGCTCGCTCCAGATGCTCATTGCGACTTGTGTATAACGATGAGTGCTCCGCGTGGGTATGCAGCCCGTGACGCTCCGCGTCACATTGGATCGGCTGATATAAAATCCAGATTAATATCGATAAATTAAGCGGTAAGGTACCAAAATAATCCAATTAGCCCTTCTTATGCGGATTTTTATCCGCTATAAAGTCGCCCAGATTGTCATGGCCGGTCTGTTAAGGTCACGATCAACACCTTCGACCTCCCACTGGAGTCCTGACTGACATGACCACACTCAACAGCACGCCACGCGCCGATGGCTTTCACATGCCTGCCGAATGGGCCACGCAGACTCAGGTCTGGATGGTCTGGCCCGAGCGCCCGGACAACTGGCGTCTGGGTGGCAAGCCTGCTCAGGCTGCACACGTAGCAGTTGCCAAGGCCATCGCACGTTTCGAACCGGTGACCGTTGCCGTTTCCGCCGCGCAGTACGACAACGCCCGAGCTCGCCTGGACATGCCGAACATCCGCGTCGTGGAGATCAGCAACAACGACGCCTGGGTGCGCGACACCGGCCCCACGTTCGTTATCAATAACCGTGGCGAAGTGCGTGGTGTGGATTGGGACTTCAACGCCTGGGGCGGCTTTGACGGCGGTCTTTACGCGCCGTGGAACCTCGACTCGCAAGTGGCGAGCAAGATCATGGAAATCGAGCGCTGCCCGCGCTACGTGACCGAAGGTTTCGTGCTGGAAGGTGGCTCCATCCACGTCGATGGCGAAGGCACGCTGATCACCACCGAGGAATGCCTGCTCAATCGCAACCGCAATCCTCATATGACCCGCGAGCAGATCGAGACCGTACTGAGTGACAGCCTGGCGGTGGACAAGATCGTCTGGCTGCCGGACGGCCTGTTCAACGACGAGACCGACGGGCATGTGGATAACTTCTGCTGCTACATCCGTCCGGGTGAAGTCCTGCTGGCCTGGACCGATGATCCCGAAGACCCCAACTACCCACGCTGCCACGCCGCGTTGAGTATTTTGGAAAACACCCGTGACGCCCAGGGTCGCGAGTTTATCGTGCACAAAATGCCGATTCCGGGTCCATTGTTCGCAACGGACGAAGAATGCGCGGGCGTCGATCAGGTGCATGGCAGTCAGGAGCGCAATCCATCGGTGCGCCTGGCCGGTTCCTACGTGAACTTCCTGATTGTAAACGGCGGCATCATCGCCCCGAGTTTTGACGATCCGATGGACGAAAAAGCCCGGCAAATACTGCAACAACTGTTTCCAGAGCACGAAGTGGTGATGGTTCCAGGTCGGGAATTGCTGCTGGGCGGCGGCAATATTCACTGCCTGACACAGCAGCAACCGGCCCCTCACAAGGACTAGTCAGTAATGATTAGTAACATCTGATAGTGGCCAACTGGTCCTGTTCTTGCTGCTTCAAGCCCATCGTCCGATGGGCTTTTTTTTGCGAAATACCTCGTAGCGTTTATCGGAATCTCATCTTTAATCAACAGGAGGCCTGATTCGTTTTCTTCGCGTGACTGTCACACAGCGTCCGTAAATTTAGCCCCTCATGAATTAAGAGGTTGTCACTATGAACGCAGTTATCAGCCAGCATCGTGCTCGTGGGTTGTCTGCTTCTTCCAGTAACGAGGCCCGTCAGTTGATGGCGGATTGGTTAAGGACGACCAGGCCTGTAAAACCAAGACCGGATGTACGCGCCATGTTGCTGCAGCGCTATCCGGCCGGTTTATTCAACGATGCCGAACTGGAGGCGTTGCTGGGTGTGCTGAAGGATTAAGTGCCGACTGTTCTGTTTCGGCCCTCTGCGTGTTTGACACCCTTCAAGCCCTGGGACTAGGATTCGCGTCCCACCGCTTGTGGCTTTGCGCCATGTACGTGCATCAGTAGTCCACTGCGATGACATCGTGCGGCTGTCAGGTTTGGAACCTGAGAGTCCTGAACGGCTCCCGCCGTCGCCACAGCGCGTGTCAACTCGTATAAAAAGGGAAGACAGATGCTTAACACACGTATGGGTATGCTCGCACTGGGCATCATCAGCGCTGGCCAGGCCATGGCTCAAGGGCAGGCAGACTCCAAGGGTTTCGTCGAAGACAGCAGCCTGACCGTTAATCTGCGCAACGCTTACATCAATCGCGACTACAAGAACGACCGTGAAGACAAGGCCGAATGGGGCCAGGCGTTCATGGGCGTGTTCACGTCAGGCTTTACGCAGGGCACTGTCGGTGTCGGCGTAGACGCCTTCGGCCTGTATGGCATTCGTCTGGATGGCGGCAAAGGTCGCGCCGGTGCCGGCGGTATCGACTTCTTCAAGAAAAGCGACAACGGTCAGGGCGACGCCGCCGATGACCTGACCCGTGCTGGCGCGGCCGTCAAGGCCCGTATTTCCAACACCGTCATCAAGTACGGCGACCAGATGCCTCAGTTGCCCGTGCTGAGCTACGACAACTCCCGTCTGCTGCCGGAAAGCTACACCGGCACCATGATCACTTCCAAGGAGATCGATGGCCTTGAAGTGGTGGCGGGTCGTTTCACCCAGCAGGCGCGCAAGAGCGCCGAAGGCCGTGACAGCGGTGACCTGAAAAGCATCAACGTCTACGGTGCCAGCTACAAGTTCACCAAGGAATTCTCTGCCGCTTTCTACGCGTCCGACGACGAAGACGTCCTGAAGAAGCAGTACGTGAACCTGAACTACGTGTTCGCTCTGCCGCAGGAACAGTCGCTGACCCTGGACTTCAACGGCTACAAGACCAAACTGGACAAGGACTTCGCCAACAGCGACGACCGTGACAACAAGATCTGGAGCCTGGCGGCGACCTGGGCGGTGGGCATCCACTCGTTCACCCTCGCTCACCAGCGTAGCAGCGGCGACATCGGCTATGTGTACGGCGGCTATCGCAACGACGGCGGCACCAGCGATGGCGGCAACACCATCTACCTGGCCAACTCCTACTGGTCCGACTTCAACGGCAAGGACGAGCGTTCGTGGCAGGCTGCCTATGGCGTCGATCTGTCCGGTCTGGTCACTCCTGGCCTGAGCTACCGCGCTGCTTACGTGCGTGGCGACAACATCGACGACGGCACTGCAGGTAGCGGCAACGGTACCGAACGCGAAATCTTCAGCCAGTTGACCTACGTCGTGCAGAGCGGCCCGGCAAAGGATCTGTCGATTCGTCTGCGTAACTCGTTCCTGCGCGTGTCGGCCGATGCTCAGGCGTACAACAGCGAAGGCAACGAAACCCGCATCTTTGTGGATTACCCGATCAACGTTTTCTGATCGTTTGACGGGTTAGCGCTTCATCAAAATGCCTCGGTTCCGGACCGGGGCATTTTTGTTTGCGCTGACCTCAGGCCGCTCAACGTGCGCTGACGGCTTTGCTACCATGCGCTCACTTCCCCGAGCCGGTCACTGTCATGGCCCTTGCCGCACCGCCCGATCTTTCTGACATCGCCGTTCCCGTTCAGCCGCTGTCGCGCACCTATCCGCGTGGGCGCTTCATCGAGCCGCATCAGCATGTGTGGGGGCAGGTGCTGTACGCCATGTCCGGCGTGATGTGGGTCGAAACACCGCTGGAAGCGCTGGTCGTACCGCCGCAACGCGCGGTCTGGTTGCCGCCCGGCGTCGAGCACGGGATACGCGTGGTGTCGGACCTGGAGATGCGCAACATCTACCTGCGCCCGGCCATTGCCCAGACGCTGGAAAGCACCGTGCAGGTGTTCGAAGTCGGCGGCCTGTTGCGCGAAGTCATCCTCAATCTGGTGGCGCTGGATCGCGACCGCGAGCAGGAGTATTACGACGCGCTGGTGAATCTGGGTCTGCTGGAACTCAAGCGCGCCCGCCGCTCGCTGCTGAAAATCCCCATGCCCGACGGTTCGGACCGGCGCTTGATGAACCTGTGTCAGGCGGTCATGAGCGAGCCTTCACTGGACATCCCGTTCGAACAGCACGCCGAAAATGCCGGCGCCAGCGTAAGGACGCTATCGCGCCTGTTTCAAAGCGCCCTCGGCATGGGGTTCGCCGAATGGCGCAGGCAAGTGCAGTTGGCCACTGCCGTGGCCGAAGTCATCCAGGGCGTGCCCGTCAGCCGCATCGCCCGCTCACTCGGCTATTCACCCAGCAGCTTCAGCGACATGTTCCGCCGCGAACTGGGCGTCGCGCCATCGCAGTATGTTGCCAGCAACGATCAACGCGAAAGTGCCTGACTGAATACATACCCCCGTGGGAGGCGCCACCACGTCTTCGACGTAGCGCTGTCGCGCAGCAAACCCGTGGGAGCGGACTTGTCCGCGAATGCAGTATTTCAGCCACTGCATATGCGTCGGATGTACCGGCCTTTTCGCGGACAAGTCCGCTCCCACAAAATCCAGTTTCTTCAGTGGGTTGCAGATTGTTTGATAAGAGGCGGCTTGGTTGCCGCGAGACTTGTGTATGACCGATGATCGTTCCCACGCTCCTGCGTGGTAACGCCGCCCAGGACGCTCCGCGTCAGATCTCGCACGCGACGCAGAGCTTCACCGAAGGCATGCACGCGCAGAGCAAGATCACGATAACGCCTACATCTGGCCGATAAACAGAAGCCCTTGGCCGATCCGCATTCCAGCCCTTCCATACACTCTGCTCATCGCTTACCTCTTCGGAGCTTCTGCATGAGTTACCTCATTTCCCTCGCCATCGGCGCAGCCGTCGGCCTGTTGTACGGCGCACTGGATTTCCGCTCGCCCGCACCGCCTGCCATTGCGCTGGTCGGTCTGCTGGGCATGCAACTGGGTGAACAGGCCTGGCCGATGGGCAAGCACCTGCTGACCTCCTGGGTTTCCTGATCTTCAGTCTTCCATTTTCAAAAAAGGCCTCCCCAATGAATGCCCTGCAATTCTCCCGAACAGGCGACCTCGCCGCCCTGCAATACGTCGAACTGCCAACACCCAAGCCTGCCGAAGGCGAAGTACTGATCCAGGTAAAAGCCGCTGGCCTCAACCCCAGTGATGTGAAAAACGTGCTGGGTCGCTTCCCCTACACCACACTGCCGCGCATTCCCGGTCGCGACTTTGCGGGTGTGGTCATTGAAGGCCCGCAAGCGCTGATCGGTCAGCAAGTCTGGGGCACCGGTAAAGAGCCCGGCTTCTTTCGCGATGGTTCGCACGCCGAATACATCACCCTGCCTGCCGCAGGCGTCGCCCTCAAACCCGAAGCCTTGAGCTTCGTTCAGGCCGCGAGCCTTGGCGTGCCGTACACCACCGCCTGGGATGCTCTGCAGCGCAGCCTGGTAAAAAGTGAAGCGCGCCTGCTGGTCATCGGTGCCAATGGCGCGGTCGGCAGTGCCGCCATGGCGCTGGGCAAGATTCTCGGTGCTCAGGTGTTGGGTGCGGTGCGTCGTCCCGAGCAACTTCAGGCGCTGAAAGCCGATGGTTTCGCCGGACTGTTGCTCGATACCCCGGAGAGCCTCGGCAGTCAGGTCAACGAAGTCTTCAAAGGTGGCGCCGACGTGATCTTTGATACCACCGGCTTCTGGCTGCCCGCCGCCGTCCCTGCACTGGCGCCGTTCGGGCGCATCGCAATCATTGCCGCGCCCGCTGACGGCCACGTGCAACTGCCTGCGTTGGCGCTGTATCGCAAGGGTGGATCGGTGGTCGGCATAAACTCGCTGCTCTACGACTGCGCGACCTGCGCCACCATGCTGGATCAGTTCGGTCAGTTCTTCGATCAGGGGCTGCTGGCGCTACCGGGCGATCTGGTTGAATCGCCCTTGAGCGAAGGTGTCGCGCGCTATACGGAGGTCAACGAGGGCAGGGGGGACAAGATCATTCTGGTGCCTTGAAACGGCGATTAGTTGTCCAGTGCAAGCAACTGCACGAACACCGCGAAACTGCCCAGAAACAGCCAGAAAAAACTGAACAGCCAAGGCGTGCGCTTGGAGAACAGCAGTGATTTCTTTGGCCCGGTTTCGCTGGATTCCCAGTCGCTGAACAGCGGCGAGTCGTCATAGGTCAGCCCGATGACCGGCTCGCTGCGCAGCAACCCCGCCTGCTTGCGATGCCAGTGCATGATGATGTCGCACGCCGCCCGAATGCCCGGCCATGCCGCAATCGTGCAGAACAGCCCCAACAACGCCAGCATTGGTGGCACCACCAGCGTGAACATCACACCCCAATCCGTATTGGCATTCGCCATCGACGACGCATAGGCGATCACCAGAAACGACTGCGCCGACAAATAGGCGTTGGTGCGGTTCGACAGGTTGGTCGTTTCGTAATGAATCTCGCGCCGATAGAAATCCAGCCGTTCCTTGGGCGAGCCGAACAATTTGACCTGTTGCTCGTCGACGACGTGCTCGGGCGTCTCGTCTGTGATAATTCTGGACACAGTTAATTGATACCGAATGTTAAAGATGCTGGGTAGACCCTGATTCAAGTTGAGCAGTTCGACCAAAATTGCCCGAACGGGGACCGTTCATCCTGTAAATCCGGCGACACGACAAGGACCTCGTCATGAGCACGACCCCAACCCTGCAAACCGAGCGCCTGCTGCTGACACCTCTCCAGCTGGCCGACGCACCCGCCATGCAGCAGCTTTTCCCGCAGTGGGAAATCGTACGATTCTTGAACAACCGCGTGCCCTGGCCGTATCCCCAAGACGGCGCGCTGCGCTACATCCAGGACGTCGCCCTGCCAGCCTCCGAGCAAGGCACCCAGTGGCACTGGATGATCCGCCTGCATACTGCGCCGAATAACATCATCGGCAGCATCAGCCTGATGACCACCCCCGGCAATAACCGCGGCTTCTGGCTGCACCCGGACTGGCAAGGCAACGGCTACATGCAGGAAGCCTGCGTGGTGATCAACGCGTTCTGGTTTGAAACCCTCGGCCAACCCGTGATGCAGGTTCCCAAGGCTGCGCCAAATGGAGGGTCGCGGCGGGTTTCGATCAAGGAAGGCATGCGGCTGGTGTCGACGGGGGAAAGTGATTACGTGAGCGGCAGGTTCGCGGAGGAGATCTGGGAGATGACGCGGGAGGAGTGGGTGGGGCGTATGGAACGTGGCATGGCTGATTGAGGGCTGACCCCGGAAGTCACCCCGGAAGTGACCCCGGAAGTCGAGCTGCCTGTTCTTCCAATGATCTGAGCGGTTTGAGTCGGCGCTCTCAAGGAAAACGACTCAAACCGCTTCTACATCCGCCACGGCTTCCAGTTAATGAAATCAGCGAGTTCGATCACCGCTATTTCTATCGGAAACCCTGATCAGTCATCACGCCGTCGCTGCAAACCCCTTCGAACGCGCTTCCATCCTCGCCGTCAGAACTTCCGGCGTCGCCCGCTCGGCCTTGGAGGCCATCTGATTGAAGAACATCCCGTCAAACTGTTCCTTGGACGGTGTCGAGGTCTTGGGGATCAACAACGCTCCCAGATCCAGCGTATTGGCGAAGTTTTCCTTGGTCAGGTTGTACATACCGAGGTAGCTGCCCGAGAAAGCGGAATCCGCATTCACCATATCGATGGCCGAATCGCGATAAGCCACCGCCGCTGATTTCAAATCACTGGACGCATTCAACAGCGAATTCAAACGCTCCATATCGGAGTCACTTAACTGCCCGGAACTGTTGATCGCCTTCAGACTGCCATCTTCCTGCACCGTGAAACCGAACTTCTTGTCAGCCAGGTCCGGATACAGATACGCCAAGCCAGCCTTGAAGTCCTCGAACGAGCCCTTCATCTGCGCAGTGATGGATTTATTCAATTCCGCCAGTCGAGGAAAATCCGGCGACTGCTCAGGCCCTATAACCGTGTCGATCACTACGATGGGCCCGGTGGTGGTCGGAGGTACGACAACGGGAGGCGAAACCACGATCGGCTTGGCATTCAGCAACGCTTCTCTCGCGGCATCGCTCATGGGCTGAGGCGTGAGCTTGACGTCGGAGGGGGTGAGCTTGGCGACGATAGATGGGATAGCGGATGGGTTTAGAGAGGTAAGCATATTCATCGATCCATGATTGTGTTTGTCCACAGGGTATCGACGGGGTGGGGGTGTAGCTTTAGAGGGGGGTGACGGGCGGTGTGTCGGGGGAGTTACAGAATATGAGGCTCGTCTTGGGCATTATCCTCCTCCAGACAAGCGCCTTACGGGCTTTCCAAGAGCGCATGCTTGCCTGGGTTAGCAGGAGCCGAGCTTACCAATCCTCGGCCCGTTCGATGCGTTGATGCAGAATTCGATAAATTCGGATCGTCTTGTCTATCAGCGAGTAGACCGCCCGATAGGGATATTTCGAAATTATCAATTCCCTGCAGTCGGGCAGATCTGAAGCTTTCCCCAGCTGTGGGAAGGTCCCCAGCATCTCTATCGCACTGATAATGTGAAAGACGACGCCTTCAGAAGCCTCAGCGCCCAACAACGGTTCGTAATGCTCGTAAATACCGTAGAGATCACTTTCCGCCTTGCTGGTTAATGCGATTTTCAGCACGAGCTACCCACTTAGCCTTCACGGCATCCAAATCGACCAGGTTGCCTGCTTCTGCATCCGCAATGCCTTCAGCTACCGCTTGAAAATGCCAGGATTCCGATTCCACGTAACGAGCCAAGGCGCGCTTGAGATGATACTGACGATCCCGATCGGTTGCTTCGGCGAGCTGATCGAGCTGATTGATCAGTTCTGCTTCCACACGGAAAGACAGGACAGGCGAGGCCATGAGAACACTCCTGATGGTGCTGTCTACGGTGTAGACACGTGTTTGGTGTGTAGACTCTATCTGGTTACCCGCGGGCGTGACAACCCGTTTTAGGGGCGCGGTTTAAGACCGGTGCTCTACGCCCAAGAACGCTTCGAAAGTAGTCCACAACCCTTCGTGAAATCAACGGTTTAGAACCTCGCTGATCTCCACCAGTTTTTTTCCATTGCTTTTAGTCAGGTTGTACATCTCGGTGATCAGCGTGTCGATTTCGTCAATCAAGTCCGAGCGTTCCGCCTTGGTTGTGCTGTCCCGCAGGGTATTAAGACGATTGGTAATGATCCGCTTCTTACCGAGTAGGCTGTAATCCTTAACGCTTCCGTAGATTTCCCAATAGTCATAGCTTGGGTATTTGATTGCGATCTGAGAGATGTTGACGCCGCTTTCCAGCATCTGATTCATGTCTTTCAGTTCGTGTTGTGCAATGGTCATCAGCTTTACTCGTCCTTGTGACGGCGAGCAAAAGCGCTCGCCAAAATCGGAGAGAGAATAGCCAGTCAGTGGGCAGGAGTGCCACTCTTTTGATATCGCGCTCTGACGCATTTTGTGAGCGCGCAGATTGGGCTCGTAATCGGAGTCAGATTGTTTAGCACGCTTTGCGTGCGGTGAGGGGAGAGCTCGGGAATGGGAAAACAAAAAAGGCCCACCTTTCGGTGAGCCTTCTTCGGTGTTGCGTATGGTGCCGGCACCAGGAGTCGAACCCGGGACCTACTGATTACAAGGAAGATGCTTTTAAGATATAAATCAATGAGTTATAGATTTTCCTATTACGTGATGCTTTCTTTAAGACCCTGGTCCGCTTTGCGTTGCACTTCCTTATTACGTCTCGTCATTGCTCAATGGAAAGCTCGTCGTGGTTGAAGCCGCTCGTAGCTTGGCCATTGACTCAGCTGCTGTAGCCCAAGATCGGATTTCTTTCCGGAGGGAGGGGGTATAGCTGAAGAATTGAGGGCTCGGAACTCATGCTGCGATCCTGATGCTTCGTAACGCACTGAATTCACAGCGCTTTCACGATTACCCTTTATGGGTAATTTTGGTTGACAGGAATACCCATAAAGGGTAATCTTAAGGCTCAAATCTATTAGTGAGGTGACTTATGAAAATTCTAGTAATCGGGAGCGCAGTGCATGAGCGAGAAAAACAAGCCATCTCACAATTTGGACGATGTTAAACGTAGAGTTGCAGTAATTAAGGCACCAGCTTTTACTAAATCCGCTTTGGATGGCATTGCTGATTTAGATATGGTGTTAAGCACTGCGATTGGTGTGATTAATAGTCTTACCAGGAAGCAAAATTTTTATAAGTCCATGAGTACTTATAATAATTCTACTATTTGGCAAGACGTGTACTATGCGGTTTCGCCCAGCGGCATTCCGTTATACATTAAGTTTACTTTGCACGCTGATCGTGATGTTACTGTTATCTCCTTCAAGAGAAGAGAGGAAACATGAACAAAGAAATGTGTCATTGCTGTGGTGCGGCAGGTCTGCATCCCTTCAAGGACAGGAGCTATGATATAGGCCGTGGGTCCCTGAAAAGGGGCCTTCATGGGCTAGTTGGCTTCGAATGCCCCGAGTGTGGCGAGATTGAGTTCGATGCTGAAAGTGCATTACGCTACTCAAAAGCTTTAGATGAATTGGTTTTAGATAAACAGAAAGCAGTTGGTGTGTATTTAAAACAAGTCAGAAGCAAGTTGAAGATAACGCAAAAGGTCGCAGTGGAAAAGATATCTGGTGGTGGCCATAATGCATTTTCTAGATATGAAAAAGCGGAAGTTACACCGGCTAAGTCGTTGGTTTTGATAATGTATTTGCTCGACAAGCATCCAGAGCTGATTGAAGATATAAATAAGTTCTCAGTAGATGAGTTGGTTTCTGGCGTAAAAGTGTGTGCCTGACTTGGTACTCATGCCAATTCGGCTGGAAATTAAAGCCAGCGGTTCAAAGGAAGGTACAAAATGAAAAGCGAAGAAGCTATTAAAGAACTTATTAAAATATTGGAGGATGGACTTAAGACAGAGTCTCTTCGTGCTGCAGCGGCTGAAGGATTAGGTCACGCAGGAGGTCCGGTCGCTTGTAAGGCGCTGTCAAAAATAATGAAAGATGGTCTGAAGACGGATTCGCTTCGAATTGTGGCAGCTAAAGCGCTTGGTGCTGCAGCAAAAGGGTGCGCCTGTTAATCCCGATGAGATGAGCGCAATAGCGCTTATGTTCAGTCGGATCCCTGCACCTAAGCCCGCTCCGGCGGTTTTTTTGCTGCTTCTGGAAACGATCATCCCGAGAGCCCGGCCATCACTACATCAATAATGTGGATACGCTACCGCTCCGGACGGCTACTAATAGAGCCAAAAGGCTCTAGCTATGTTTGCGAGGCATTTACCAGCGGAATGCTTAGATCGTAGACGTCCATCATGGCCCCATCCCGGTGACCACTGGCTTCCTGTTTGTCCGCCCGGGTGCCTACCGTGTCTGTGATGCCTCTACGTTTGAGGTCATGCAGGCCAAACCGTTGCTCGACCGCAATGGTGCCGTCCTCGATGGCCGAGATAATAAACCGTTGCCATGCGGTGTCCAGGCTGGATTTGCGCAATGGGCCGCCGTGGCTGGCCACGATGATGTAGCGTCGATCAGGACGGATCGGAACGGCCGTTGATTTGCCGGCCCACACCTTCTCCCGATAGGCTTTTGCCCCTTCCCAGGCGGCGCGCAGACGCGGCGTCCAGCGCACGATGTTGTCCCGGCTGCCTTTGCGCCGGTTGGTCAGGACCCCGTCGGCCAGCTCGTGCGCATCGGTCAGGGTGATGGTTTCAATGCCCCGCAAGCGGCAGAGGTAACCGATCTCCATGACGTAGCTCAGGTACTCCGGACAACCGCCTTTCTCGTTTCGGGCCAGACGGCCGAACGCCAGGGCACGGTCGACCAGCGCGTCCATGACTCGATGCTCCGGCAAGCGCCGACGTTTGCGCTCCACCGGCGCTTCAATACCCTGCGCAGGGTTGCTGTCGAGGTAGCCCCGGTTGCGGCCCCACTGCAGCACCCGACGCAGATAGCGCAGCACATGCGCCGCCTTGGACGGCGTGCCCTCATCGGCCAGGCGATCGACAATCCGCTGGATCAACGCCGCTGTGAATTTCCTGACCAGCAGATCCCCCAACGGTTTGCCCAGCCGGGTCGGTATGCCCAGCAGCACGTCCCGCGAATAGCAGTAGTCGTCATGAGTCTTGAGGCTGAGCTTCTGGTAACGATCGCTCTGGTGAAACTGGGCGCAGACGTAACGCAAGGTGCCCCGATCGACGCCCGAGGTCTGCTCCATGATCTGGTGCAGCTCGGCCAGGGTCACGTCAGCCGGTGCCACGTTGCGCCGACGCTGTTTGCCGGTCTCGTCGTAATGTAGCGTGTACCAGACGCCGGCATTGCGATGATCGAAATAGATGGCCGCCGGAAGGGCGGCCTGATCGATGTGGGGGGGAATATGCGGATTGTGCTTCCGCTTACGCGCTTTCCTCATAGGATGTTGGTGTCGTAGCGCTCAGAGGTGACAGACTCGATGCCCGCCGCGTGATGGATGAGGTCAAGCGTCGTCCAGGGGCCGGTGCGGCCGCGAAACATGCGGATGCCCTGGGTGATCAGCGAGCGTTCGACGTCGGAGCGGCGCTGGTAGCCGGTGATGCGCTGCAGGTCCTCAAAAGTGAGGACATTGCTGGTTGGGGAATTCATGATTGCTCTCTGCGAGGAAGCAGCACCAGGGGAAGTGTATCGCTTCGCCCTGGTGCTAAAAGCCAGAACCTAAAGGCTCAGTTACTGACGGTGGGACGGGCGAGTACCTGAGCGATGACCAACGCATCGCTGGCGGTCAGCTCCCCCTGGCGTTGCGCCAGGCTGGCCAGTTTTTCAAGTCGACCTCGTGCATCGGGAGTCTTGTGCACCAGATAGCCGATGAGTGCCGCACCAATCATGGCAACAAAGATGTGTTTTCGGGATGGTGTGCTAGCCTTCGCACGTTCGCGATTGAGGTGTTTCGTTTTCATAGCCGTACTCCTTGGTTGTGGTGTGTACTGGGGAGCTGCAACTCCCCAGTGCCGTTTTTTGCCGACTTCTTCGATGTCCCTGTCCGATGGCTAAATTTCTGCTTTACGCACTAGGTGAATCATCAGGTCTTCCAGATCCAGCAAGTCTTCCGTCTCGGACTGCCACTCCAGCACCGCCTGGATCTGCTCACGGCTGCACTGCAGCACCATCAGTTCCAGCTCACCCCGAGCAGCGCGCACATCCAGAATTCCTAGTAGCCCTCCGACGGCGTATGCATCCGCATGGATCAATGGATAGCCATGCTCTGTTCGCTTAAGCCCGGCCAGTAACGAGCCAACGGCGTCCTCTGCTTCGTTGGTGCGGGCCTCATCCATCACTTGAACCTGCATCGCGCTTCCCTCTGGTGATGATCAAGCGGCCTGGAAAATCCAGCACCGGACGGTTTTCGGTTTATCGGCGGCATCGATGTCCCACGACGAACAGACGTTGCGGTTCGTCTCGATGAACTTCGGGCATTTGCTGGTTTTCAGGTGGCGCTTGAGCTCAGCCAGGTCCGGGACTTTCTGCCGCCTGTTCGCAGCCGCCTCGGCGAAGTCGTTCAAGTTGACGGCGATCAGCCCCTCATTGCGGGAATGATTCAACGCGCCGGCGTGGCTGTTGAGGTATTCATAAAGCTCCCAAAACTCAACGACCATCGGGTGATCGGCATTGATTGCCAGCTGTCGCTCTTTGGCCATGCTTTGTACCTCGGCATGGGCGGCATCGACCTGGTGCTGCTGCAGCGGGACGACATGTACCAGCGCGTCGACCAGCGCGTGTAACTGGGCGTGGTTCTTGGCGATACGCACCGTGCGGATCTCGGGCAGCTGCAGCAGCCGCTGTTCGTAGATCGGCACACCCGCTTTCACGGTTTGCATCACCTGCGCTTCCCGAGTTGTAGCCATCAACAGAAAGCCGCTCACCTTGTCGACGGGCATCTGCTCGAGCTCTTCCACCAGCAGTTTGGTTTTGGCGGTCTGGCCGTCCTTGGTCATCCCAACGTGGGCGATCCGCTGCAGGATGGGTTCCGAAGCGTTGACGGCATGGTTCTGCGCAAATACAAAAGCACCGCGGAACGGTGGTTCTCGCGTGTCGTTACCGTTGTTCTTGACGCCGGTCGAGCGGACGCTACGACCGTTGTAAGCGGTTTTCAGCTCGTCCCAGTCGTACTGCTTTGTCGCGCTGCCGTCGGTCTTTTCCCGTTCGGACTCAATCAGCACGACGGGGAGGTTGCCGACCTGGGCGAAGTTACGGGCGCGGGCGACCGGCGTACCTTTGGACGGGTCAAACCCTTCGTAGTCGAGGCGACCGAGTAGCTTCCATAGAAACTCGATCAGTGTGGACTTACCCGCACCGGCTTCGCCTACCACTTCCAGGAACAGATAGCTTTTCTGGTGCTGCCGGATCTGCTCCGCGAACAACGCCCCCAGCCAGAACGCCAGAACGACGATGCCCTTGGCCCCAAAGCACTGCCACAGAATGTCGAGCCAGCGCGTGGTGAACTTGTTCAGGTCGGTGTTGATGTTCAGCATGACGGACTGGCTGAGCGTTTTAATGCTCAGTTTCTCCATGTCGAAAAAGTCTTCCTCGTTCAGTTCGTAGACCTTGCCGTCACGCACAGCCACGTCGCCGTACACGTAGGCACCGTGTTCGCGGGTATAGCCGGTGAAGTCGATGGTCTGCACCGTCTTGAGCGCGTTTGTCTGCTCTTCAATGAACGCGTCCAGTTGCTGCGTGCTGCCGGTGAACATCCCGCCGGGTGCGATCCCGAGCAGTCGTTTCTTGAACTCGGCGGATGAGGCGATCTGCGAGCTGGTAAAGGTGTTCTTGATGGGTGCGGCGTCGTGGGCAAACGTGATCCGAAAGTAATACCAGGACTCGTCGGTCAGCTTGTTCTCCTGGTAGTACAGGGCCTTGGGGTTGCAGGTTGCGATCCGCTGAATCGCGCCGCACTGCTGCATAGCCTTGGCCCGACGCTGCTTGTCGTTCAGCAGTTGATCGTCCTGATGCTCGCTGTCCTCAAGGTCCTGCATCGCCCGGTTGAATTTCTCCAGATCGAGCTTGAACCAGTAGAGGCGGTTGCCGAACTCCAAGTGGAATTCGCTACGGCGCTTCCAGTCGAAAAGCACCAATGCCTTCTCGGTGGCGTTGTCGGCGATCAGCAGAGCACCGTGGTGCCTGGCGACGGTCAGGTCCTTCTGGATCTGCTCGGCCCGCTTGTCATCCTCATCAATGGCCCACCAGCGTTGGTGTAGGTCGTTCCAGTCGACCTTGCGGCCGTCACGCTGGGGGATCTGAGCCGCTTCGCAGACAAAGCCCAGCTCACGCGCCTGGCGAACCCAGCGCTTGGTGTAAGCGTGTGCGCCGGGTTCGTTGTCCAATGCCCACACCAGCTTCGGCAGTTTCCCATCACGCTCCTTGGCCAAGCGCTTCAACGACTCATCGGGGAACGCATTGGAAGACATTGCGGATACGGCTGCCACGCCGTTATGCACCAGTGCGATGGCGTCGAAGATCCCTTCGACAATCCAGAGCTCTTTGACGTCCAGCAGCTCGACGCAGGGCGGACACCACCAGACACCCTTGTAGCTTTCACCTGGTTTGAACCGCGCCTTCATCTTGCCGAACCGGGCAGGGCGATCTATCAGCCGTTCCCAATAGCCGCCTTTCTCCAGCGCAAAACGCACTGTGGCGCTACCGGCGTCATGGTGTGACGAAAAATAGGTTTCCTGCGTGAACCAGCCAGCGATCAGCGATATGTCGAAGCTGCGTGCAAACTCCATGTAGGCCCTTGCGGTCGCAGTCGGCGCATTCTCGGTAGCCGGTGCGCGTTTGCTCCAGTCTTCGAACAGGTCGTCGTAAAGCTCTTTTACGTGCAGGGTATGGCCACACTTTTCCTGCCTGCCGCAGATCAGCTGCCACGGGCTGTCAAAGCGCGTGTAAAGCTCCTTCTTGTTGCACTTCGGGCAAGTGCCGCCGCGCATGTATTTGGTCGGGGCGCGATGCTTCAATCCGAAGTCGGACTGGATGCGGTGCAGTACGTCGTGACGCAGGTCGTCTCTCATTAATCTTTCACTGCTTTGAGGCTTTGGCTCAGGGCTGCCATAAGGCGTACTTGTGCTGCCATTACCGGGACACGGGCGAGAATTGCGCCATGACGTTGGCCGTCCGCAACGAAGCGGTATTGATCGTCATACCAGTATTCGTTGAGCCTCAAGCGGTACTGTTCACGCAGGGATTCCAGCAGTGCTTTTGCCTGGGCTTTCGGCAATTGGGTGGTGACGATCACGGCGTTGGCCATCGTTAAACCTCGAATTCGGGCGCAGCTCACCCATACCCACGGCTGTGGGGCAGGCAATAATTAGGGTGGTTTTAGGTAGCGGGGGAGATAGGTTTGCCGTGACCGGCAGCAATCAGGTGTTCATAGATCAAGTGAACGGGCACTGACCAGGCGAGTCCCCGAACAGGGTCGCTGATCACAACCGACATTTCTGCACTTGCCTGCAGATCTATGCGCTGGCGACCGATGACCGCCAATACGTTGCTGTATGCCTGATGCACCAGGTGATTCGCGAGTGGCTCTTTGACTTCGAGGCTTTCCACCAGATGGTCGATTGCTCGCCCAAGCAACTGACCGAGATCGCCGAGGTGTTCGCCTTGATGACGCTCGATGAACGCCTGAGCTGCGGCGCGGATGGTTTCTTGATAATCCCTTTCGACGGATACGTTGTTCATTGTTCGGTCCCTGTTTTTGCGCGGTACAGATCGATGGCTGCGAGCACCTCGGCATGTCGAGCCGCCATGTGCAGGTTGTGTGCGTTTAGGATGTGTTCGGCCTCCGCTGCGCTGATGTACCCGTCTGCAAGAGCCTTGGCTATCTCCTGGTCGACGCACCCGCGCTTTGCCGCCGCTTGAATCGAGAGGGCGTACATCTCAACGTTATCGAGCGATTCAGGGTCAGACACCGGGACAAATAGACCGCCATACATTGACGCCACATAGTTGGGCAGATGCTGAGTGCCAGCGTCCTGCTCCAGCTGGAACAACTGGGCGTCATTGAGTGGTCTGCTGTTGTTGTTTTCGTATGCGTGGTTATCGAACTTCTTCAATGCCAAACCGATGCGAGCAGCTGCGCACTCGCGTCCACCTGGATAACTACAGATGATTGCGCTCACTACTTCGCGTCGCGTTTTTAGAACCGGACTTTTCATGTTCTGCTTTTCCCTGCTGATCCGCGCCATTATTGTGGAATCACGCCGTCTTTGATCCCCAGCAAAACGGCAGCTCTGTGAGCCTCCCCTCGACGGCACTGGCTCTGCCCACTCAGTACTGCATAGACGGTGCTGGGGTTCAGGTTGTGCTGATCTGCAAACCCTTTAGCGGTTTGGCCTCGACGTTCAAGTGCTTCACGCGCTTGTTGACGGGCTTGCTCGTTGATACAGGTGTTCGGCATAGTGCAATTCCATGCATTTTCATGTGGTGTGAAATGCAGAATGATGCACAAATGTGCATTTGTAAATGCCTTGGATGAAAAATATTGCACGTTTCCGTCGACATTGGTTCCCGTCTTGGCGAGGAAAGAAGAAGGCGTGGTCTAACTCAAGACCAGGTTGCCGAAGCCTTGGGCGTTTCTAAGCGGACCCAAGCTAACTACGAGGCCGGCAGCAGTGATGCTCCAGCCGCATATCTTTACCGAGCTGTAGAAAACCTTGGTTTTGACGTGAACTACATAATTCTTGGAGCGCGGAGCCCGAAGTCTAAGGAATCGTTAAACTCCGATGAGGATGCGTTGATTGAGCATTACCGCACGATCAGCGATGACGATCGTGCAGCAGTGAAACGTATCGTGCGCGCTATGGCTATTGACGCTGCCAGAGAGCCTTAAAGCTGCCCACTAGAGCGTTCGCAGTGTTGGTACAAAGCTTCGTAATGTGAGCTGTTCAATCAAAATTACGTCGAATCAGCCATGCGCTTATGGAGTAAAAAGCATGTTGAATCGCGTAGAAATGGTTGGCCCTCTGCCGACACAAGAGCATCTAGATTGGAACGCTCTCAGTGAGTTTGAGCGTCATCTCGTCGGACATTACCGGATGCTTGATAATAAGGATCAGAAAAAACTGAGACGTTTTGCTGATCTCCTATTGGTCGTGCCCGAAGAGCCAACCCACAACGGATAGCGCGTTTGGTCGTCGTCCTGCAGGGCGGCGATCCACCCCCTATGCAACTGCCTGCCGTCCCAACTGATCAAACAATTCCTTCTGCTTGTCAGGCGCCAGATCACGTAGCCGGTCGAACAACATCACGTCCAGTTGCTGCCCAGATGGCCGAAGTGTGTGCGAGAAAGTGAGGTTGGCCACCCAAGTGTGGCCGCAACTTGCGTCGAGACACTGGCAGTAAAGTTTCACGTAAGCCCTGGTCACTTCCTCCCTTGAGCTAATCCGTCCCTTGTGCCCGCATGTTGTGCAATAAATCCGCATGTCTTCCCTCCCTAGGGCCAGCTTGTAGCCAGTATTTTGCCATATAACTGATGGCACTATGTGTGTCTTCGGTCAAATCAGGCCGTTACAGATATTTCCGGTATTGGTCTCCAGGCAAACCGCCTGTTCTCTCGCAATGTCGCGTTGGCTTGATCAAACAACTGGCAGATCGGCCTGATCTCGTTGCTGGTGTAAACGCGATCGATCTTCTCGATGTCGCCAAATCCCCCGCTGTTCTCCGGGATGATCCCGGCCAGAGCAGGGTTCATGCGCCAGGCAGCAATCACATCGTTGCGGGTGATGTTCTTGACCTTCTCCAGCTCGTCCTTGGCCTGGAAATCACCGACCGGGATAATTTGAATCGCCTTCTCGGAACCGCCCGGAATGTTGACGAACATCGAGCGGAAGTTACCCACGCCCTTGCTGGCTGTGATCTGGGCACGCAGCTCGTCCTCGTCTTCCTCAGTCAGGTTCGGGTCGTTGGTGTAGAAGATGTAGCCCGCGTGCGCGCCGTTGCTGTAGTAGCGCCGGCGGAACAGTGTGGCGGCCTCGTTGAGTAGCAGCGCCTGCAGGCCGCCCAGGTACTCCGGTACGCCATAAATGTTCTGCTCGACGTCGTAGTTGAGGACGTGCTCGATCTCGTGCGCTTCAAACTCGGTTTCACGCCCGTTCTGCTCCAGCTGGGCGAACCCGCCGTCGACCTTCACGCGCATGTTGATGGCGGGCAGGTGCCGTAGCTCCAGGATCTGGCCGAACGCATTAGGCACCCGGTAGAAGTAGGCTTCGCCAAACACCATGAAGTCCAACGCGGCCCGACTCATATCGGCCACGGTTAGGCCGGCTGAAGGGATGAACTCACGCAGCAACAGGTTGCGTTTGAACCCTGGTATCGCGCCGTGGTGCGCGTTGGCCTTGAGCAGCCTTGCCAGGCCCCTGCGCGAAACCGGTGGCGTGTAGAGACGACCGTCGTCGCTGGGAAACACGCCCAGGTACTGCGCGATGTTGTCGGTCAGCACCGATTCCGGCGCGCCGAATGTGAACGCTCGCATGGGCCGTTGCGCCGGTTTTTCCTGCTGCAGGGTTTTGGGTTTTGCCATGGGAAGTTGATCCAGTGAGTGCGTAGCGACTGCGCCGCTTTTTGTCCGTGTTGAGGGGTTCGTACTGCAGGGCGTGCATGACCGCCCAGGCCACGTCCGCGTGGCCGGTAGCGTCTGTGCGCGAAGCGCTGTAGGTGACTTGGCCGCTGGCGGTCGTGCCGCGCTTGATCGTCAGGAAAGCCTGGGCGATATCGTTCCAGCCGGCGTCCCACTCGATGCGGCTGCCCTGGATGGTGTCCTGCGCCTTGAGCACCAACAGGTTCTTGGTCTCCAGGCTGTAGTGGATCGAGGTCGCACGCGGGTAGAAGTCGCGCACCAGGTCGAAAACGCCGTAGCCGATGCCGGTCGTATCGATACCGATGTGCTGGACGTTGAAGCGCTCGGTCAGCTTCTTGACCTGCTCGGCCTGGTACTTGAACGACTGGCCACGCCAGCTGTGCTTCTCCAGGATCCGGAACTTGCCACCGTTCTCCAGCGGCGGTGCGATGACCACGCAGGTGGCGTCGTCGCGGGTCCGGCTCGGGTCGTAACCGATCCAGACTGGACTGTTGCCGTACGGTCGCGGATCGTCCGGATCGAAGTCGGCCCAAAGCGACAGGTCGGAATAGCAGCGCTCCAGATCTGCCAGGGAAAACGCGCTCTGGCTGCTGTCGATGAACTTGCACATGAACAGTTGCTGGAACTTGTCGTCGTCGTACTCCAGCTGCAGCTGCTCAAGGTCGAACAGATCGCAGCCGCCGGCGATCGCGTCCAGGATGGTGATCACCTTGCGCCATTGACCGTCCGGACACAGTGCGCCGGCTGATATCTGCTTATCGCTCGGCCAAGGATCCTTCGCGGTCTTGCGCTTGCTGTTGCGGAATTTCTCGCCCTGCCAGAAGGGATAGGCCTGGTGTGAGACGGCGCTGGGCGTTGAGAAGTAGGTCTTGCGCCACTTCTTATGGGTCGCCATGGCACTGGCCACGGTGTTCAGTTTCTCGAAGTCGCGGATCCAGAAATATTCGTCGACGTACACATGGCCATGGTGACCCTGCGCGGTGCTGCTGTTGGTGCTGAGAAAGCGCAGCTCGGCCCACGGCTTGCCATCCTTGCTGAGCACGATCGGGTTGCCGGTCAGCTCCAGGCCGAACCAGGACTGGGCAAACGCGATGATGTAGCTGCGGAAAATCTCGGACTGTGCGCGGCTGGCCGACAGGAACACCTGGTTATCACCGGTCAGCACCGCATCCATGAAGGCTTCGCCGGCGAAGTAGTACGTCAGGCCCACCTGGCGGCTTTTGAGGATGTTCCGGATCCTGGCGGTCAGCGGGTTCTGTTTGGCCGCGAACAGCTCTTTCTGGTAGCCGTACATTTTGCTGATGAACTTGTCGAGAAAGTCGACTTCGGTCAGTTCGCTGACGTCGTTCTTTACCTTCTTTTCCCGCTTCTTGCCGTCGCGCTTGCCGCGATCCCGACGTTCGCCGCGCTGCTCGTCACGTCGATGGCCATCGTCATTCTGTTCATCACGCGCCGGCGCGGGAGCTGGTTTTGCGCATTGCTTGGCCAGCCGCTCTCGAACCGTCGTCAACCGGTCCAGCTCGTCCAGATCGCTTTTGCTCAGGCTCTCTGTCTTTTCAAGGAGCAGCGTGATTCGCCGGCTGACGGCAGTCAGCGGCTCTTCATCCGTCAGCATGTCTTCCCAGCCACCCACGCGGATCCAGTGGTAGACGATCCGGATGTTGGGCAGGTTGAGTTGCGCCTGAATTTCCTTGGCCTTGTGACGGCGCAGAAACAGACGTTTGGCGGCTTCTTTGACTTCGGTTGAGTAGTACATGGGCCGCAGTCTATGCGGCGAAAACGCGGAAAACGTGCTGTTAAATTCCGCGTCTCTCCTAGAAGTTGGATATAGGAGAAGCGCGAAAGTAAACCGTTTGTTGGAAGGGTTGCGGCTCCCTATCTTGGGGCCTCAACCAACCGATGAGCGCAGTTCCTCCCATGCCCCGTTCCCTTGTCAGCTTCTGGAAACGCGTCGCCACCAGCGGTCCTACCGTCGATGGTCGCGTCATTACGCCCCAGGAACTGCGCGACATCGCCGAGACGTACAGCACCGCCACCTACACGGCCACCATCTGGGCTGAACATGAACGCTGGCCAGGCTCCTACGGCACCGTGTTCGCCGTGCGCCTGATCGAAGATGTCGAGGGCCTGGCCCCCGGCCAGGTCGCGCTGGAAGCGCAGTTGAAGCCCAACCAAAAGCTGCTGTGGCTTAACGACCAGGGCGAAAAGCTCTTCACCAGCATCGAGATCATGCCCGACTTTGCGGGCACCGGCAGGGCCTACCTGACCGGGCTGGCCGTCACTGACGAGCCGGCGAGCCTGGGCACCCAGGAACTCTATTTCTCCCGCAAGACAGGCAAGCCCGTGCACTACGCGGCGGCTGTCCCGTTCGGAACGATCGGTGAAGAGGAACCGCAGGGCGAGGTGGCCAAGCTGTTCAACCTGTTCACCGGCCTGTTCAAGCGCTTTGGCATTGAAGAGGTGCCAGAAGAACCCACCCCGCAAACCCCTATCGAGAGCAAACCCCCAATGGATGAAGCTACAGCCAAAGCGCTGCAGGCCTTGATCGAACAGCAACTGATCATTGCCGCCGGCATTCAGGCGCTGATCGACAGCTTCGCAGAAGCCCCACCAGCCCCTGACCAGGCTCCGATCGATGACGTGCAGGCAGCCGTCGACGGCATCGTGGCCACCGCCGAAGAAGAGAAGCAGTTGAGCCGCAAGGCCTCCAGCAACGCTGCCGTTATCGCCGGCCTCGCCAAACTTGAGGCGCGATTCTCCGCACTGGTGGACAAGCCAGAAGGTCGCCATCTGTCGCGCACCACCGGTGCGAATGACCCGAAACCGAAGCGGGTACTCTGACATGGCCCAGTCACTGAGCGCTTACGGCGCGAAGATGTTCGCGGCCCTGCAGGTTTCCCTGGCTGAGTCCTACGGAGTCGAGCTGGCCAGCAAGACGTTCAGCGTCGAGCCTTCGATTGCCCAGGAACTCAACGAGGCGATCACCCACAAGTCCGATTTCCTGCAGCGCATCAACGTCATCGGCGTGACCGAGATCAAGGGTCAGAAAGTGTTCCTCGGCGTGTCAGGTCCTGTGACCGGTCGCACCAACACCAAGACCACCGATCGCGAAGCCAAGGACGCCTCGGCGCTGGATGACAGCCAGTATGAGCTGTATTCCACCGAGTCTGACGTCAGCCTGCCTTACGCGAAGATCGACGCCTGGGCCAAGTTCCCGGACTTCCAGCAGCGCTATTCCGCCGCTGTGCAAAAGCAGATCGCCCTGGACCGTTTGATGATCGGCTTCCACGGTATCAAGGCGGCTCCGCAGACCAACCTCATCGAATTCCCGATGCTGCAGGACGTGAACAAGGGCTGGCTGCAGATCGCTCGTGAGCAGATCCCGGAGCAGGTCCTGAGTCAGGGCCTGGCAGCTGGCAAGATCACGCTGGGTGAAGGTGGCGACTATGCCAACCTCGACGCCCTGGTGCATGACACCAAGCAGATGGTCGATGAACGTGTCCGTGATGGCGGCGACCTGATCGCACTCATCGGTAGCGACCTGCTGGCCGCTGACAAGGCCAAGCTGTACGCCAAGCAAGGCGACGTACCGACCGAGAAAGAACGCATCGAAGACGCTCAGGTCATCGCGACCTATGGCGGTCTGCCAAGCTTCAGCGTGCCATTCTTCCCGGTCAACGCCGTGGTGGTCACCAGCTTCGACAACCTGTCGATCTACTTCCAGGACTCCAGCTGGCGCAAGCAGACCGTTGATAACCCGAAGCGCTCTCGCGTCGAGGATTACAACAGCCGCAACGAAGGCTATGTGATCGAGCAGCTGGAAAAATTCGCCATGGCTGAAAACGTCGAACTGGTGAAAGCGTGAGCCTGGCACTGGCGCACAAGCGCCGCGTGATCGCCGATGGCCCTGCGGCCGTGAGCGCCGGTGCCCCCATGGCTTACTCGGCTGACACCGCGCTGTCCAGCCCCGCCAATGCCCGCAAGCACCTGAAGTTGATGGAGGACGCCCTGGCGGGCGATCTGGAGCGCATCAGCGCAATCAACAGCCGCGAACAACGGCAGACACTCAAGCGCGAAGAGCTGCTGCCCAAGTACCTGGAATACGTACAGCGGTACCGCGATTCGGAATTGAATTTCCAGAACTCGGTGCTGGCGTATGTCCTGATCTGGCTGTTCGACACCGAGCAGTTCACCCAGGGCCTGGAGCTGGCTGACTTCGCCATGTCCCAGGGCCAGGCGCTGCCTGAGCGCTTCAACCGCGACATTCCGACGTTCGTTGCTGACGAGGTGATCGACTGGGCCGAGGCTGAATTCAAGGCCAGGCGCAGCCCGGAGCCCTACGTTTCCAACCTGTTGCCCCGCGTGGATGGGGAATGGCAGCTCTTCGAACGCATTCCGGCTCGCTACCACAAGTTGCTGGGATTAATCGCACTGAACCGCCAGGACTGGCCGGTCGCGATTGCTCACTTCGAACGGGCAGAAGCGCTTTACGAAAGCATCGGCGTAGGGACGCGCCTGAATGACTGCCGCAGGGCACTGGCCAAGGTCCAGGCCAAAGAGAACGCCGGCAACGGCACCGAATAACCGACTACCCCCCCGGCGAGAAACTGTGGATGTGAGCCAACCATTTATGGCCCTGACCCACTGAAACAGTTTTCCCGCCCCTAATACAAGAAGCCCCGCTTCGGCGGGGCTTTTGAGAGGTTTCTGATGTTTAACGGGTTACTGCGAGAGCTTGTCCATCGCCACCTTCCCCTCGGGAAAGGTCACGGTGGTCTCCAGATTACTGCCACCAAGAATCTGGATACAACCTCTCAACGTCTCCACGTACCGGTCAGAAATCTTCAGCGCCTCTGCAACTGCTTCAGGCGGAAGATCCTGGGTTTCCAGACACATCAGGGCCAGCGAGTGGGCCTGTCTGAGCTTCCTTTCCGTCAGGGTCTGTTTTCGCTTCATAGCCATCTCGCGGGTTCTAAGTCGTTCCTTCAAGCAAATGATTTTTCTATCAACATCGTCCATTTCCCGTGTTCCTCCATTAGTGACAGGAAAAGTGTATGAGCTTTTCCGGAAAACCCACGGTGCTGGTGGACGAACGGATCCAGAACGACGGCTTTTGGCCCGACTTGTCCATAGCCGAGTTTCAAAAGGGTTACCGCCTGCCGGCGGAATACCTGGTCGAGATGCTGACTGCTGATCTGACCATGGCCATGGTCGAGGTCAATACCGACCTCGCCAAGCTTAAAGCGCGATGGCAGGGCGCTGGCGTGTCCAACGTTGAGTCCGCAGACACCACCGTCCTGCCAGAGCGCACCTTTCAGGCGGCCACGTACAAGCGTGCCGTTTACAGCCGGGCCAAAGCCAGCCTGCTGACCCAGTTCGCCACCGTCAATCGCCGCGAAAGTGCCGAAAACATTGGCAAAGAGCTGCCCGAGCGTTCGGAAACGTTCCTCGCCTTCAGCCAGGCTGCCGTTCGGTCGCTGCAGGGCCGTGGCCGCATCACGGTGGCACTGCTGTGATCAAGCTCAAGGCGTTGACCGCCTACCTGCTCGATCGCCAGCTGGTCGCCCCGGAGCAGCTCGACAGCTGGACCGACCAGGTGCAGGTCGAGCTGATCTGGAAGCCCGACACCGACGGTATGCACATGGGTGACATGAACTATGGCGCGACCATCACGATCGAGCGGTTCGCGGATCACCCGGCGCGCCTGTTCGCCTTGGTGGGCAGCTGGTTGGAAACCCACGATCAGGACCGCGACGGCCTGCCCAATGTGGTGTTCGACGTGACCATGCTCGACAACGACCTGGCTGACGTCGACATCAAGCTGCAGTTCACCGAGGCCCAGTACCTGGCCGAAGATCTGAACGGCGAAATCGAGGCCTACGGCAAGACCTGGTCGTTTGTGCCCTTCGAACTGTGGGTGGCCGAGTCGGGCGAGGTGACCAGCCATGGCGCGTAGCACGTTCGATCTGGACATTCGCGGCATGCTAGATGCGCAGGATCTGCTGTCCCTGTTGGAACTGCCAACGCCCAAGCGCAAGCGGCTGCTGAACAACGTGGCCAAGCGCGTGCGCAGCATGAGCCGACAGCGGATCCGCAACCAGCAGAACCTGGACGGCACCCCGTTCGAAGCCCGCAAGGACACGTCCAAGGGCAAAAAGAAGATGGAAGCGGGGCTGGGCAAGCTGCTCGATGTCACCCGGCTGACCGGCAACGAGGCCGAACTGGGCTGGCGCAATACCCTGACCCGTTGGGTTGCTTCCCAGCAACACAACGGGGTGTCGGAGCGACGTACTGCCGCGCAGATGCGCCAGTGGAACAAGGTGCCCGAGGGCACCGCCGCTACCGAAAAGCAGGCCAAGCGCCTGCGCCGTCTGGGTTTCAAGACCCGCCAGGAAGGCAAAAAGACCCTGACCCGCCCATCCGTGGCGTGGATCCAGCAACACCTGAACTACGCCAGGGCGGGATTGCTGATCCGCGTCCTGGACGACGAACGAGCCGAATCCACGGGTGCGCAAAGCTGGGACATCAAGCTGCCTGCGCGTCAGTTCCTCGGTGCCAGCGACAGCGAAACCAGCCAGCTGGTGAACCTGGTGCTGCAACAAATCCTAACTTCACCCCGCTAACGAGGCACCGCTTTATGGCACTCGGCAAAGTCAGCGTTAACAATCTCAACCTCGGCCAAGGTGCCGTGACCGAGATCGAACGCTATTTCCTGTTCATCGGTCCCGCTGCCAAAAACGTCGGCAAGCTGGTCCCGCTGGACACCCAGAGCGATCTGGACGTCCAGCTGGGCGTTCCGGACAGCGACCTGAAAACCCAGATCCTGGCAGCGCGCAGCAATGGCGGTGATCGCTGGGCCTGCGTGGCCGCTCCGATCGCAGACGACGTCACCTGGCAACAGGCACTGGAAAGCGCGACCCGCACCTATTCGTTCGAAGCGGTCGTGATCGTCAAGCCGTCGACCACCCAGGCCGAGCTGTCGGCGATGCACGTCGCCGCCACCGATCTGAGCAACAAGCTGGGTCGACGCATCTTCGTGATGGCCGCCACAGCCGGCATCGCTCCGCAGCAGACCTGGAGCGCATACGTCGTCGAGCAGAAAGCCGTTGTCGACGGTCTGGCCGCGCCTCGCGTGCTGCCGGTACCGCAACTGCACGGCAACAACCTCGGCGTGCTCGCCGGCCGCCTGGCCAACGCCGCCGTCAGCGTTGCGGACACCCCCATGCGTGTGGCCACCGGCGCGGTCGTGGGGCTGGGCGCTGAGCCCAAGGATCTGGACGGTATTCCGCTGACCACCGCTGTGCTGACGCAACTGGACGCAGCGCGTCTGTCAGTACCGCAGACCTACCCGGACTATCCCGGCACCTACTGGGGCGACGGCAACCTGCTGGACACCCCAGGCAGTGACTTCCAGGTGATCGAAAACCTGCGCGTCGTGGACAAGGCTGCGCGCCGTGTCCGGATCCTGCTGATCCGCTATGTGGGTGATCGGACCCTGAACAGCTCGGCCAACAGCATGGCGACCACCACGTCCAAGCTGATGGCCCCGCTGCGTGCGATGGCCAAGTCCACGAAGTTCGCCGGCCAGGTGTTTCCAGGCGAGATCGAGCAGCCCAAGGACGGCGACATCGTGCTGACCTGGACGAGCAAAACCTCTGTCGTGGCCTACCTCAAGCTGCGCCCCCTCAACTGCCCGAAAGACCTGACCGCGAACATCGCGCTGGACCTTTCCGTTACGGATTCGGAGTAACCCATGGCCGCAAAAATTGGCGGTAAGAACTTCGACGTGAACCTGGGCGATCTGCTCGTTCACGTCGAGGCCGGCACCCTGGACATCACGGACAACAGCACCGTGGCCCAAACCAAGGGCGTGCCCAACGGCCACGTCGACGGCGATGTGGCTGCAGCTGGCGAACTGGAGCTGGACACCACCAACTTCAATCTGCTGATCGAGCAGGCGAAAGCGTCCGGCAGCTTCCGCGAGCTGGAGCCGTTCGACATCGTGTTCTTTGCCAAGGCCGGCGAAGAGGAACTGCGCATCGAGGCGTTCGGTTGCAAGGTCCGCGTTTCCAGCCTGCTGAGCATCGATCCGAAGGGCGGCGCGAAGAACACCCACAAGGTGCCGTTCGATGTCACCAGTCCGGACTTCATCAAGATCAACGGCGTGCCATACCTGGCTGCTGCTGAAATCGAGGGCCTGACGTAATGGTCTGCCCGTTCGATCGCGCCCAGGCCCTGGAGCAGCGGCAACGCGACCAGGCTATTGCTGCCCAGTTGGCCAAGCCGCGAGCGAGCGGGCCAAGCCTCACCCACTGCCAGGACTGCGACAAGGAGATCCCATCGGCGCGCCAGGCGCTGGGCGGCATGACCCGTTGCGTGCCTTGCCAATCCCTGACCGAAAAAGGACAGCGCCGATGAGTACGAATCAGGTCGCGCAGGACACCGCCATCGCCCTGGTGAAGGCATCGCCGGCCATCGGCGTGGCCGCCACGGGCGCGACAGGGACCGTCGACTGGTCGTCGGTGGCCTACATGCTGACCGCCATTTACATGGTGCTGCAGATCCTGCTGCTGATTCCCAAATACCGCCAGATGTTGCGTGACTGGAGGATCAAGCCATGAGCCTGCGCGTCAAGATCCTTACCGGCGTCCTGCTGGTCTGCAGCGGCACGTTGACCGCGTTCCTGGGCGAGTGGGAAGGCAACGGCCAGAACGTGGTGTACGCCGACAAGCTGGCCGGCGGGTTGCCCACCGTCTGCAAGGGCATCACCCGGTACACCAGCCCGGATCCGGTGCGGGTCGGTGACTTCTGGTCCGACGCGCGCTGCGCCGAGGTGGAAAGCCTGGTCATCGCCAAGGGGCAACTGAGCCTGGCCGATTGCCTGACCAACCAGGCGATCGGACAGAACACGTTCGATGCCCTGAGCAGCCATGGCCACAACTTCGGCGTGCCGACGACGTGCGCGAGCCGGGCCGTGGGCCTGATCAACGCGGGCCGCATTGCCGAGGGCTGCAAGGCGCTGGCCTGGTCCGCAGACGGCACAACACCGGTGTGGGCCTATGTGACCGGTGGCGATGGCCGCAAGACCTTCGTGCGTGGCTTGCACAACCGCCGGCTGGCTGAAATGAGGCTTTGCCTGAAATGACCATCAGCCCGCTGCAGCTGCTATTTCGCACCCTGTTCGTCGGCCTCGTCATTTGGCTTGCCGTCGATTGGGCGCTTGGTCGGTACGAAACCGTTGTCCAGGAGCGCGACAGCGCCGTAAGCGAGCGCGATGGCTTACGCGAAGCCGCACGCATCAGCGGCGAGATGCTCGCAGCGCGTGACCAGCTCGACACCCAACACACGAAGGAATTGAACCGTGCGCTTACCAAGAACAGCGATCTGCAGCGCGCTGTCGCTGCTGGCATTGAGCGGCTGCGTGTCCACGCCACTTGTCCAGCCGGATCCGGTGCCGCCGGCACCGCCAGCCTGGCTGATGCAGGAACCGCCGAACTCACAGCCGACGCTCGATCGGCTTATTTCACCTTACGAGACGAGCTTGCCCGCAGCCGGCAAATGATCCTCGCCCTGCAGGACTACATCCGCCAGGTCGTGCAACGCACGCCGGCACAACCCTGACCTTTTGCAACTCAACCTTACGGATACACAGACATGAGCGAAGTAAACCGCAGCATCACCCTGGAACGTGGCGACAAGGAATTCACGTTCAACCTGAGCCCCCAGGTCATCACCAAGTACTTCAACGCCACCACCCAGGCCAACAAGGTCGCCCCGGCTCACAACCTGCTGATGGGCACCGTCAAGGACGAGGACAAGGCCGCGCTCAAAGCGCTGCTGGAAAACCCGATCACCACCATGACCCTGGCCGGCGCGCTGCTTGAAGAGTATTCGCCGGACGTGGAAGTGATCGTAAAAAAGTCCTTGAGCACGCCGAAGGCTTGACCCAAGACGGGCTGGGCCAACTGCTGGCCCTGACCCACCGCTGGCTGCCTGGCGCAGAACCCACGATTGAGGTCATGGGCACCGCCAAGTGGCTTGAAGACGAATACTGGAGACGCATGGAGATCGCCGTGGCCAACGGCATCTCCACTGCCTTTAACGGATAACCCTGATGGCTGACCGTTCCGCCCGCCTGGCTTTCATCCTGAACCTGACCGACAAGGTCAGTGCGCCCCTGGGCAAGGTGAAAACCAGTTTCAGCGACCTTGCCGCCCAGAGTCAGCAGAACATCATTCAGATGGGCGCCGGCCTGGCTGGCATGGTGGGTGCGGGCACAGCCATCACTGAATCCCTGGAACCGGCGCTGGAAGTGAACCGGGCGCTGGGTGACATGCGCGCCCTGGGCACTGCCGAGGACGCACTGGTGTCCCTGAACAGTAAAGCTCTGGAATTCTCGATCACCTACGCTGCCAGCGCCGCCGAGTTCGTGGCCTCGTCCCGCGTCATCGATGGCGCGATCAAGGGCCTGGTCGGCGGCCAGTTGGCCGCCATCACCAGTTCCAGCAACCTGCTGGCCAAGGTCACCAAGGCTGACGCTGAAACCACCGGCGCGTACCTGGGCACCATGTACAACCTGTTCAAGACCGAAGCCGACAAGATGGGCAAGGTCGAATGGGTCGAACAGCTGACTGGGCAGACCGCGCTGGCCGTGAAGCTGTTCCGCACGGACGGTGCGCAGCTCAAGGACGCGTTCAAAGAGGTCGGTGCGATCGCCACGCAGGCCGGCGTCAGCGTGGCCGAGCAGATGGCCGTGATCGGTTCGCTGTCCAGCACCATGGAAGGCGGCGATGCCGGCGGACGCTACAAGGCGTTCTTTGAAAACATGGGCGCAGCGGCCGAGAAAACCGGCCTCAAATTCACTGATTCCACCGGCAAAGCGCTGCCGATGATCGAGATCCTGGACAAGCTGACCGCCAAGTATGGCGACCTGACCAGCGCGTCTGCCGGCACCAAGCTGATGGAAGCATTCGGCGGTGAAGGTGCCCAGGTGATCGGCGCGCTGGCCAAGGACACCGACCGGCTGCGCAGCGGCATCAGCGAGCTGGGCAAGGTCCGGGGTCTTGAGAACGCCGAGAAGATGGCCAAGGCCATGGTCGATCCATGGCAGCAGTTCGGCAAAGCCGTCGAAGCGCTGCGCATCGCGTTCGGGCAGTCATTGATCCCGACCCTGACCCCGCTGATGGATCGCCTGGTTGGCATCGCCCAGACGCTGACCCGTTGGACGCAGCTGTTCCCGAACATCACGCGAATCATCGGTATCACGACGCTGGTGGTCTTTGGCTTCATCGCCGCGATGTCCATGCTCACCCTGGTGGTCGGTGTCAGCAAAATGGTCTGGCTGGGCATGCTCACGGTCTGGAAGCTGCTCAACTGGCAGGGCTTCAAGTCCATTGCCATGTTTCTGTTCCACACCGTGCTGGTCGCAGCTTTCGCGGCAGGCCTGGTGGTCCTGTACACCTGGATGGGTCTGGTGCGGGCCGGCATGCTGCTGTGGCAGGGCGCGATCTGGCTGGTCAACGCCGCCATGTGGGCCAACCCGGTGCTGTTGATTGTTGCGGGCATCGTCCTGCTGGTCGCCGCCGTCGTAGCAGCGGTCGTGTATTGGGACGAGCTGTGCGCGGCGCTCATGAACACCACCGCGTTCCAGTGGATCAGCGACCAGTTGGCCAGTCTGTCCAACTGGTTCGGCTCGATGGGCGGCTGGTCCGGCATCGCCAAGACGGCCTGGGACAGCATCCTGGCCACGGTGAAGGGCGCAATCAACGGCCTTATCCAGATGGCCAACAAGATCCCCGGCGTCAACATCGAGACGACGTTTGCAGATCTGCCGGAGCCGCCCAAGGTGCCGGAAGTGCCTGGCCCCGTCGTGACACCGGGTCCGCAATTGCCGGCTGCAGTGGCTACACCCCCAGCGGGCACAGCGCCTGGATCCAAGATGGCCTCGGCCGCGCCGGTACCGGCCAGCCAGCCGCCCAAGCCGCTGGCCCTGGTGCCGGCAGCAGTCACCCGAGCGGCGCCGGCGCAGATCCCGGCGCCGAAGGTCCAGGTCTTGCCAGCACCGCCCATCAGCGTGCCGCAACCCAACGTGCTGCCGTTCAAGCCGCTGCAGATGCCGGTCCCGCAGATCCAGCAGGGCGAGCCGATCAAGCTGCCGCCGGCACCGGCCGGTCTGGCGCTCCCGACGCCGGCCACCACCGGGTTGCCGGCGCGTGTCGAGAAGGTCATTCAACTGCCTGCCCAGGCGGAGAAAGGCATTGAAGCCCGCAAGGCGGTTTCGGCCAATACCTCGATCAGTCCCACCAAACCCACAGCCGTCCCGAAAGGAGGACTGATGCAAACGTTCCAGAACCAGAGCAACGCCCTGAACCCGCATGAGCGCCAAGGCATCCGCGTGGAAAAGGTCGAGATCCACACGTCCAAACCCATGACCCCACTGGAAATGGAAAACATGATGGCCATGGCGGTGGGCGGCTGATGAGCGAATACGTAGATCTGTTGATCATGAACAACGACCTGGTGCTCGATCCGGCCCGTCAGCCGCTGCTGGTGGATGACCGCGCCTCGATCGCCCAGGACATCGCGCACCTGATCCGCGAAAGCGGCCTGCTGGTCACGTTGGTGGCCGAGCGCGACCGGCTGCGTCAGCGCGACTGCATCCAGCAGATGGAGCTGCTGGTGGAGGACGACGAACGCCTGGTGCCAGGCACAGCGCAGATCGAGCAGACGCAGCCGGGCGTGTATCTGGTGACCGCCACGACCGTGAAGTTCGGTCAGGTGGAGATCTTTCTATGACCGTGGACTTCAAAAAGGCCTTGGGTGATTCCGGCATCCCGACCACTGAGGCCCAGCTCAAACAGGCCTGGGAAAAGCTCGCCGTCGAGCAGGGCAGCACGCTGACCAACACCAGCGCATACAGCCCGTTCTGGCGGATTATCACCGCCCTGGTGACCAAGCCGGTGCTGTGGCTGCTGGAGTTTGTCAGCGGCACGGTCCTGCCGAACTTCTTCGTGAAGACGGCCGGTAACCAGTGGCTGGACATGTTGGCCTGGGCGGTCAACGTCGAGCGCAAGGCCGCGACGGTGGCCACCGGTGAACTGCTGTTCACCCGCGCCAATACCGGTGGGGAACTGGAAGTGCCGATCGGCACCCTGGTCCAGTCTCCGACGCTCAACGGCCATATCTATCAGTTGGTCACCACCGAGCCGTGCAGCTTTGAAGAAGGACAGAGCCAGTTGGTCGTGCCGGTCAGGGCCGTGGGTGCCGGCAGCGGCTACAACCTGGCACCTGGTTATTACGCCGTCTTGCCTCAATCGGTGCCAGGCGTCGTCCAGGTGGTGAACGCTGCAGAGTGGCTGCAGACGCCAGGCGCGGACGCCGAGCACGACGACCAGTTGCGTCTGCGGGTCCGCAACCAGTTCTCGGCGGTCAACCAGTGGCACACCGACGCGGTGTATCGGGCGATCATCACCGGTTTTCCGGGCGTGGCGGCGGATGGCGTGTACTTCGAACACGGCGCACCACGTGGCCCAGGCAGCGCCAATGCGTTCGTGCTGTTCGACGCCGGCGTTCCGGCTGACACCTTCCTTGAGCAGATCAACACCCATATCCGCGACGGCGGCAACCATGGCCACGGTGATGATCTGCTGGCCATGGCCATGCCTGAAACCCTGCACGCGATCAGCGTCAACGTCTGGCCGGTGGCCAACCTCACGGCGCTGCAGCTGCAGACGCTGCAGACCGAAGTCGGGCTGTTCATTCGGGCCGCTTTTCGCGAAAGCACGCAGAGCGATTACGCCCCGACGCGCACCTTTCCCCAGTCCCGCTTCAGCTTCAGCCGGCTGACTGAAGAGCTGCACGTCCAGTTTCCCAACATCAGCTCGCTGCGTTTCGCCAATGCCGACATCGTGTCAGCGCTGACCATTCCCCGGATCCAGAGCCTGGCGGTGGTCCTGCAATGATCAAGCTCAAGCTGCCGTTCTGGCTCGAAGGCGTGGAGCTGACCAAGCTGGTCACCACTGCGCAGATCTGGTGGGAGCAGGTCACCGAGTGGCTGCGCTGGCCCTATCTGCAGTTCGACGCGGATACCTGTCACCTGTCCATCCTGGAACTGTGGGCCTGGCAGCGTGACGTCACCCGGTTTACGGCCGAGCCGGAAAGCCTGTTCCGGCTGCGGGTCAAGTACGCCTTTATCAACTCCGTGGACGCCGGCAGCACTGCCGGTTTGAAACGGATCCTGGAGCGCCTGGGCGTCGGTTACGTCGAGATCCAGGAACGCATGCCCGAGCGCGACTGGGACGTCGTGCTGCTCACCCTGAGCGATTCCCAACTGTCCGAGAACCCGGACCTGTTGCGCGTGCTGATCCGTCAGTACGGACGCACCTGCAGGCGGTACGACTTCGTGACCATCACACCCGTGCGGCTTGCTGTCGCCCTGGTCGATTTCAATGACGATCAGCAAACGCTGGTCGCCAGCCTTTAGGAGCCCTCATGGCTGCAAGCATCACACTCGCCGGCGAAAAGCTGATTGCCCAGAAGCAAGCGGCAAACCTGCCTCTGACCGTCGCCCGGTTCGTCCTGGCCAACGTGCCAGGCCTCAACGTCACCGGCCCCGTCAACCGCGCAGGCCTCAAGCCCCCAGCGGCGCAAATCGTCCACACGGCAAGCGTTACCCAGCAAGGTTTCGTCAACCCGAACCAGGTGGTCTACAGCCTGTTGATGGGCACCGACATCGGTGACTTCGACTGGAACTGGATCGGGCTTGAGACCAGCGACGACGTGCTGCTGTCGGTCGCTTACGTGCCTGTCCAGCAGAAGCGCAAGAACATCCTGCCCGACCAGGTCGGCAACAACGTCACCCGTAACTTCCTGGTGGTGTTTGACGGTGCCCAGCAACTGACCAATATCAAGATCGATGCGAGCACCTGGCAGTTCGACTACACCGCCCGGATGAAGGGTATCGACGAGCGTGAGCGGCTGAGCAACCGTGACATGTTCGGCCGTGCCTGCTTCTTCGGCAGCGGCCTGCAGCTGCAGCGCGTGGGCAGCACGTACCAGGTCAGTCCTGGTACCGCGTATGTCGAAGGCGTGCGCCTGCAGCTGAACGAGACACTGCCGATCACCGTGCCGTCGTTGCCGAACAAGGCCTGGCTGGACGTGGTGCTGCAGCGTGAGCTGAACGATGTCGTCGCATCCTTCAAGGTCGTGTTCGGCCAGGACGCGAAAGTCGACTACGTCGACAGCGCCTCGGCCAGGCATTACCTGGTCCCGCTGGCCGACATGACCGGTACCAGCACTCTGGTCGACCTGCGCCCGATCGAGGCGATCGACAGCGAGCTGGTGAAGCATTTCGCGGCGCGCGTCGGGGATTATCCGAAGCTCCGCGCCCGAGCGACGACCAAGGAGGACGTCGGGCTGAGCAATGTGCCGAACGCGATCAGCGATGATCCTGCCAACAGCAGCAGCGCTGTGCTGGCCAGCACTAGGATGGTCAATGCCGTGCGCACGGCCATCTTCCAGGCCATTGCTGCGATCGTTGATGGCACCACCACCGTAGGCAGGGCTGCTCGCCTGGCCACGGCCCGAGCTATTCGGTTCAACGGAGCGGCAACCGGCGTCGGAACCTATGACGGCGCAGGTGATACCGACATCGCCCTGACGCTGGCTGATAGCGGCGTTGTGGCGGGGACATACACAAAGGTAGCCGTCAACGCAAAAGGGCTGGTCACCAGCGGCGGCAATCCAACGACGCTGGCCGGCTACGGCATCACCGATGCTTACAGCAAGGTGGATGCGAATGGCAGTTTTGTGAAGCAGGGCGGTGGGCCTGACCAGAAGAGCAATCAGATCAACATCGGCTGGACCGGCTCGTTGCTTAAAGTGAGCGTCGATGGTCAGGACTTGGGGCGGATCTGGACCGAGGCGACGTTCAACCCCAACGATAAGGCTAATAAAGCCAGCACCCTCAACGGTTACGGGATCGCCGACGCTTATACCGTTCCACAGGTGAACGAGCTGCTGGGCAGATATGCCCTGTCGGACTCGATCACATACATCGGTTTTGCCAGTGACAACCCCCAGTTTCCTTATATGCGTCGTGCGTCGAACGGCGGTGTTTACTACCTCCAACCGCAGATCGGATACACGCCACTGCAGCAGGGCGGCGGTGCTGGCCAGCGGACCAACAAGCTGTTTATCGGCTGGTCGGACGTCGGTCTGAAACTGACGGTGGATGCCACTGACATGGGCCGGATCTGGACCGAGCAGTCGTTCGATCCCGGTCAAAAGGCCAATAAATCCAATTCCATTGCCGGATATGGGATCACCGACTGCTACACCGTCACCCAGGTCAATTCGATGGTGTCTGCAAGGGTCGCGGCTGACTCGATCACGACTGCAGGTTTTGCCGGTGACAACCCGGAGTTGCCCTATTTCCGCCGCGCCGCAACGGGTGCCGTTCACTACCTGCAGAAGCATATCGGCTACACGCCCGTGCAGCAGGGTGGCGGCGTAAACCAGGCCGGCAACCAATTGCGTCTGGGATGGGCCACCAACGGCGCAGGTGTCCGTGCACAGGTGGATGCCACTGATCTCGGGCTGCTGTGGGGCGAACAGAACTTCTACCGCCCAGACAACAACAACTTTCTGGCTGTTTCCGTCACCGCTACCGAAGTGCGGCTGCCTGCAGGCGGCACCTGGTGCTACTCATTGATGCACTACTACTCCGGCGGCGCCGGCGTCATTGGCCGCAGCGGCCAGGCGGCGGGTGGAACGGTCATTTCATTCAGCGGCGGCAGCACCATTTACGGTTTCGCCTGGAGGTATGCAGCATGACAGACACAGTAATTGAAGAATTTCTGCCGCCAGTGTTCGCAGCTCCAGAGGAACCAGCGGCCATAGGCATGACCTTCTCTGATGTTGCGCTAAAAACCGACGGTTCTTTCGTGATAACCGTTGCTGGCAACCGTTGTCATGTGACCGAGGACTACAACCCGCCGCTATACCAGGCCGTGCGTGATTACCTGGAGCAAGGCGGATCCTCATCGGATTACGCTGAGGATATCGTTGTCCAGTCCGATCCTGCGTTGTTGGCCAGGCTGCGGATTGAGGCCAGCCTCAAGACCTCGGAAACGCTGGTGTCCGAATACCGCGATGCGCGGGATCTGGGCGCTGCGTTGCCGATCACCGCCGAACAGTTCAGCGAGCTGCTGACCTGGCGTCAGGCGGTACGCGAGTGGCCGCAGGTAGCGGGCTATCCGAACGAGGCGAGCCGGCCGGACGTCCCGGCCTGGATTCAGACGGTGCTGAACAATGGCCAATGAGTGGGCACCGATCAAACTGCGCTGGCCTGAGCAGGCCACGCAGTGGATGGACCAAATGACGACGGCTCGAGACCTGATCGAGACGGAAATGGTGAATACCGGCCAGCGCGTCTCGATGCTGGCCGACATTGCCACGACCAGTCCTGGCCTGATCGCCGATGCGGCTCAGTCAGTGATCAGCGCTGGGCGCAGCGCGCTGGCCAGCCAGTTCGAAAACATACCATCCTGCATCGTCGTGACGCCGTTCCAGCATGGCATCGGCCAGGGCAGCGGTGGCCACCAGCGCTTTCTGTCTGCGCCGAACCTGCTGCAGCTGTTGGCCGACAAGTTGACCGACACGACGGACGCGGTCCGGCCGCAGGGCCAGCAGAGCGCTCTGGTGCTGATCTTCCTGGCGACGCGCCTGGATCAGCTCGCTGCCACGCTGGGCCGTTTCAACGTCGTGCTGCCCATGCCTGACCTGGTGCGCGCTGAACGGCGGGCCGAACACCTGGCGCGCCTGGAGCTGGAAAAGTGGGAAATGCCCATCGCCGGACAGACGCCGCTGTGGGGCCAGTTGCCGCTTCAGCGCTGTCCAATCACGAAGCTGGCCAGCCAGTCGATGGCCGGTCAGCTGGCTGTGCTTGAAGGCTATGCGGCTGACAGTTCGCCCATGGCAGACCTGGCAGATCTGCAGGCGCGTAAGAAGGCGCAGGCCGAAGAGCGCAACCAGCAACTGGCCGACCTGAAAGCCCAGTTCAGCAACAGCGCCGATGACGTCTCGATTCAGTCGCGCACGCTCGGACCTGGTGACGCGGGCCAGTTGCGCCGCGAACTGCTTGAGGGCGAATCTCCGGGTCACGAATGGCCGCTGTGCGCCGGCGCGCTTCTGGTGGGCTCTGCAGAGGGCCTGAGCTTCGTTCGTGAGCTGGTGGGCCTATGACGCTGCTGCTCAATGGCGAACAGATCATCGGTCACCGCATGAAGCTGACGGCCAACCTCAAGATCGAGGCCGACGACCTCGGCGGACAGACCTCGGGCACAGACAAGTCCCACAAGGGCTTCAAGCCTAAGACGCTGACCGTCGCGTTGACGATCCCTTACAAGAATCTAGATAACCTGCGCACGATCATGCGCCTGGCTGAATCGACCGAAGGCGGTGGCCAGCTGCGCACCTATCGGATCGTGAACGACACGGCCAAAGCCTTCGGGATCCGCCAGGTCACGTTCTCGGACGGCGTCAGTGCCCGTGAAGACGACACCCTGGCGCAGTGGATCGTCCAGTTCACCCTGAGTGAGAAGCTGTCGAACCCGGAAAAGGTCGAGAACCGACGCGCCGGCAACGCCGTGTCGGCTCAATCAGCGCCTGGTGACGGTGTGGCAGGATCTGGCGGATCCGGCACGTCTCCCGAAGAGCTGACCGGCTTTGAGGCGGTCCTGAAGAAGGTCGACAACTACCTGGGCGGCACGCCATGAGCATGAAGCTGCATAAGGTGCTGTCGATCGGCGGTGTGGCCGTGCCCCTGGTCACGGACGACGTCCGGCTGGACCTCAAAAGTCCAGGCCGTGCCACGTTCACGATCAAGGCCGGTGCCACCGTCAAAGGGCTGGTGACGCTTGATATCGGCTACAACGAATCGGCCCTGCAGCGTCACTTCATTGGCTACGTGGAGCGCTGCACGGCCACCAACGGCGTCGAGCAGGTCGTGCTGTGCCGTGAAGTAGCCGCGGTGCTGGCCCAGCCGCTGCCGATGAACCTGCGCCATGTGGATCTGCGCGCCGTCCTGGCCGACATCAGCACCAGGACAGGCCTGCGCTTCCGTGTTCCGGATAAGGCTTACACACGTGTCCGGACGCCGTTTTTCTACAATCTAGCGGCCGGCTATCAAGCGATGGACAGCATCGCGCGGGTGTTCGGTATCAACGATTTCGTCTGGCAGCAGCAGGGGGACGGCGAAGTCTTCGTCGGTGCCTGGGCCGACAGCTTCTTTGGCGCTCGACCGCCGCTGCAGCTGCCGGTCAACCTGTTTAACGGCTACCAGGGCAACCAGAGCGCGATGATCGCAGCCTTACCAGGCTTGCGACCCGGCGCATCGATCAATCAGGGCGAGCGGATCACGAACGTGACGCTGTCCGGCACACAGATGGCCATCAAATGGACGACGCAATAAAACGCAGTGTAGAGCGCCAGTTTCCGGAGATTTCCGGCGGTTACCACCTGCCGCGCTTTGCCAAGGTCATGGCTGTGGCGGATGCGCCGGCCAGTGCCGGTGTGTGCGATGACTTCCGGCCGCGCTTCTCGGTCGACCTGCAGGTGATGGGGCCAGACGGTGAGATCGATCCGGCATTGCCGGTGCTGGCCGGCGTGCCGCTGCCCATGCCGGTGGGTGGTGACGAAATGGGGTTCTTTGCCTTTCCGGAGGAGGGCACCCAGGTCGTGGTGTGCTTCGCCTATGGCCTGCCGAACAAGCCCTACATCCAGACCATCCTGCCGCACGGTCTGACGCTGCCGAAGGTGCCCAAGGGCGACCAGGTGTGGCAGCACAGCGATGCGGTGCAACAACGCGTCGACGCGGACGGCAATTGGCTGCGCAAGACTGACGGCAAGATTCAAGACCAGGCGATTGAGCGCGAGGTCGACGCGATGACCAACGCTGAGCACTTCCAGAGCCACACCAGGACGGTGGATGACCATTCGACCGAGTCTGTGGGTGGAGTGAAGAAGATCGAGGCTCTCGGCGCGCTCAAGCTGTTGTCAGGTGGATCCGCGAGCCTGGCGGCAGTGGACGACCTGCATCAGGCGACGGGCCGTGACCTGAACCTGGTTGTTGGCCAGAAGCACAACGCCACGGTGGGTGGCGACATGCACGAGCGAATCCAAGGGTTCCGTGAGAGCATCACCAATAAGAGCCAGCGTCTGCAGGCTCCGAAAAGCTGGGTTGGGTCTGAAGGAGTGAACATCTTTCAGGTTGTTTGCGATCTGATCGATCTTGTCCAAGACATGAACAACGAGCTTGCTGCGCATACTCATGGGCCCACACCCTTGCCGAGCAATGCTGCGACGTTTACCACAGATGCTGCAAAAGCTGCATCGCTGGGACTGAAGCTGTCGGCAGTAACTCTCTGATTGCTACTTGGAATTAGTATGTTGCTCGAATTCTGTTATAGACATTTCATAGGACTTTACGTTGTCAATGAAATTTGTGCACGCGCCATATAAAGCTGCCGATACAATTAAAATGTTTTCTGCTGTACCTGCGCCGTTTGCACATGATACGTCCTCTGTGTCCGTATAAAGCGATATGTAGTTTTCGATTTTGTTATTTAGATCGCTTATTAAGGAAATGATGTGGAAGGCGCAGTCCCTCTGAGTGGGGCTATATTCATGTAAAACGCTAGTGAAAAAACCTTCTAAGCAATAGGCTGCTGGTTTAATGGGTAAGTCATAAGTAGGGGGTAATCCATAAACGCTGCAGTAATCCCTGCATTCCCGAGCTCCGGTATATGCATGTTTGGCTTGGGATTTGATTCTTTCTATTTCCTCCTGAATTGCTAATTTTTTATTCGTAGTTTCTCTGGCTTTGCCGCTTTTTTCAAAAAATTTATTTATGAATATACCTAAAGCTACTCCGCATAAGCCGATTATCCCGTTTGCGACCGGGGCAAAAGTTTCGTACCAGCTTTTCTTTTGATTCGTTAGCGAGGCTAAGACGGCTTCGTTGTTTTGAGATGCCAAGTGGAAGTAATCTAAGCACTGTGTGAAGTCAGCTATATCCATTTTCTGTCCCTGATAATAAATAATTGACTAACATTGACTGTATTTGTCATGCACGCTTTTACGTCAGAGTTAGTGTTCGGTAGCTACGTCTGCAATTAGAAGCATGTCTTCAATCCATGATGAAAGCGCATAGTTGTCAGTGTCAGTGGTTCTCCAAAATAAGCTGGCTGCGGGATGACGGATTTTTCCAGATCGATATAGGCTTGATAGTGTTAAAAGTTCCGCATATGTTTCCTTATTCAAGTGAGCGACAGCGTTTCTGACTTTCTGCAAATGCTTTGGACCTAGCAGGCCGCCGCCGAATGAGGATGTAACAACTGAATGATTAGACAATCCGCATAAGTGTGACAACGAGAGAATTTTGTCGATATCTCCCCAAGTTGGTTCAAAGCGAAGAATGTTATTGGAACCTCCGGCAACAATCTGATATGGTCTATTTACTTTAGTTGCTAAGTAAGAAATGCGTTCTGTAGTAGGTGGGCTTACGTTCGTGGCGGGCTGGATGACTGCACCGTTCTTGGCGATGCAACCCAAGCAACATTTAATAAAATACTCTCTTGAAAATCTATTCCAAGACTGCCACACGTAGTCAATAATACCGTTTAGAAAAAATAAGTCTTCATTCGATATCGTTTTTGAGGCAAGCATATGCTTGTTTTTAAAGTTTTGATCTGCCCACAAAAGTCGACGTTCCAAATTGGAATAAGCACGATCTAGTCTCATAGCTATGACCGCAATGCAAGCGCAAGCTGACGAGTTCTCACAAATCTATTGGGTGCGCGGTTGGTTCCTCCCGAGCAAGCTTTTACGTAATCTGAAAACCTCCGCTCGTCTTTGTTTTCATGCGCATAAGCCATTTCCAATAAAATCGGGAGTGCTCGCTCTTTGGAATTGCAAAGCGAACCGGTTGGCGCAAGGCCTGTTTGCTCTTCGAAGTTAGGGAGGCCGTATTTATTGTGAAAGGTAGCGCAGAAAAGAGAGTGTACTACATAAGGCTTCGAGAGAAAGGTATCTCTATAGTCGGCCAGTAGTTCTGAATAGAAATCTATAAACTCTATTAGAACTTCCTTGAAGAAATCTTCTGCGTCCAAGTTTTCTTCATATTTCTCGTAAAACTCATTAAGCTTTTTCGTGCTAGATGAAATTATACCTTCTTCTGTAGCTAACAAGAGTTCTGATACTAGTTCTGCGTCAGCCATACGCACCAGATTCCGACTACCCAGTATATTGAATCCAGCAAAAAACTCTGCATTTTCAGTGCAGAAATTGTTGATCATCCATTTGAATTCGCCCTGATAAGTCGAGTGTCTTTTTTCGGCGTCGTTCAGCGGGAGTGTGTAGGCATTCATCCTTTTGAACATTTCAAGGATTTCTTGCCTCGTTGCATTACGAATAACATCTACTGAGATGGGGTACGATAAGAAGGTGTCTTGTTCTTCAGGCTCTAAGTCACTGAAACGCTTTCCAGCAAAATTTCGTGATACGCTAGTTAAGGCAAATCGATTTTCGACGAAGGAGACTACGGACGAGATGCGCTGTTGCCCATCAACTAGCTCTCTTTTTGTTTTTCGAGTTGCTCTATCTAGGTACTCGAAGAAATATATTTTTGGGAACGGAAAGCCGCTAAGTATTGTGTCTATAAAATAGCTTCTGGGACCTGACGGCCAGATACCGGTTCCTCGTTGATATTCCTTGTTTGCTACAAGATCTTTGCGGCCAAGCATTTCAATGATCTCGGCTACTGAATATCGACTTTCATCCATTCGCATATTTTTTTCCTTATTACAAAATTACCAACCACTGAAGGTCGGTCATTTTCATTGGTCGATGACTGTATTTTGTATGGTACCTAATAGATTTCTTTTTTGACACCAGTCTTGATTCTCGATTTTTGCCAAGAGCTTGGCTTCTGCCTCACCCGTCGAGTCCGTCCTTATCGCCAGACCTCTTTCCAAGCGGAGGGATGCGGCGATCAATGACATGATTTCTAGATTATCCGATTCAAACTGGGGTACCACTGCCCCCCCCCCCCCCCCCGGCTCTAGGTTCATAACTCTTTGGCTAACGTAATTCTTTACGCTAGTAAGTCATGCTTGTAAAACGACTGATCGGTCAGGATTCGAGCACCTCATCAATTTTGCTCCACACCCATTGATCGATCCGGTATTCAGCGTGAGCAAAGAAAAGCCAACAAAAAAGCACTTATCCCCCTCCCGCCGACGGGCTCCGCGTCCGTTTTTTGTGCAAACCCAGATGCGATGAAAGCAATACTCCAGCCCAAGCCAGCCGTGGGGTTGCGTAGGGGAGCTGCAATTGCACAACGTGCAAGCTTGTGCAGGAAAATGTCAGCGCCTTGCACAGCGAGCGACAGGGCGGTGCAGGCGGGGGCAGTCCTCGGAAGCCCGGCCTGCTTAGGCAAAAAATTGGAAAACCGAGGAATGGGGTGGTTTTCCAAATCGACACCGGTCTCAAAGCTGCGCACCAGGGCATCGGCGGCCAGATCAGATCCAACCTCTACAACTCAAGCAGAACGGGCGCTGTAGCCGCATTCAGGGGGCTTTGGAGATTGCACACCATTGCACGCGCTGGTGACGATCTACAGGCCTTAATGCCTTGCAGTCAGGTTTTCGAAAAAGGGCGTTTTAAATGAGATTGAATCTCAGGTATGGGAGGGTGTTTTCAAAAAGAGCGATATTAGCTATATGACCCGCGAACCTAGGCTGGAGGCCACGGTTTTACTGGGCTGTGCGTATTACATCGGAAGGTAATATGAAGCGATATGAAAGGTAATATTTTCCTGAGACCCCCGGATTCATTGGGTTTTAGGAAATGAAAATATAGCTTTAGTAAAAGGTAATATTATCGCCTTTGTATCGCTTCAATATTACCTTTGCCCGGAAACGCTGAAAGCCACGGCCTGCAAGGGCTGCAGCCATTTTTCCCGAGCCGTATTACTAATATTACCTTTTTTCTGACCCCCCACAGATTTTGAGCGGGGCACCCTGTACCGGGCGGTTAGCCAGGGTCTCGCGCTACTGCTCATGAGCGTCTGTAGCTGCGGTTGGAGCTCGACGTGGAGCGCGTAAGACAGGCCCGATCGGTGGCCTTGTTACGTGGCTTATTACGTCTGGGCGAAAAAACAAGGGCCTGCATCGCTGCAAGCCCTTGATTTATATGGTGCCGGCACCAGGAGTCGAACCCGGGACCTACTGATTACAAGTCAGTTGCTCTACCAACTGAGCTATACCGGCGTAATGGGCTGCGAGTATATAGAGTCTGATGCGCTTGTAAACCCTAGCTGACTGATTCAGTTGAAAAAATTTGACCGCCGGTGCGGCTTAGCGTCGGCATGCAGGACAGGGTCGGTGGTGAATGAAGGACGTTTCCCTATGGTTTGGCGGATTAGGCTGCCTGATGGCGGGTAGAAGGGTGTCTCAACATGCTGGTTTGGCCCCGTTTCGATGAGAGTGATTCGGCTATAACCCGCGTCGATTTTTAACCTGCCCATGCGAATCAATGACTTAGGCGGTGGCAGCTATCTGAGGCCGTTCAACGCTTCAGCCGAGTCAGGGGCTTTTGGGCCGTTTGCACGCTCGGGACGCTTTGCATAGGCTTGTTCTCAACGGCCCAAGCCACTGAGTCAGGCGGCGAGGGGCGTTCACTTTTCAGTCGGGGATAAAGGATTATCCATTGAATGACACGAAGGATCGTTGCAGGGCTTCGGGGATGCAGTACACCTTAGGCCAGCCATTCACTGAGAAGCGGTTTGAAGGTATTGGTAACGACGTCGTGTCCGGTCGGGCAGGCGTCAGGTGATAGAGAGGCTGTGCATTGCCGTCTGAATCGCATGAATGTGCGTCTGGACGCTGATGGAGTCATCACCAAGTCGGGTACGGTCAAGGTCGCTTCGGCGGGTCTGTGATGGTCTCGATGCTTGAAAACGATGCCCGGGTCTCAGGATCCGGGCATTTTTTTGCGTTTGTATCGGGTGTGTAGCATTGCGATTGGAGTTCGTGCGGTTCTGGCCGATATAGCTGTATCAAAATGGCAGTCGGCCATGGACAGCTAGTGCAATGCAGAGAACGCCCACGCATTACGAGCTGCTGAATGTCGCTCGCGATGCCTCTCCTGATCAGATCAAGAAGGCTTATCGCAAGATCGCTCAGAAGCTGCACCCGGACAGGAATTCCGACCCTTACGCTTCGGACATGATGAGTGTCGTCAACGCCTCTCACGATGTGCTGGCCGATGCTGGCAGACGCGCGGTTTATGACGCGCAGCTGGTGGCCGATGAGCAGAGGGCTCGTGAAGACGCTGCACGCCGCAGGCAGGTGCAGGCGATGCGTGGGCGGGCCGTTCATGTGTATGCCAGTGCGTCTGGCTCGGCGTCTGCTGCACCGCAGCAATCCACCTATACCGGCCCTGAGCGTCGGGCCAGTGCTTCGCCTCAACCGTCCAGAAGTCAGCGCCACGGCAGTGTGTGGCGCTGGGCGGCGGTGTTCGTGATTTTCTGTGCGGGCGGCGCGTGGATGGGGTACGACCCTAATGCTGGCAAGTCTTTCGTGCCGACTGAATCGGTGCCGGTGGTTCAGCCGTGGGTCAAACCGGCTGTTGAGCCCGAGCCTGTGGTTGAGCCTGTCAGCGTGGCTGAGAAAGCTGCGGACGTGGCTGCGTCCGAGTGTGAGGTGCCGACGGTGGATCCGATGGGCGCGCCCTGGCCGCAGAAGGCGGGCTATGTGAAGGACATGCCGACGCTCAAGGACAATGGCTGGTCGCAGATCACTGTTGATAACACGGCAGGCGGTTCTGCGGTTTACGCCAAGGTCACGGACGCAATGGGGCGCAAGGCGTTCCGGCATGCCTATATTCCGGTGGGTGCGTCGTTCTCGTTCGCCAAGATGGACGCGGGTCTGTACCTGCTCAAGTACAAGATGCTGGATACGGGCTGTGCGTTTGCCTCGGGGCGGATCCTGTTGGAAGAGACGCCGATGGGCAGTCAGATCAAGTCCAGCGCGTACAAGCTGACGTTGCGTAAGTTGCAGGGGCGCAGCGTGCCGTTTACGCGGTTGAAGGAAGATCAGTTTTAGTGGGTATGCGTGTGGGTTCAGGATCTGCGTAGTCAGTTGAATCGGACGCGGAGCGTCCTGGGCGGCATTCCCACGCGGAGCGCTCATCGTATACACAAGTCCGCCTCGACACTGATCGTGCCCATCGCTCCGCGTGGGCATGCGTCCCGTGACGCTCCGCGTCACAAATTGCACAGATTGCGGATTCAGTGAGCCGAGCGCATGACGTGGATAATGCTGGAGCTTTGGCCACGCATCTGCGCCACATTCAAGAGCGGACGCGGAGCGTCCTGGGAGGCGTTACCACGCAGAGCGTAGGAACGATCAGAGTGATCTCAGGCACGCCGATATGCCCATGCACCCAAGTCTTGCTGCAACCACGGACTACCGTGGGAGGCGGCTTGCCGGCGATGCTTTTTCTGAAGCGATCTATCGGTGACTGAACAGGCGCCATCGCCGGCAAGCCGCCTCCCACGGGATATGCATTCAGTCAGACGCTTTCGTTTGGCCCCGTTTTGCGCGTCTTTCGGACTTGTGTATAACGATGATCGCAGAGCGTGAGGAACGATCGTCAAACCTGCATCACTCATGTCTTGCAACGCTTTCAGGCGTGTTTTTGAAGGCTTCGTCTCTTTCCTTTGCGGGACATTTCCGAGAGAATCCCGGCCCGCTTGTGCCTTGCTGTCTGTGCTTCTACTCTCCCGTCCGTCGCTGCCCATCAGCGGTGGGGTTTAGTCGCCCGTGTTTGAGTTAAGGCGCATTGCGCCGCTGTTTGATCAGGTCGTTGGCCTGTTCTTTATGGCGGCTGTGCCTAGGGCACCTTCGGGTGCGCCGGTTCTTAGCTCCCGGTCGACTAACCTTCGTACAGCCGCCACCTTTATTCGTTTAGTCGCGACTCGGTGGCGGTTTCATTGAGGAGAGCTAAGCATGGTCAAAGTCACCCCCGATCCACCCTCGAAAACATCCACCGGCGCACCGATCTTCGATCAGGCCGTCGTCAAACGCGCGATGGCGTGTTACCTGCCCACCCGTCGTCCCAACAATGAATCCCAAGACAACAGCGCCGATTACATGAACCTGGAAGCAACGCTACTGCACGCGCTGGATTTTCTGCGCTGTGCCTCGGCAACGGCTTATGAACTGGGCGATGAGTTGAACGGGTCGAAACGGGACCTGGCGTTTGCTGCCATGCACATGGCCGAGATGGCCAAGGTGATGGTCGAGCGATCCTTGGAGTGTGTTGAGGAATAATCAGTTTTAGCGGGGCGTTTGTGTTTGCTCAGGATCTGCGTAGTCAGTTGAATCGGACGCGGAGCGTCCTGGGCGACATTCCCACGCGGAGCGTGAGGAACGATCATCAACTGACCTCGCTCACGCTTTGCAACGCTTTCAGGCGTGTTTTTGAAGGCTTCATCTCTTTCCTTTGCGGGACATTTCCGAGAGAATCCCGGCCCGCTTGTGCCTTGCCGTCTGTGCTTCTACTCTCCCGTCCGTCGCTGCCCATCAGCGATGGGGTTTAGTAGCCCGCAATGAGCAAGGCATCACAACCGTGTTTCATCAGGTCCGTCCCGATGCTATGGCGGCTGTGCGCTTGGCGCCTTCGGGTGCGCCGGTTGCCTGGCTCACCGGTCTACTAACTCGTGCACAGTCGCCGCCCTTTCGTTTAGTAGCGAGAGGACAGCGATTTCATCGAAGGAGCTAGAACATGGTCAAAGTCACCCCCGATCCACCCACGAACACTTCCACTGGCGCACCGGTCTTCGATCAGGCCGTCGTCAAACGTGCGATGGCGTGTTACCTGCCCACCAGTCGCCCCAACAACGACGCTCAAGACAACAGCGCCGATTACATGAACCTGGAAGCGACGTTACTGCATGCGCTGGACTTTCTGCGCTGTGCCTCGGCGACGGCTTATGAACTGGGCGATGAGTTGATCGGGTCGAAACGGGACCTGGCGTTTGCTGCGATGCACATGGCCGAGATGGCCAAGGTGATGGTCGAGCGATCCCTGGAGTGTGTCGAAGAAGTCTGAGATATCCGCTTGAAAACCGGATCGTGAACGGCGTGTTACCCGTATGCGATCCGGCACCGCAACAGGCCCGTTCCAGAGCCGTTACCAAATCTTTATGCACAATCGCTACATCAATATTTGCGTACATGCCAATAAGTGTGCAAATACCCCGCCTGCGTCGCAAACCACTGTTTTTGTGGGTTCCTGACGGAACAGGCAGGAAAAATCAGGGACTTCAGTAACTGGTGCGCCAAGCTTTAACGCGCCATTCAGAATTTTCATCAACAGACTTATCCACAGGATGTTCTGTGGTTTTACAGCTTCATTTATGGCCCAGTATCAGCATGTTGCGAGGCGTAAGCTGGCGCTGACAGAAAGTCCCCACGCTGACGCTGTAACCCTGCTCCTGAAGATACAGGGCTCGATCGAGCACCAGCCACATTTCCAGCGGGCGTCGGAACAGGTTCTGGACCAGTTCCAGATTGCGCACCTGAGCCAGTCGCTGCCAGCCCGCAGCCTCCCATTGCGCCCAGTTCTGTTCGCCCGACAAGGGCAGGTTTTTCAGTTGCGCCAGATGACGGCAGTAATCTTCGTAGGGAGCGTCAAGCCACGAGACGGGCAATGACGGTGTGGGCAGATATTCATCGATGCCGCGCAGCGTGCGCTGCAGCAGGTCGAACCCCAGGCGGCGTGCCATCGAGGTGTCGCGCTGACGACGGACGCGGGCACCGGCGGTCACGGTTTCGCTCAACGGCAAACCGAGTTCGTCACGCGACAATGTCAGCCCCGATGCTTTGCCCTCGCGGGACAGCGGCTGGTAATGATCGAAGCGGGTGCGGTTGTAACAGCAGGGCGCAATCGCCAGGCGCTGGCAGCCGGTGTGGCTGGCCAGTTGCATCAGTTGTACATGCAGATCACCGCAAGCATGCAGCGCGACGGGCGTATGGTGCGGCTGCAGGCTGCGCCACGCATCATCGGCCATGACGTCCTGTTGAACATGCCGGGCTTCCAGCCCTTGGCGAGCGCTGAGGGTACGGCCCGCTTCGACCAGCGCCGGGTCGCGCTCAAGGCAGGTGAGTTGCTGGCCGCGCCCGGTCAGGCGACGACCTAGATGACCCTTGCCCGCGCACCAGTCCAGCCAGTGAGTGCCTGCCTGTCCGGTGTCCACATGACGGGCGAAGGCTTCGATCTGCTGCCACTTACGTCCCGGTACATCGGCACTCATGCGCGGCTCGACGGGGGCGAGCGGGTAGACGGGCAGTTCGGCGACCTGGCTCAGGGCAACGGCTTCGGATGCCAGTGCCGCAAACGGGAAGGGCGCGTCGAGTTGGTCGGGGTCCAGGTGCGCCGCTTCAGCCTGTTCGAGGGTACGTTGGCGCAACCATTGTGTCAGTTCGGGGTACTGGTCTTCCCACGGCAGGTGCAGATGGGTGAATGGCCTGGGCCGCCACAAACCCTGATGCGCGAACAGGAAGCTGTCCAGCGCACCGAAGTGGCTGCGAAGCGTGTCGTTCTGCAGGCTGGGTTCAGAATTCATGGTCGGCGGCTTCGCGTGGGAGACTGGCCGGATGAAAGCCAGCCCCCTTCATATCAGCGACCCTGGCTCGCGTCTACGCGTAACAGTTTTTCCAGCAGGCGGAAGCCCTGTACCAGCACGAACGCCATGACGAGGTAGAACAGGCCTGCGGCGAAGAAGATCTCCACCGGCATGTAGGTGCGGGCAATGATCGTGCGGGCCATGCCGGTCAGTTCCAGCAGCGTGACGGTGCTGGCCAGTGCGCTGGCCTTGAGCATCAGGATCACTTCGTTGCTGTAGGCCGGCAGTCCGATGCGGGCGGCGCGTGGCAGGACAATGTAGAACAGCGCTTTCCATTTCGACATGCCCAGAGCCCTTGCTGCCTCGACTTCGCCGGGCGGTACAGCCTGGATCGCGCCGCGCAGGATTTCTGCGATGTAGGCGGCGGTGTGCAGGGTCATGGTGATGACCGCACACCAGAACGGATCGCGCAGATACGGCCACAGTGAACTCGCGCGCACGGCATCGAACTGGGCCAGGCCGTAGTAGACCAGAAACAGCTGCACCAGCAGCGGCGTGCCGCGGAAGAAGAAAATGTAGGCGTAGGGCAGCGTGCGAACCGGCCAGTGCCGTGAGACGCGGGCGATGCCCAGCGGGATCGCGAGAATCAGGCCCGCAATGACCGCAATCGCCACCAGTTCCAGCGTCAGGGTGGCGCCCTGTGCCAGGCGTGGCAGCCACTTGATGATGACTTCCCAGTTCATGATGCGCTCCTCGCAAAGCCGCGGGCGGCGCGTTTTTCCAGGAAGTACATGCCGATCATCGCTAGCACGGTCAGGCCCAGGTACATGATGGCCGCGACCATATAGAAGGTGAACGCTTGCTTGGTGAAGCCCACGGCGATCTGCGCGTGGCGCATGATTTCCTCAAGGCCGATCACCGAGACCAGCGCGGTGTCTTTCATCAGGATCATGAACAGGTTGCCCAGGCCGGGCAGGGCGATGCGCCACATCTGCGGCAGGATCAGCTTGTAGAGGATGCGCGTGCGCGACATGCCCAGCGCCAGCCCGGCTTCACGATGACCTTTGGGAATCGCCAGAATGGCGCCGCGAAACACTTCGGTGGCATAGGCGCCAAAGCACAGGCCCAACGCGATGACGCCTGCGGCGAACGCGCTCAACGCCAGGTCCGGCTTGCCGAACAATTCACCCAGCGCGCGCATGCCGTTGACGGTGCCGAAGTAGATCAGCAATACCCAGAGCAATTCAGGAACGCCGCGCACGATGGTTGAGTAGGTGCCGCCCAGCCATTGCAGGGGCTTGTAGGGCGAGGTCTTGGCCAGGGCGCCGAGCAGGCCGAGTATCAGCCCCAGGCACAGGGCCGAAAGGGCCAGTTGGACGGTCATCAGCGCGCCAGCCGCGAGGGCCGGGCCGAATCCGTGGAGATCAATGTTCATGGGCAGGCTTATTCAGGACCGGTCGCCGGGCTTCGAGTCGAAGCCGCAGCGACGCCGTCAGGTGAATCAGAGAATGCTGAAAGGGAAATACTTGTCGTTGATCTTCTTGTAGGTGCCGTCAGCGATGATTTCTTTCAGGGCGGTGTTCAGGCGCTCACGCAGCGGGTCGTCCTTGCGCACAGCGATACCGATCTTGTCGTCATCCTTGACGGGATTACCTTTGAACTCGAAGTTCTTGCCCGCCTCGCTTTTGAGCCATTCGTAGCCGACGTACTTGTCGGCGAGCATGGCATCGACACGACCGGACGACAGATCGAGGAAAGCATTTTCCTGGGTGTCATAGAGCTTGACGTTCACATCGGGCATTTCGAGCTGCTGGTCTTCCAGCCAGATGCCTGACAGGGTCGCGCGTTGGGCACCGATGTATTTGCCTTTGATGCTTTGTTTGGCCTGGTCGGCGGTGTCAGCATCAAACGAAGTGGTTTTCGGCGCAATGAACTGCAGCTTGTTCGAGTAATACGGATCGGTGAAATCGACGGCTTGTTTGCGCTCGTCGGTGATCGACATCGACGAGATCAGAAAGTCGAACTTCTTCGCTTCAAGGGCCGGGATGATACCGTCCCAGTCAGAGGTCACCGCCTGGCATTCAGCCTTGAGCTTGGCGCACAGGGCCTGGCCAATCTCATAGTCGAACCCCACGACCTGACCGCTGGCGTCCTTGTTGTTGAACGGCGGGTAGGCCGCTTCGATACCCATTTTCAAGGTTTCGGCAAAAGCACTGGTCGTGAAAGCCAGGGTGGCCGCTGCGACCAGCAGGATCTTCTTGTACGTCTGCATGGGTGTTGCTCCGTTAGCGGTGACTCGACATGAATTGTTTACACCTTACCGACAGCGGGTTCTCGAACACTTGCTGCGGTGTGCCCTGTTCTTCGACCATTCCTTGATGCAAAAACACGACTTCACTTGAAACCTGGCGTGCAAAATTCATTTCGTGGGTCACCAGCAGCATGGTGCGGCCTTCCTCGGCCAGCGCGCGGATGACGTTGAGCACTTCCTGAACCATTTCCGGGTCGAGTGCCGAAGTCGGCTCGTCGAACAGAATGACTTTGGGTTGCATGGCCAGCGTGCGGGCGATGGCCGCGCGCTGTTGCTGACCGCCCGAGAGCTGGGCCGGGTAGACATGGCGCTTGTCAGCGATACCGACCTTGGCCAGCAGCGCTTCTGCAACTTCGATGGCTTCGGCCTTGCTCTGGCCCAGCACGCGGCGCGGCGCTTCGATGATGTTATCGAGCACGCTCATGTGCGGCCACAGGTTGAAGTTCTGGAACACGAAACCAATCTCGCTGCGCAGGCGATTGATCTGTTTATTGTCGGCTGCAACCAGTTCGCCGTTGCGGGCGGCCTTGAGCTTGAGTTCTTCGCCTGCGACCAGAATCTGACCCTGATGCGGGTTTTCCAGAAGATTGATGCAGCGCAGCAAGGTGGACTTGCCGGAACCGGATGAACCCAGAATCGAGATGACGTCACCTTCACGCGCTGTCAGCGAGATGCCCTTGAGCACCTCAAGCTGATCGTAGCGTTTGTGCAGGTTGCGGATTTCCAGGGCGGGCGTGGCCTCAGCCATGTGGGGTCCTCATAGTGTTGTGCGCTCTTTCTGCGAGGCGAGCGCCAAGCTAGCACAGCGTTCAAAAGACAACCAACTGCGCCGAAGAGTGAATGTGACAGCGTTTTACGGTTTGTCGCATCGCCGCAGCAGACTGTCGCCAAATGGCAGGCAGGCGCGTGTATCCAGTACCCGTTTGAGGTGGGTGTGCGCGAAAAAGGCGCGATGTTGCCATTTTTGACCGGGTGTTGGAAGCAGCTTTTGCGGAGCGGCGCCTGATGGCGCGCACCATTGGTGAGCTTTTATGTGTGGCGTGTGCATTTTCGGTGCGGTGGTGTGAAGCGGTTTTGGGGCGTCAGGTAACAAATCCTACGCCATAGACCGTATTTTCAATTTGTCCATTCAAGAACCGCTCGCCTACAACCCCTATGTTTCAGGAGCGACGTCGTTTTTGAAATATTTTGGCGCAATTCTTGCGTCAAGAATACAGAACGGCACCGTTGCTTTCTTTTTACGAGCTGCTTCGGTGTGCCTCGCTCGTCTTGCACAGGTGGTTTTATGAGCAGTACCGCTAACTCTTCCGAGCTCGAACAAGGGCTGAAACCTCGACACATCACTATGTTGTCGATTGCTGGCGTCATTGGCGCCGGCCTGTTCGTAGGCTCCGGCCATGCCATTGCCGAAGCCGGACCTGCCGTGCTGTTGGCTTACGCTGCAGCGGGTACGCTGGTGGTGCTGGTGATGCGCATGCTGGCCGAAATGGCCGTCGCCTCGCCTGATACCGGTTCATTCTCGACGTACGCCGACCGTGCCATCGGGCACTGGGCCGGTTTCACCATTGGTTACCTGTACTGGTGGTTCTGGGTGTTGGTGATTCCGTTGGAGGCCAACGCGGCGGCGACCATCCTGCACGCCTGGTTCCCGAGCATCGCCATCTGGATGTTCACGCTGGTCATCACTTTGCTGCTGACAGCCACCAATCTGTTCAGCGTGAAAAACTACGGCGAGTTCGAGTTCTGGTTCGCGCTGATCAAGGTCGTGGCGATCATCGCGTTCGTGGTGCTGGGGGTGGCGGCGATCTTCGGTCTGCTGCCGACCAGCCAGGTCAGCGGTGTCAGCCATCTATTCGATACCGGCGGTTTCCTGCCCAACGGCATGGGCGCTGTGCTGGCGGCGATGCTGACCACCATGTTCTCGTTCATGGGCACCGAGATCGTGACCATTGCGGCGGCCGAATCCAAGAATCCAGGCAAGCAGATCACCAAGGCCACTAATTCGGTGATCTGGCGGATCTTCCTGTTCTATCTGGTTTCGATTTTCATCGTTGTGTCGCTGGTGCCGTGGAACGACCCGCGCCTGGCGGAAGTGGGCTCCTACCAGACCGTGCTGGATGCCATGGGCATTCCCAACGCCAAGCTGATTGTTGATCTGGTGGTGCTGGTTGCGGTGACCAGTTGCCTCAACTCGGCGCTGTACACCGCGTCGCGCATGCTGTTCTCGTTGGGCAAGCGTGGTGACGCACCTGCATTGTCCAAGCGCACCAGCAAGGGCGGCACGCCTTATTGGGCGGTTCTGCTGTCGACAGCGGCAGCGTTCCTGACCGTATTCGCCAACTACATCGCGCCTGCGGCTGTATTCGACTTCCTGCTGGCCAGTTCCGGCGCCATCGCTTTGCTGGTGTATCTGGTGATCGCGGTGTCGCAGCTGCGCATGCGTCAGAAGCGTATCGCGGCGGGTGAGGCCATCGATTTCAAGATGTGGCTGTTCCCGTGGCTGACCTGGATGGTGATTGTGTTCATCGTTGCTGTGTTGACGATCATGCTGATCCAGGAAGAGCACCGCATCGAAATCATCGCGACCGGACTGCTCAGCCTGCTGGTGGTCGGGGCCGGCCTGATCGTCTCCCGCCGCCGTAAGGCTTCGCGGGTCGGGGCTGCTGCGCTGGGGTGATGGCAAATGTCTGATCGTGCCCACGCTCTGGGTGGGTATGCCGCCCGTGCCGCTCCGCGTCACGAATGGCACAGACTGCGGATTCAGTGAGCCAAGCGCATGACGTGGATAACGCTGGAGCTTGGGCGCACATCTGCGCCACGTTCGAGAGCGGACGCGGAGCATCCTGGGAGGCATTCCCACGCAGAGCGTAGGAACGATCATCATCGTATTCCTCCAGGAGGATTTGTGTATAACGATGAGCGCGTGGGAACGATTAACTCTTTCAGCGCATCGCTCTGGTGTCGCGCTTCATCAGCAAGTCCGACGCCATCTGGAAATCTGCCTGGAAAGCCTTGCCTTCGACCCACTCCACGGCGGTGTCTTCGTCTTCGCCGTGGTGGATGGCGCGGTAGGTGATGAGCAGGCCCATCATGAAGTCGGTCGCTTCCTCTTCGTCTTCTTCCGAAACCACCAGCGCCAGCACCGGGTATTGCAGGAACACCAGACACATCGCCAGCTGGCTGATGGCCTCGGCGGACTTCATGGTGTCGAACAGGTCTTCGTAGTCGGCCGGGTCGAAACCGTTTTCAACGATGTCCTTGAAGTCGAACGTATTCATGTCCAGCTGCACATCGTCGAACGGCTGGTTAACCAGTGCAGAGGCGAACACGGGATGCACGACGTTGGTCGGTGACTTCCCGGAGCGGTTCTGCTTGGCCTTGATCTTTGCGCGCTTGGCACGTTTTTGTTGCTTGTCTGGCGAGGCCATGAGGCGGTCCTTTGTCCGGCGGTAAGGGCAATGGCGGCTATTGAAGCGCACAGCGCCCGAATAGCCAAGGCCGGGATGCTGGCGAGCGGGTTTGCTATTGATGTCCTGGGCGCAGAAACATAAAAGCCCGCAGGGCGCGGGCTTTCAGTGTAGCGGTACAGCGAACGGTCATTTTTTGCCGGTTTTGGAGAAGGCTTCTGCCTCGTCCATACGGTTGGCGAACATGCTGACCGCCTCAACGGCATCGCTCGCGCCGTCACGAATCTGCACGATCACCTGCCCGGCCTGATCAGCCAGCGTAACGCCACGGTTTGCGCCTTCCTGAGTCGCGCTCATACTCGCTACCGCCTCGCGTGTCTCGGCCAGAATCTTGCCAATCATCTCGGCGATTTCCGTGGTCGAGCCGCTGGTGCGTCCTGCCAGTTGCCGGACTTCATCGGCCACGACCGCAAACCCACGACCCTGATCGCCAGCCCGTGCCGCTTCGATGGCCGCGTTGAGCGCCAGCAGGTTGGTCTGGTCGGCAATCCCACGGATGGTGTTGACGATGGCCGTGATCTGTTCCGAGCGATCGCCCAGCTGCCCGACCAGTCTGGCGGATGCGCCGATGTTCTCGGCAATCTGCCGCATCTCGCGTGCCGTTTCCTGGATCACCAGTGTGCCCTGTTCGGCTACCTTCTCGGTTTCGGCCGAGATGTGATAGGCCTTGGACGCGCCGTGTGCGTCGGCTTCCTGCTTTTCCACACGGTCAGTGATGTCGCTGGCGAACTTCACGATCTTGTACAGCTTGCCCTCGACGTCATAGACCGGGTTGTAGGTCGCTTCCAGCCAAACGACTCGGCCATGCTTGCCCAGACGCTTGAACTGGCCGCCCACAAACTCGCCGTGGTTCAACTTGCGCCAGAATTCGGTGTACTCCGAGCTGTTGACGAACGTCGGCTCACAGAAGGTCTTGTGGTGTTTGCCTTTGATGTCCGTCAGCGAAAAACCCATCACGTGCAGGAAGTTGTCGTTGGCTGTCAGCACATGGCCGGCCGGGTCGAACTCGCACACCGCCATGGCGCGGTCCACTGCATTGAGTTTGCTGTGAGTTTCGTTTTCAAGCATGACCTTCCGGGTGACGTCGAGTGCGTACTTAACGATCTTGATCACTTTGCCCTGAGCGTCTATCACCGGATTGTAACTGGCCTCTAGCCAGACACTTTTCCCGGTTTTGCTGACACGCTTGAAGGTGCCTGAGATGAATTTGCCTGCCCGCAGCGATGCCCATAGATCAGCATACTCACGACTGCGTGCCATTTCAGGCTCGCAGAAGTCGCGGTGGGACTTGCCGGGAAGCTCTTCGGCCCGATAACCCATTGCTGTTAGAAAGTTGTCGTTGGCACGCAGGATCCTGCCATCAAGATCCAGCTCGACCACCGCCATCGATTTTTCAAGTGCGCCCATCAGTCCTTTTGCGCTATCTACTTCTGCCTTCATGGCTGCCAGTTCGTTTTTGCTTTTATTTCCGAACATAACCTGCCGCCTTTGGTGTTGTTTTTACGAAACTCTATTCATCAGGCTATCGACACCAGAGTTGAAGGCATTAGGGCTGGAATGACGTTTTGGACAGGCGGGATAGGGTGAGGATGGCGGTAATTTTTAGCTGAAAGCGGTCAGCGCCAAACGCCGGACAAAGAAAAGCCCGCGATGGGGGAGCGGGCTTAAGGATTCACACTTGGGAGCAGCTCTACAATGGCTTATCGGCTGTGAAAACTTTGTGAAGAAAACAGGCCGTTTTTACTTTTTTTCAGGTGTCTGAACAGTGTTGGTCACTTCGGAGGTCGGCACGAAGGTTTTCGACTCTTCGGCAGCAGCTTCCTTGGATGCAGCCTTGTCTTTGGCGGCTTCGGCATTCTCTTTCGCTGCGTCGTTCACCTTGGCCTGAGCCGATTCCATCTTCTGTTGAGCGTTTTCCTGATGCGCCTGAGCGTCCTGGGCTTTCTGCTCGGATTTGCTGTCGCAGGCGGCGAGGCCAAGGGTGGCGGCGATGACGAGGGCGGAGGCGGTAAACTTGAGCACAGGATTTTTCCTTTGAAAACAAATGTATGAGTTCGAGGGGATGGGTGGGGCTAAGTTCAATCGGTTATAGGCATGGGGGCGAACGTACTGTGGATGCAACCTATCGGATCGCTGGTGTGCGAAAACGCACCAATAGTATGACAAGATGATCGCCGTCAATGATTTCACTTGAGGTTCAATCATGGGAACCGTTCGCAAGACCATTACCGTCACCGATCAGCAGGACAGCTGGATCAAGGCCCAGATAGATGCGGGCCGATACACCAATGACAGCGAGTATATTCGCGACCTGATTCGGCGTGAGCAGGAGCGTAGTGCAGAAATTGAAGGTATCCGCCAGGCACTGATAGAAGGTGAGGCGAGCGGAGAGCCCCGGCGGTTCAGTGTCGATGAGTTCAAGAAAAGGATGTTGAACGCGCATGACTGAATACCGTCTTGCGCCTGCCGCAGAACGCGATCTGGAGGCAATCTGGCTCTAAACGTTTCAGGAGTGGGGCTCAGCACAGGCCAACCACTATGTGGACATTATTACTGAGGCGTTCGCTGAGCTGGCGCAAAATCCGAAAACCGCACCTGCCTGTGATCACATTCGTTCAGGTTATCGTCGTCGCAGCATTGAGCGGCATGTCATTTATTTCCGCGCGACGGAGTATGGCATTGCTGTTATCCGTGTCCTGCACGACCGAATGGATGTGTCGCGTTACATTTGACTCGTTTCAATCGCGACCGCGCAGGGGGTGGTCGTAAGGAATGAGGTAAATCCCGGACAACAAAAAACCCGCACTAGGCGGGTTTCTTGTGTGCTTTCAGGTGTGCTTGGCATCACCTGAAAACGGAAGGTGGTGCCCAGAGACGGAATCGAACCGCCGACACGGGGATTTTCAATCCCCTGCTCTACCGACTGAGCTATCTGGGCAACGGGGCGCATTAAACGTGTTTTTCAGGAGGTCGTCAAGCGCGTTCTCAAAAAATATTGAATTATTACCGACGCTTACGACCTTCACTGCGCGAAACGCTTTATTTCTCGGGCGGAACGTAGCCTTCAGCCTGAGCGTATTCCTCGCCGGACAGGTACTTGTCCATTTCGGCCTGGAGGAATTTGCGGTCTTCGGCGTTCATCATGTTCAGGCGGCGTTCGTTGATCAGCAGGGTCTGGTGCTTCTGCCAGTCGGCCCAGGCTTTTTTCGAGACGTGGTTGAAGATGTCTTCGCCCTTGGCTCCCGGATAAGGGGCGCGCTCGAGGCCTTCCAGTTCTTCTTTGTACTTGCGGCACATTACGGTGCGGGTCATGACGACTCTCCTGCGTTCAATACGTCGGCTGCGCGTTTGAGCAGCTTTTTCACCGGGGCGGCAAGGCCCAGGCGCGGCGGGGTGGCGAGGTTATACCAGAGCCAGTCGGCCTCGGCCACGTGATGGGCGGACTCCTGGACCTGTACCAGCCAGGGTTCTATGCTCAACTGGAAGTGGCTGAAGGTGTGAATCAGGCCGGGCAGTTCGTGATGCTTGCCCAATTCCAGCGAGTGTTGTGTTGCCAGATGCTGCACGTCGTCGAAGTGATCGAGTTCCGGCAGGCTCCACAGGCCGCCCCACAGTCCGCTGGACGGGCGGCGGTACAGCAGAATTGCGCCGTCGCCGTTGGCGAAGATGGGCATGAGAGTGCGCTTTTGCGGCACGGTCTTGCGCGGCTTGGGGATCGGGTAGCGGGTTTCCAGACCCAGCATGTGTGCCTGACAGCCGCGCTCGAGCGGGCAGAGCAGGCAGCTGGGTTTGCTGCGGGTGCAGAGCGTTGCGCCCAGGTCCATCATCGCCTGGGTGTAGTTGTTCACGCGCGTATGGGGCGTGAAGCGCTCTGCCGTGGCCCATAACTGTTTGGCGACCTTGGGCTCGCCCGGATAGCCTTCCTGCGCCGTGAAGCGCGCCAGAACGCGTTTGACGTTGCCGTCCAGGATCGAGGCGCGGATACCCATGCTCAGGCTGGCAATGGCGCCTGCGGTGGACAGGCCGATGCCGGGCAGCTCGGTCAGCTTTTCCACATCGCGGGGAAATTCACCGCCGTGTTCGGCCACGACAATACGCGCGGTCTTTTGCAGGTTGCGGGCGCGGGTGTAGTAGCCCAGGCCGGTCCACAGATGCAGCACTTCGTCTTCGGGCGCTTCAGCCAGGGCCTGTACGGTGGGCAGGGCTTCCATGAAGCGGTCGAAGTAGTTCAGCACAGTGCTGACTTGCGTCTGTTGCAACATGATTTCCGACACCCAGACCCGGTACGGCGTGATGCCTTGCTGCCAAGGCAGGTCGTGTCGGCCGTGGCGGTCATACCAATCCAGAACTGCGCTGGAAAATTGCTCGGGTTGCATCGCCTGGTGGGCTCCTGTGAAACAGCTCGTGACCTGATGAAATGCTGATAGTTGTAGGAGCGCGCTTGCCCGCGATGCGATGTATCAGGCGACTCATCAGTGACTGAGTGGACGCTTTCGCGGGCAAGCGCGCTCCTACAGTCCTTTGTATCTTGCGAGGCGGCGCTGTGTCAGGGACATCGCGCCGCCTTGCTTTTCTAGCGCTTGAACAACCCCTTGAGCGCATCTTTGAGTTCCGGGCTGACCTTGTCGCCCAGCTTCTCGTTGAGCTTGTCCTCGAGTTTTTCGCTGATCCGGTCGCCTGCCAGTTTTGCGGCGATCTGGCCGACGCCTTCGCGGTCCAGACGGCAGGCCTTGGCGCCCAGTTCCAGCGGGCCTCGGCACTGCACCGGCCACTCGATGCCGACGTAGCGCGGATTGACCTCGCAGGCCGGGTCCGGCATGTCGCTCTTGTCACCTTCGATGATGATGCCGACGCGGTAGTTCATGCCCAGCACGCGCAGGTCCACGTCGCCATTGCCGTTGACGGTCAGGCCGGGGATACGCACTTTCAGATCCGGGTTGCTCGCCACGCCGTTGCGGATCACCAGATTGCCGTCCAGTTGCTGAAAAGGCGTGTCCTTGGCGCGCGGCTCGCCGGTCAGCGGTTTGCGGTTCAGCGTCGAAATGCCTTTGCACAGTTGCTGCTCAAGGTTGGCGTTGACCAGCACGCCGTTGTTGAGCGCGAAACTGGCGGTGCCGTTGAGGCTGTCGATCAGCGCTTTCTCGCTGTTGCCCTGGCCGGTCAGGCTGCTGTTCAGTGTCAGCAGGCCACGCACCGGCGGCGTCTGGCCCTGACTTTCCAGAACGCGGTCCACCGGTACTTTCGCAGTGCGGGTTTGCACACTGATGGTCGGCAGGTCGGGACGCGCATCCAGATTGCCTTTGACCTCGAAGTTGCCGTTGTAGAGATTGCCGCCGAGCGTATCGAGCTTGATGACGCCGCCCAATGCCTGGGTCTTGAACACAGCATTGTCGATAGGCAGCTTGTTCAGAGTCAGCTTGCCCAGGCTGATGTCAGCCTCGACATCCAGCGTGCGCAGGCGCTCCAGTGGCAACAACTTGGCAGTGCTCCAGGCAGCCTTGGTGGGCTGTTCGGGCAATGGCGAATCCCCGGCGACAGCTGCGGCTTCACCGCTCTGCACCTCGGATTTGCGCGCGGCCTTGGCGCCTTTGCTTTCTTCGCTTTCGGCAGGGCGATAGCGGTCGGCGTCGAAGGTGTCGCCCTTGAGCTGCACGCGCAGGGCCTGCTTGGCGAAGTCGTCTATCGCGACACGGCCAGTGAAGGTGCTGTCGTCCACTTTCAGGTTCAGGCCGTCCAGCACCACGCTGGTGGGCGTGCCGCTGAGGCGTGTGACCATTTCGACCTTGCTGAGTGCGCCATCGGCCATCGGCGGCAGTGGCTGGCCGATGTTTTCAAAGAAGGTGCGAACATCGAGCTGGGCGATGGACAGGCCGCCACTGAGCTGCGGGGTCTTGTCCAGCTCGCGGGCACGCAGTTCGCCGAGGGCGCGCATCTGGTTGGCCGATATCTTCAGGCTGTTCCATTCGGCAATATTGGCCGCCAGATCCACCAGCAGTTGACCTTGTGCCGAGAAGGTCACGGTCTTGCCCTTGAGTGGCTCGCCAGCGACTTCGCCGGACAGGCGCATGTCTTCGAATTGATAGCGCTTGAGCACGCGGTCCATGCGCAGTTCGCCGACCAGTTCGGTCTTGGCGCGCACCACGGGCTGGTTGGTGCTCAGGAAGGCGGTCAGCTTGATTGGAATATCCGACGCTTCGCGAATCGGACCGGTGCTCAGCTGGATACTTTCTGCCGTGAAGGTCTGGCCTTTGCGAGCGTCGCTGTAATCCACGCGGGCGTTGTTGACGGTCAGGCTGTCGATGTCCAGCTTCAGAGGCTGAGAAGCGCGTTCCGGCTTGGGTGCTTCCGGCGTCGGCGTGGTTTCCGGTTTCGCATCGGTGGACGCGACGGCAGGCGGCTTGCCGATGTCTTCCCAGTTGCCGTGACCCTGCTCATCGCGATGCAACATCAGGTTCAGGCCTTCGACACGGATGTCGCTCATCTGCACCTGTTTGCGCAGCAAGGGCAGGACGCGGACGGACAAGCCCAGCATCTGAACATCGGCAAAGGGCTGGTCGGGAGCGGTCAGGGTCGCCACATGGGTGTCGTGCAGTTCCAGCCCGAGCCAGGGGAACAGGCTCCAGCCGATATCGCCATTGAGCGTCAGCTCGACGTTGGCCTTTTCACGTGCCAGTTGCCGAATCTCGTCTTTGTAGTCGTTGGGATCAAACAGATGGGTCAGGGCAAAGCCGAGAGCCACGATGATCAGCAACAACCCGAGAATAAACAGCCCCAGGATTTTGCCGAACGCTTTCATGGGCGAGTCCTTGTGTCGATGTTCAAAAATAGCCCACGAGTATACCGCTCTGAGGAGGGTCTCGGGCTTCGGATGCCTTCATGGCTGGATGACGCCCGGTGATTCAGGGCGTTGTGACGTCCAGTTGCACAGAAAGCCTGGCCGCCAGGGCGAGGACTTCGGGACACTCGGCGGTTGCCAGCAAGCGTAGTTCGCAACCCGCCTCCCGGGCCAGTTTCTGCCCCTCGCAGACTATGCGCTCGGCCACGCCGCGTCGACGTGTCGGTTTGCGCACGCACAGATGAGACAGGTGCCAGACAGTCTTGCCGCGCTCAAGCCGGGCCGCGCCCAACAGCCGGTCGTTGAAGCGTCCGGTCAGCAAGGCGCCGTCTGCCAGTGTTGTTTCGATCAACTGTGCTGCACCGAAAAAGGGCGGGAACATATCTGCAGGTGCGTCGAGATATATCTTTTGCAGGTCTTCCTGATCCTGAAAAGTGGGCGAACTTAATAGCCCAACTAAGACCGGCATGCATCTTCTCCTGATGTTTAATTGACTGCATCTATGGGGTCATAGATAACGTGGATTAAGTGGGTGATTTTAATAATAAAAACACTGTAACAAGATGCTTATTAGCCATCAGTAAGTGATAGTCTCCGCATCTGCTGGCTCGGGTGCGTCTTTTTGTCACGTATCTGAACATCCTGCCGATAAAACAGACATGGCCGCTCGGCATGGAGTCTGTGGCGGATCAGCGGGACCATCTGCAAGCTTCACACATTGGGGTAATTATAATGAGCACAAGCACAGCATTGGGCGGCGCAGCCGTTCAGCCTGCGTTCTTGTCCAAAGAGCGCATTATCGCCAAGCCCGGTTTCAACCGCTGGCTTGTTCCACCCGCCGCACTGGCCATCCATCTTTGTATTGGTATGGCGTACGGCTTTTCGGTTTTCTGGTTGCCGTTGTCGAAAGCGGTCGGTGTTTCGGCACCTGTGGCATGCACACCGGACATGGGCTTCTTTGCACAGATGTTTGCATCGACCTGTGACTGGCAGATTTCCATGCTGGGCTGGATCTACACCCTGTTCTTCATCTTCCTGGGCTGTTCGGCTGCCATCTGGGGTGGCTGGCTCGAGCACGCAGGTCCACGCAAGGCCGGTGTTGTTTCGGCACTGTGCTGGTGTGGCGGTCTGCTGATTTCGGCGCTGGGTATTTATACCCACCAGATCTGGCTCATGTGGCTGGGCTCGGGTGTCATCGGCGGTATCGGGCTGGGGCTTGGCTACATCTCCCCGGTGTCGACCCTGATCAAGTGGTTCCCGGACAAGCGCGGCATGGCGACCGGCATGGCGATCATGGGCTTCGGCGGCGGCGCGATGGTGGGTGCACCTCTGGCGACCTTCCTGATGGGTCACTTCGCTTCTGCGGACAGCGTGGGCGTATGGCAGAGCTTTGTCGTGATGGCGGTGATCTACTTCATCTTCATGATCGGCGGCGCACTGGGCTACCGCGTTCCGCCGACCGGCTGGAAACCTGAAGGCTGGACCGCTCCGGCTGCCAAGGCCAAGAACGCGATGATCACCAACCGTCACGTGCACGTCAGCGTGGCCTGGAAGACGCCGCAGTTCCGTCTGGTCTGGCTGGTGCTGTGCCTGAACGTTTCGGCCGGTATCGGCATCCTGGGCATGGCTTCGCCACTGCTGCAGGAAGTGTTCGCCGGCAAGCTGCTGGGCAATGACCTGACGTTCAGCCAGCTCAATGCTGACCAATTGAAAGCCATCGCCGCCATCGCTGCGGGCTTCACCGGTCTGTTGAGCCTGTTCAACATCGGTGGTCGCTTCTTCTGGGCTTCGTGCTCGGACTACATCGGTCGCAAGGCTACCTACTTCGTGTTCTTCGCACTGGGCTTCGTGCTCTACGCGTCGGTGCCGACACTGGGTCACATGGGCAGCATCGCGCTGTTCGTGGCTGCGTTCTGCGTCGTGCTGTCGATGTACGGCGGCGGTTTCGCAACCGTACCTGCCTACCTGGCCGACCTGTTCGGCACACAGATGGTCGGTGCAATCCATGGTCGCCTGCTGACTGCCTGGGCTGCAGCCGGTGTACTGGGTCCGGTACTGGTCAACTACCTGCGTGAGTATCAACTCAGCCACGGTGTTGCACGTGCCGATGCCTACGACATCACGCTGTACATCCTTGCCGGTCTGCTGGTGCTCGGTTTCATCTGCAACCTGTTGATCCGTCCGGTGGCCGACAAGTACTTCATGACCGACGCGGAGCTGGCGGCTGAGCAAGCCATCGGCCACGACAAGGGCTCTGATGCGACCACTTCGCTGGAATGGAAAGCTTCAGCGGGCAGCAAGCCGCTGGTGATTGCCGCCTGGCTGGCAGTGGGCATTCCACTGGCGTGGGGCGTCTGGGTGACACTGCAAAAGACCGCCGTACTGTTCCACTAACAGTCTGCGAGTCCTGAAAAAGCGCGTGCACTTCGGTGCATGCGCTTTTTTTTGCCCGGTTTTCGGGGGCGCTGTAGTTACGGGCTTCGCTTGATACAAACGCAGATCAGCGAGACGTGAACCAGTTGGGGTGCAGTCGTGGGATATGCTCTTTCAGCCAATTCACGAATGCATCCACCTGCGGGGCAAGGTGCGTTCTGCTGGGGTAAAGCACCGAAACCGGTCGCGGTCGTGGACGAAACTCCCTGAGTACCTCGACCAGTTCCCCGTTGGCGAGGAATGTCTCAACGGTAATGCCCGGCGCCTGAACAATGCCGAAGCCTGCCACACCGCATTGAACATAGGCATTTGACTCGTTCAAGGTAATCCCGCCACGAGGCGTGTACGGATGATTGTCAGCGTCTATCGTGAAGTGCCAGAGCAGCGGTCTGTTGTTCTGACCGGACAGGAAGCTGACGCACCGATGGCCCGACAAGTCCTGCAGGTTCATTGGAACGCCGTGCCTCTGGAGATAATCCGGGGATGCACAGGTGACCATGGTAGCGGTGCCGATTTCTCTGGCGACCATGCTGGAGTCGGGAAGATCACCGATACGTAGCGCACAGTCGATGCCCTCGGCCACGAGATCCACTGCACGGTCGGTCACGCCAAGTGCAAGCTCGATTCCCGGAAATGCCTCGGTAAATTTTCTCAGGCTCCCCATGAAGCTGCGTTGGGAAAAGGCAGCTGGAATATCAATTCGAAGCCGCCCCCGTAACGTGGAACCGCTACGGTCGAACATGGACGTGGTTTGAGCGATGGTTGCCAGGATCTCTTTCACCCGCTCGTAAAATTGCTCGCCCTCTGCAGTCAGGTTTACTTTGCGCGTGGTGCGCTGGAAGAGCCGGACACCCAGCGAGGCCTCCAGCTCCTGAATGGTGCGCGTGACATGCGGACGTCCAATCTGCAATGCCTCTGCGACTTTGGTGAAGCTCCCCAACTCAGCCAGCTTGGCGAATACCTGCATCGACTGTAGAAGCTCCATAAGTCTTCTTTCCCAAAGCATATTGAATAGATGATTGTTGCTGATCAGGATAACAATCCTATCGGTTTCTGCGCATTTATCGCAGGCGACGAAACCTCAACAATGGCTCCAGCGCAAGGAGGAGTCTGCCTCCTGCAATTGAAAATGGCTGGAGACAAAAAATGAAAGCATGGCTTCTGAAAGACTTCGGGCTGGACAACCTGGTGCAGGAAGACGTTGAAACTCCGGTGCCCAAAGCCGGAGAGTTGCTGGTAAAGGTCGGCGCGGTATCGCTCAACTTTCGGGACAAGGAAATCGTTGACGGCATTTATGAGCCCCACATGGTACCCAAGCCGCTCATTCCGGTCAGCGATGCGGCAGGTACTGTCGTGGCAGTGGGTGATGGCGTCAGCCGCTTCGTCGTCGGAGACCGGGTCAACTCGCACCTGTATTCACGCTGGCTGGATGGCATGCCCGGGCCGGATGAGCCTGACTACTGCTTCGGCTCGCCACTGCCGGGCGGTCTGGCGCAATACATGATCATCCACGAAGACAGCGCCGTGCGGGCCCCCGATAACATGTCGGATGAAGAGGCCGCGACGCTTCCGATCGCTGCTCTGACGGCATGGTATGCGCTGGTTGATTTTGGCCGGATCGAGCCGGGTCAGACGGTTCTGGTTCAGGGGTCTGGAGGTGTTTCCGTTTTTGCAGCACAGATTGCAACAGCGCTGGGCGCTCGCGTCATCGCCACCTCCAGTCGGGATGACAATCTGGACGCGTTGAAAAAGCTGGGTGCTGTTGCAGGGGTGAATTACCGCACTCACCCTGAATGGGCAGAGCATGTGATTAAGCTCACCGAGGGTAAAGGGGTCGATCTTCTGCTGGATGTGGCGGGAGGTGACGGCATCAATCAATCCATTGCTGCCACGAAGGCGGGGGGACGGATCGCACAGATCGGCTTTTTGACGGGGCAGACCTCTGCGCTGAATCTGATGCCTATGATTTTCCGTCAGACAACAATCCGCGGCATCGCCGTTGCGCCACGCTCGTCATTTGACCGGATGAATGAATTCCTGAATAAGCATCGGATTCGCCCCGTGATCGATCACGTTTATTCATTCGATCAGGCTCGCGAGGCTTATGAGCATTTGGCCAGAGGTGCTTTCGGAAAGGTCGTCATCAAGATTGGCGGATGACCGGGCGCATGGAGCGGCCCTGCGCGAGCGTGGATCTGTGATTTCGACGGATCACCTTGAGGTGCTTCAGGTCAGTTGGCGTTTGCCCCGGCGGACGTTGGATGCTGCCTCAAGGAAACGGTAAGGTGGGGTTTAATGCCTGTCCTGCCCCACAGGTGTATTTTTCTGCCAAATACCCGCCTTGGCAGGGTTAATATCCCGCAGCAGAACCACAGACCTGATCGTTGTCCGGCCTGATTTCATTCTTTAAGGAGTTGTTTGCATGCTAGCCCACGTGGAGTCGTACGCCGGTGATCCGATCCTTTCGTTGATGGAAACCTTCGGCAAGGATCCTCGCGCCGACAAGGTCAATCTCAGCATCGGTCTGTATTACGACGCACAAGGCCGCATTCCTCGTCTCGACGCGGCAGTGAGCGCACAGAAGCAACTGGCCGAGGGCGAGCAGACGGCTTCGCTGTACCTGCCGATGGAGGGCCTCGCGCCTTATCGTCAGGCAGTGCAGACCCTGCTGTTCGGCGAGAACAATCCGGCCGTGCTCGCCGGTCGTGTCGCTACGATCCAGACCGTGGGTGGTTCCGGCGCGCTGAAAGTGGGTGCCGACTTCCTCAAATATGCGTTTCCGGATTCGCAGGTCTGGGTCAGCGATCCGACCTGGGAAAACCATAACGCGCTGTTTGGCGGCGCGGGTTTCAAGGTCAACACCTATCCCTACTTCGATGCCCAGACCGGCGGCGTGAAGTTCGACGCCATGCTGGATGCGCTGCAGCAATTGCCTGCACGCAGCATCGTGTTGCTGCACCCGTGCTGCCATAACCCGACCGGCGCGGATCTGTCCGTTGCGCAGTGGGATCAGGTGGTCGCACTGGTCAAGGCTCGCGAGCTGATTCCGTTTCTCGACATCGCCTATCAGGGCTTCGGCAACGGCATGGACGAAGACGCCTACGCGATTCGTGCGATGACCGAGGCTGGTGTTACAGCGTTTATCAGCAACTCGTTTTCGAAGATTTTCTCGCTGTACGGCGAGCGTGTGGGCGGGCTGTCGGTGGTCTGCGAAGACAGCGCTTCGGCCGTCAACGTGCTGGGCCAGCTCAAGGCGACCGTACGCCGCAACTACTCCAGCCCGCCTGCTCATGGCGCGCAGGTGGTTTCCCGCGTGCTCAACTCGCCGCAACTGCGAGACCAGTGGCTGACCGAGGTCGAAGTGATGCGTCAACGCATCCTCGACATGCGGACTCGTCTGGTGGCGGTGCTGGCGCAGAAGGTTCCGCAGCACGATTTCAGCTTCATCCTCCGCCAGAACGGCATGTTCAGCTACACCGGCCTGACGCCTGCGCAGGTCGATGAGCTGAAGGACACCCACGGCGTCTACCTGATCCGCAGCGGCCGCATGTGCCTGGCCGGGTTGAACGAGGGGAATATAGACAAGGTCTGCGATGCGATTGCAGGCCTTTTCAGCTGATTTCTCCAGTGATGGGTAACCTGTAATCCGCTGGGAAACGTGATGTGTGGGAGGCGCCACCACGTCTTCGACGCAGCGCTGTCGCGCAGCAAACTTGGTGGGAGCGGACTTGTCCGCGAAAAGGTCATTACATCCGACGAATATTCATCGACTGAAATACAGTATTCGCGGACAAACGGAACGCCGCCCGGTCCGCTCCCACAAAATCCGGTTTCTTCAGTGGGTTGCAGGTTGTTTGATAAGAGGCGCGACCCAGTATTCAACATGGCGCTGTCGCGTAGCAAATACGGGACTGTGGGAGGCGGCTTGCCGGCGATGAACGATGACGCGATTTGCCTGACCCACCGCGTCCACTGCATCGCCGGCAAGCCGCCTCCCACAAAAAGCTGGCGTTTCTTCAGTGGCTTACAGGTTGCTTGATAAAAGCGGACTTGCCGAGGCGCAAAAGGGCGCTGTACAGTAAATCCCCTGTCTGTCGTCTGTTTGCTTCATGCGGGGCCGTTCTGGGCCTATAATGATCGCCTTTTTCGCCCAATGATTTTGCGGAGCTGGTGATGGCCGAACGTAAGGCTTACGTCGAGCGCAATACTCTGGAAACCCAGATCAAAGCCTCGATCAACCTGGATGGCACCGGAAAGGCCCGATTTGATATCGGCGTGCCTTTCCTTGAGCACATGCTCGACCAGATCGCCCGGCACGGGCTGATCGACCTGGACATCGAGTGCAAGGGCGACCTGGAAATCGACGATCACCATACGGTGGAAGACGTCGGTATCACGGTGGGTCAGGCATTCAGTCAGGCCATTGGCGACAAGAAAGGCATTCGCCGTTACGGCCATGCCTACGTGCCGCTCGATGAAGCGCTGTCGCGTGTGGTCATCGACTTCTCGGGCCGTCCCGGCCTGCAGATGCATGTGCCGTACACCCGTGCAACCGTCGGTGGCTTCGACGTCGACCTGTTCCAGGAATTCTTCCAGGGCTTCGTCAACCACGCCAACGTGACGCTGCACATCGACAACCTGCGTGGCCACAACACTCACCACCAGATCGAAACGGTCTTCAAGGCCTTCGGCCGTGCCCTGCGCATGGCGGTCGAGCTGGATGAGCGCATGGCCGGACAGATGCCTTCCACCAAGGGTGTTCTCTGATGCAGACAGTTGCGGTCATCGATTACGGCATGGGCAACCTGCACTCGGTCGCCAAGGCCCTGGAGCACGTTGGCGCAGGCCGTGTGCTGATCACCAGCGACGCCGATGTGATTCGTGAAGCCGACCGTGTGGTGTTTCCGGGTGTGGGGGCGATTCGCGACTGCATGGCCGAAATCCGCCGTCTGGGCTTTGACTCGCTGGTGCAGGAAGTCAGCAAGGACCGTCCGTTTCTGGGTATCTGCGTCGGCATGCAGGCGTTGCTCGACAGCAGCGAAGAGAGCGACGGTGTGGACTGCATCGGCATGTTTCCCGGTCAGGTGAAGTTCTTTGGCAAGGACCTGCATGAAGACGGCGAGCACCTGAAAGTGCCGCACATGGGCTGGAATCAGGTCACTCAGTCGGTCGATCACCCGCTGTGGCACGACATCCCCGATCTGGCGCGTTTCTACTTCGTCCATAGCTACTACATCGACGCCGTCAATCAGCGTCAGGTGGTGGGCCGTGGCCGTTACGGCATCGACTTCGCTGCAGCGCTCGCCGACGGTTCGCGCTTTGCCGTGCAGTTCCACCCGGAGAAGAGCCATACCCATGGCCTGCAGTTGCTGCAGAACTTCGCGGCGTGGGACGGTCGCTGGTAATCGACATGAGCAAAACCAAGGCCAAGCCACCCATCCTGACCCTCTCGCCCGAGCATGAGCAGCAGGCGATCGACAAGCTCAAGCGTCTGTTTGCAGACCGTTTCGAGCTGGAGCTGGGGTCGTTCGAGGTGGCCGAGGTGCTTGAGCTGTTCACGCGCGAGATTGCCCCGCATTACTACAATCGAGCCATTTTCGATGTTCAGCAGCACCTCAAGGAGAGGTTCGAGAGCATCGAAAGTGACCTGTGGGCGCTCGAGAAAAACTAACTTCCGGACAAGTAGGTTCCCCGATGCTGATTATCCCCGCTATCGACCTTAAAGACGGCGCCTGCGTGCGCCTGCGTCAGGGCCGCATGGAAGATTCCACGGTGTTCTCCGATGATCCGGTGGCCATGGCCGCCAAGTGGGTCGAAGGTGGCTGCCGCCGTCTGCATCTGGTTGATCTCAACGGCGCGTTCGAAGGCCAGCCGGTCAACGGTGACGTGGTCACCGCCATCGCGCGGCGCTACCCGAACCTGCCGATCCAGATCGGCGGCGGCATCCGTTCGCTGGAAACCATCGAGCATTACGTCAAGGCGGGCGTGAGCTACGTGATCATCGGCACCAAGGCAGTCAAAGAGCCCGAGTTCGTGGCCGAAGCCTGCCGCGCGTTCCCCGGCAAGGTGATTGTCGGCCTGGACGCCAAGGACGGTTTCGTCGCGACCGACGGCTGGGCTGAAGTCAGCTCGGTGCAGGTCATCGACCTGGCCAAGCGTTTTGAAGCCGATGGCGTATCGGCCATCGTGTACACCGACATCGCCAAAGACGGCATGATGCAGGGCTGCAACATCCCGTTCACCGCTGCACTGGCGGCGGCAACGCGGATTCCGGTCATCGCGTCGGGCGGCATCCATAACCTGGGTGACATCAAGGCGCTGCTTGATGCCAGGGCGCCGGGCATCATCGGTGCAATCACCGGTCGCGCCATCTACGAAGGCACGCTGGACGTCGCCGAGGCCCAGGCCTTGTGTGATCTGGAACAGCGCTGAGTCTGCGCTGGTTCAATTAACCGGAGATTGATCCTGTGGCCCTAGCCAAACGCATCATCCCTTGCCTGGACGTCGACAACGGTCGAGTGGTCAAGGGCGTCAAGTTCGAGAACATCCGCGACGCGGGGGATCCGGTAGAGATCGCTCGTCGCTACGATGAGCAGGGCGCCGACGAAATCACCTTTCTGGACATCACCGCCAGCGTCGATGGCCGTGACACCACGCTGCACACCGTCGAGCGCATGGCCAGTCAGGTATTCATCCCGCTGACCGTGGGCGGCGGCGTGCGTACCGTGCAGGACATCCGCAACCTGCTCAACGCCGGTGCCGACAAGGTATCGATCAACACCGCTGCTGTGTTCAACCCGGAGTTCGTCGGCGAAGCCGCTGCGCGTTTCGGTTCGCAGTGCATCGTGGTCGCCATCGACGCCAAGAAGGTTTCCGGACCGGGTGAAACGCCGCGCTGGGAAATCTTCACCCACGGCGGCCGCAAGCCGACCGGGCTGGACGCTGTGGTCTGGGCGAAGAAGATGGAAGAGCTGGGTGCGGGCGAAATCCTGCTGACCAGCATGGACCAGGATGGCATGAAGAACGGCTTCGACCTGGGCGTCACCCGCGCCATCAGTGATGCGCTGGGCATTCCGGTGATCGCCTCGGGCGGTGTCGGCAATCTGGAGCATCTGGCTGCTGGCGTGCTGGAAGGCCACGCCAGTGCCGTACTGGCCGCGAGTATTTTCCACTTCGGTGAATACACGGTGCCTGAAGCCAAGGCTTACATGACCAGCCGCGGTATCGTCATGCGCTGAGTTGTTGTGCATGAAGCGAGCGCTGTTGTTTCAAACCTCCGGGTTTGAGAGAGCAGCGCTCTTTTTCGTTTGGCACCCTGCTTTTGCTTCTGACTTATTGCCTGGAAGCGACATCCGATAGCACCGGGCTAGACACTGCCGCAGGTTCGCGGCACTCTGCCTCAGTCGTTCAAGATCGAGTGCCGGAACATGCTCAAACGTCTTTTTCTCGCACTGGTCGGAGCAGGGGTTCTGCTCAGCGAGGTTGCCCGGGCCGGCACCTCGCCTGCCTATTCAATGGTTCTGCTGACCGAAAACTACCCGCCTTACAACATGGCAGCGGATGGCAAGAATTTCGCTCAGGACAGCAACATCAATGGCATCGCCGTGGATGTGGTTCGCGAAATGTTCAAGCGTGCCGGTGTCGGCTACAACCTCACCCTGCGCTTTCCCTGGGAGCGTGTGTACAAGCTTGCGCTGGAGAAGCACGGCTATGGCGTGTTTTCTACGGTGCGTACGCCGGAGCGGGAAAACCTCTTCAAGTGGGTAGGACCCATCGGGCCGGTGGACTGGGTCCTGCTGGCACCGGCGAACAGCACGGTTGCGCTGTCGAGTCTGGAACAGGCCAGGGGTTATCGGATTGGCGCCTACAAGGGCGACGCGGTCGCCGAGCATCTGGCGCTCAAGGGGCTGGATCCGGTGGTGATGCTGCGCGATCAGGACAACGCTCGAAAGCTGGTCAACGGGCAGATCGATCTGTGGGCAACGGCTGATCCTGTAGGGCTTTATCTGGCCAAGCAGGAAGGCATCACCGATCTCAAGACCGTGCTGCGTTTCCATACCGCCGAGCTGTATCTGGCCTTGAACAAGGACACGCCGCAGGACGTAGTGGATCGCCTGCAGGCCGCGCTGGATAAGATGCGCGACGAAGGGCAATTGAAGAAAATCAACGACCGTTACCTGTAAAACCTAGCGATAGGTCCCGTCTTTGCCATGACCGGCCATGGCCTTGTTGCCACGCTGGCTGATCATCTCGCGCAATTCGATCCACTCGATGCCCTGCGCTTTCAGTTTGGGCAGTTCGCGCTCAAGCACGTCCAGCGTGACAGGGTAGGGATGACCAATCACCACCGCCGAGCCCTGCTTTTGCGCCAGCTTGATCGCCGTCTGTAATTGCCGGGTAATGGCCTCGGCCGTGCGCTCATCGTCAAGAAACACGTCGCGGGACACACTGGCCAGACCGATGCGTTGCGCCTGGGCGGCGGCGACGGTCTTGGCGCTGGTGCGGCTGTCAACGAAGAACATGTGCCGACGCTGCAACTCTTCCATCAACCACGCCATGGCAACCGGCTCTGCGGTCATGCGGCTGCCCATGTGGTTGTTGATGCCTGCTGCGTACGGCACCTTTAGCAGTGCGGCGTTCAGGCGGCTTTCGAGTTCCGGCAACGGCAGTTCGGGATGCCACGCATAGGGACCTGTTGCCGGGTCCATGGGCATGTGCAGCATCACGGTCCTGCGCGCGCGGTGCGCCTGTCTGGCGAATTCGGTGGCGTGAGGTGTGTCAGGCATGATCGCCAACGTAACCGGACCGGGAAGCGCCAGCGTGCGGCTGTCGCGCTCGGGGTTCTGGCCCAGGTCATCGATGATCAGGCTGAGGTAGGCTTTGGCCGGTTTTGCACGGGTCTCGACTGGCGCTGCGTGGGCAGCGCCAGTGATCGAGAATGCCAACAGCAGAAAGCAGAGAATACGCATCCGTCAGTTGCCGCGCGTAATACTCAACCCCTTGAGCAGGCTGAGGGCCTGGCTGAGCTGGAAGTCATCGTCCTGCGGACGCGCCTTGGCCGCCGCGCCGCCCTTGAGAGTCGGTTTGTCCGCGCCGCCGTTGCCGTTACCCAGGTGACCGAGCAGGTCGGCTTCCTTGTAGTTCTCGCCATCGACTTCGTTGGTGACCTTGGCACGACGCACCACGATGTCAGGATTGATGCCCTGTGCCTGAATAGACCGGCCATTTGGCGTGTAATACAGCGCCGTGGTGATCTTAAGTGCGCGATCGTTGTTCAGCGGCAGCACAGTTTGCACCGAGCCTTTGCCGAAACTGTCGGTGCCCATCAGGATGCCGCGTTTCTGATCCTGCAGCGCACCGGCGACGATTTCCGACGCCGAGGCGCTGCCGCCGTTGATCAGCACCACCAGAGGCACGCCTTCGCTGGCGTCTGCCGGGTCGGCCGAGAAGCGCAGCTCGGAGTTGGCGATGCGGCCCTTGGTGTAGACGATCAGGCCCTTGGTGAGGAAGTGGTCCGCCACCTGCACCGCCGACTGCAATACGCCGCCAGGGTTGTTGCGCAGGTCCAGAATCAGCCCGCTCATCTTCTTGCCGTTGTCCTTGCGCAGCTTGGCCAGCGCCTTACCCACTTCGTCGCCGGTCTTGACCTGGAACTGGGTGATGCGGATGTAGCCGTAGCCGTTCTCCAGCATCTGCGCCTTGACGCTCTTGACCTGAATGGTCGCGCGCGCCAGCGTCACGTCGAACGGCGTGCCGCCGTCGCGTACCAGCGTCAGGGTGATTTTCTCGCCGATCTTGCCGCGCATCTTGTCGACCGCTTCCTGCATGGTCTGACCCTGCGTCGGCGCGCCGTTGATCTTAACGATCAGGTCGCCGGCTTCGATGCCTGCCTTGGAGGCCGGGGTATCGTCGATAGGCGAAACCACTTTGACGAGGCCGTCTTCCACACCGACTTCAATGCCAAGGCCGCCGAATTCACCGCTGGTGCTTTCCTGCAGCTCCTGGAAGTCTTCCGGGCCGAGGTAGGCGGAGTGCGGGTCAAGGTTGCTGAGCATGCCTTTGATGGCGTTTTCCAGCAGGGTCTTGTCATCCACCGGCTCTACGTAGGCGGCCTTGACCCGATCCATGACCTCGGCAAACGTGCGCAGCTCTTCGAGCGGCAGCGGCGGCTTGGCGTTGGCATTGGCCGGAGCGACTGCTGCTGTCGGAGCTGGCGTGGTCTTTTCGGCAGCTTGCGCCAGCGGCGCGCCGATAACGATGGCAATCGCCATGGCCAGCGAGGTGAGGCGGGACAAATGCAGCATGTCTAACGAGCTCCTACTGATATTGGTGCCGACTTATCCTTGAGTGCGGCACCATTGGGCTGGATCGCTTGGGCGACCCTGCTGACGAATAGCAAAGTACAACGCTGATGTGTCCTGACCGCCGCTGTTGCCTACGGTGGAAATCGCTTCACCGGCTTTTACGATATCGCCTGCCGACTTGAGCAGGCTCTGATTGTGTCCATACAGACTCAAATAGCCATTACCATGGTCGAGAATGACCAGAAGCCCGGCGCCGCGCAACCAGTCAGCGAAAACCACTCGCCCTCCGTGCACGGCATGTACCTGACTTCCGGCCGAAGCGCTGATCATGACGCCGTCCCATTTGGTCCGCTCGTCATCACCTCGCGCTTCACCAAAGCGTGCAAGCAATCGACCATCGATGGGCCATGGAAGTTTTCCCTTGGCCTCTGCAAAAGGTCCGCCGTACGAAACACCGGCACTGGAAACCAGCGCGCCGGGGCTTTTGACCGGACGACGCGGAGCGGGTTCATCATCGGTTTTGCCGCTGTTGCGGGCGACGGCCTCGGCTTCACGTTGACGTTTCTCTTCTGCTTCCTTTGCCGCCAACAGGGCCTTCTGGCGTGCTTCTTCAGCTTCGCGGGCCTGTCGGGCCAGCGTCTCTTCGATGGTCTTCAGTACCTTGGCCAGATCGGCCTGGTCCTGCTGACGGGCCTGCAACTTCTGGTCGCGGGCCTTGTAGTCCTGATTGAGTTTAGCCAAAGCCTGCTGACGTTCCTGACGAACCTTGGCCAATTCTTCTGTCTGGCTGTCGAGGTTGCTCTTTTGAACCAGCAACTGCGCCTGCTGCAGGTCGATGTCTTTGCCGACGTTGGCCAGCTGACGCAGGGTTTCATTGAAGTTGCGTAGCTGCTCCAGGCGCGCCTGGCTCAGGTAGTCGTAATAGGTAAGGGTGCGGGCGAATTTTTCAGGGTGCTGCTGATTGAGCAACAGCTTGAGGTATTCCTGGCGGCCACTCTGGTAGGCGGCGCGGGCCTGAATGGCGATGAGGCGTTGCTGTTCAACCTTGGCGCTATTCAGTTTTTTTTTCTCACCGTCGAGCTTCGTCAGCTCGGCTTCGGTCTTTTTTAGTTCCTTTTGCAGGACCTCGACCTGCTTTTCCAGCTTGCCCATTTCCGTTTCGGTGGTGCGCAGGTCCTTCTGGACGCCTGTGCGTTCTTCCTGAACCTGTTTCAGGACTTTTTGCAGCTCAGCGACATCCTGACGCGCAGCGTCTATCTGTTTTTGGGTTTGCGCACGCTCGTCTTCGGCGAACGCCGGATTGAGCAGGCAGATCAGAACAAGGGCGATCAAGGCGCGAAGCATGAGGGTGGGCGATACCGAGGAATTGTGAGAAAAAGTGTCAGGCCTAGTATGCCCGGCATGGGGTACAAAAAAAACGCCCCGGTCGTACTGCTTTGGGGCCTGTAACACAAAAAACCGGCACCGCCTGATGGCCTTGTGCCGGTTTTCAGCCGATTACTCGTTCACAAGGATCGAGTGACCCGTCATCTCCTGCGGTTTCTCCATGCCCAGCAGGTGCAGCATGGTTGGCGCGACATCGGCCAGCACACCGCCCTCGCGGACTTTCAGCTGGCGTTTGCCGACATACACGAACGGTACGGGCTCGGACGTGTGCGCGGTGTGAGCCTGGCCGGTGTGATCATCGGTCATCTGCTCGACGTTGCCGTGGTCCGCGGTGATCAGTGCTTCGCCACCGACCTTTTCCAGCGCTTCAGTGATGCGGCCGACGCAGACGTCCAGGCACTCAACGGCCTTGATCGCCGCTTCCATGATGCCGCTGTGGCCGACCATGTCGCCGTTGGCGTAGTTGACGACGATCACGTCATAGCGCTGATGCTCGATAGCATCGACGATTTTGTCGGTCACTTCCGGCGCGCTCATTTCCGGCTGCAGGTCGTAGGTGGCCACTTTCGGCGATGGAATCAGGATGCGCTCTTCGCCCGGGAACGGTTCTTCGCGTCCACCGGAAAAGAAGAAGGTCACGTGGGCGTATTTCTCGGTCTCGGCGATGCGCAGTTGCGTCTTGCCGTTGTTGGCCAGGTATTCGCCCAGCACGTTCGTCAGGCTGCCTGCGGCAAACGCGGACGGCGCAGGAATGCTGGCGGCGTATTGAGTCAGCATCACGTAGTTGACCTTCGGCTGGCGGGCGCGCTCGAAGTCCTTGAAATCGTTTTCGACGAACACGCGGGTCAGTTCGCGGGCGCGGTCGGCACGGAAATTCATGAACACCACGGCGTCGCCGTCTTCGACTTTTGCCGGCTCACCAATGCGCGTGGCTTTGACGAACTCGTCGTTTTCATCACGGGCGTAGGCGGCTTCAAGCCCGGCCACGCCGCTGTCAGCGTGAAATTCGGCGGCGCTGTCGACGATCAGGTTGTAAGCGCTGGAGACACGGTCCCAACGGTTATCACGGTCCATGGCGAAATAGCGGCCGATGATCGTGGCGGTACGGCCCTTGCCCAGGCGGGCGAAGGTTTCATCCATCAGCTCAAGGGATTTCTTTGCGCTGCGCGGTGGCGTGTCGCGGCCGTCCAGAAACGCGTGCAGGTAGATCTTCTCGGCCCCGCGCTTGACGGCCAGCTCAGCCATGGCGACCAGATGGTCCTGGTGGCTGTGAACGCCGCCATCGGACAGCAGGCCCATGATGTGCACGGCCTTGCCAGCGGCAACCGCCTTGTCCACGGCGGCGCAGATGGTCGGGTTCTCGAAGAACTCGCCGTCGCGAATGGCCTTGGTCACTCGAGTGAAATCCTGATACACCACGCGCCCGGCACCCAGGTTCATGTGGCCGACTTCAGAATTGCCCATCTGCCCGTCCGGCAGACCGACATCCATGCCGGAACCTGAAATCAGGCCGTTGGGCATGGTCTTGTAGAGGCGATCCATGACTGGCATCTTCGCAGCCAGGATAGCGTTGCCTTCACGGTGTTCGCTGTGTCCGAAGCCGTCCAGGATGATAAGGACCAGAGGTTTTGGGGTGGCAGTCATAGAACCCACTCGAGGCTGGTTGGAATAAAGAACAAGGGATCGGCATTTTAAGGACAAGTTCAAACGGCGTCACTGCCGTACGGACTTTGGCCGACCTTGGGTGCTGTGTATACTGGCCGACATTTTAACGCCCTGGAACCTACCGATGGTTGCTCATCTGCTTGAATTCGCTACTAACCACTATTTGATCACCGGTGCCTTCGTCATTCTGTTGGGACTGCTGATCGCTTACGAACTGAGCAAAGGCGGCGCGAGCCTGAGCACCCGCGAGCTGACCGCACTGGTCAACAGCGACCAGGGCGTGGTCATTGACGTGCGCTCCAAGAAGGATTTCGCCAACGGCCACATCGTCGGCTCCCTGAACTTTCCGCAGGACAAAGTGCTGACCCGCACCGCAGAACTGCAGAAATACAAGGACAAGACGTTGATCATCGTCGACGCAATGGGGCAGCATGCTGGCAGCACCGCCCGCGAGCTGCTCAAGACCGGCTTCAAGGCGGCCAAGCTGTCCGGCGGTATCTCGACCTGGCGCGGCGACAATCTCCCACTGGTGAAATGAAAATGGCTCAAGTCATCGTCTATTCCAGCGACTACTGCCCGTATTGCATACGGGCCAAGCAGTTGTTGCAGAGCAAGAGTGTGGCCTTCGAGGAAATCAGGGTCGATGGCAAGCCGCAGGTTCGTGCCGAGATGACCAAAAAGGCCGGTCGTACTTCGGTACCCCAGATCTGGATCGGCTCGACCCACGTGGGCGGCTGTGATGATCTGTTCGCTCTGGAACGCGCCGGCAAGCTCGATGCGCTGCTCGGCTGATTCCCCTATTTAACCGCCCCATTTGAGAAGGATCCGAAATGACCGATCAACCGAACAACGGCGCCGTGGCCAACGAAGAAGAAAACGCTCCGCAATTCTCCCTGCAGCGTATCTATGTTCGCGACCTGTCTTTCGAAGCACCGAAAAGCCCGGCGATCTTCCGCCAGGAATGGACCCCGACTGTCAGCCTCGACCTCAACACCCGTCAGAAGCCGCTGGAAGGCGACTTCTACGAAGTGGTGCTGACCCTGTCCGTGACCGTCAACAACGGTGACGAAGTCGCCTTCATCGTTGAAGTGCAACAGGCCGGTATCTTCCTGATCAAGGGCCTGGACGACGCGTCGATGAGCCACACCCTTGGCGCGTTCTGCCCGAACATCCTGTTCCCTTACGCTCGCGAAGCCATCGACAACCTGGTTGTCCGCGGTTCGTTCCCTGCGCTGATGCTGGCCCCGGTGAACTTCGACGCGCTGTACGCACAGGAACTGCAACGCATGCAGGAAGCCGGCGAAACGCCGACCGTTCAGTAAGCGTTACGGTTGAATGTAAAAAAGCGCCTTTCGGGGCGCTTTTTTTTGATGACCGCAGCGTGAGATGAAGCAAAGCATCGGCACAATCAGATCTGGATCGTTCCCACGCTCCAGCGTGGTAACGCCTCTCAGGACGCTCCGCGTCCGCCTGAGGCGCTACGCAAACCCATGCTGCCGCCACGCTTCGTAAACTGCCACGGCGACGGTGTTGGACAGGTTCAGGCTGCGGCAGCCTTCGCGCATCGGCAGGCGCAGGCGGTGGTCGCCGCTCAGCGAGTCGAGAATATCGGCAGGCAGGCCCCGGCTTTCCGGACCGAACAGAAACGCATCGCCCGGCTCGAAACTGACATCATGAAACGGCCGCGAGCCCTTGGTGGTGAAGGCGAACAGCCGTGGGTTGCCGATCTTTTCCAGACAACCGGGCAGGTCGGCGTGCGTCTGCAGCGTGGCATACTCGTGATAGTCGAGACCCGCCCGGCGCAGGCGTTTATCGTCCAGCTCGAAACCCAACGGTTCGATCAAATGCAGGGTGCAGCCACTGTTGGCGCACAGCCTGATGACATTGCCGGTATTCGGCGGAATTTCTGGTTGAAAAAGGATGACGTGAAACATGCACGGCTCCGAACAAAATGACGGGATGCATTCTACCCCTGAAGCGGACCCCAGACCGAAGCTATGGCCGCGTGTTCTTGGTTCGATGGCCATTGTCGGCTTCACCATCGGCACAATCATCGGTCGCCTGCAGCAACCTGTGCCGGTTGAACTGGAGCAGATTGAAGAGCTGCCAACGGGTCTGGCGCTGTGGTTCGACGAAGAGCCCCGCTATGAGGGCAGGACGGTAGACGGCGCAGTAGTGCTCAGGCTCGATGCTTCAGGACGGCCGTGGAGCGGCCAATTGCGATTCGACAGCAAGGTTGCGCGCTGGAAGCTGGAACGAGGGGAGAAAGGGTTGGTGCTGACGCTCCTGGCGGCCCGTCCACTTCAGGGCGACTGGCGCACTGAGAAGGTTGACGGGCGCTGGAGACTGGAGGTCAGTCTCCGGGAGGAATAAAAGAGGGGATTCCCCGGCCTGCCTGTACCAAGGTCCCCAAAACTGGTGATGTAATACCTATTGCAGGCAGCGTGCCAGTTTTGAGAAAGCAGCGATAAAACCCGTGTTAATCCTTCGAAAGCCCTCGTTTGGCGGGTTCTGAATAATCCGATAATGGTCGCCGAGTCTTTCAGCTGCTCCGGCCGTGCAGCCCGCCGCCCCTATTTATGCACCCAATTTGCGCATCACAACGGTGCCCCACACCAAGCTGATGCAATTTGTGTCCAGAACCTGCCGAATCAGTGATGCTGCCCGTGCCAAGGCACCAGCCGGCGTTGCAGTGCCCGCAGGCTCAGTTCCATGGCGAAGGCGATGATGGCGATGACCAGAATGCCCAGCACTACGACATCGGTGACCAGAAACTGCGCCGCCGACTGCACCATGAACCCCAGCCCGCTGGTGGCGGCGATGAGTTCGGCGGCCACCAGTGTCGACCAGCCCACGCCGAGCCCGATGCGAATACCGGTCAGGATGTCCGGCAGCGCGCTGGGCAGGATGACGTGCCGAATCAGCTGCCAGCGTGTGGCGCCCAGCGATTGCGCGGCACGCACTCTGGTCGGATCGACCGTGCGTACGCCGGTTGCAGTAGCAATCGCGATGGGTGCGAAGATCGCCAGATAAATCAGCAGCACTTTGGAAAACTCACCGATGCCGAACCAGATCACGATCAGCGGCAGATAGGCCAGCGGCGGGATAGGGCGGTAGAACTCGATCAGCGGATCCAGAATACCTTGCGCGATGCGGTTGTGGCCGATGGCAATCCCCACCGGAATCGCCGTCAGGATCGCTGCGCCCAGACCCATGCCGATGCGTTGCAGGCTGGCGCCCAGATGCTGCCAGAGCGTGGAATCCATGTAGCCCTTGGTCAGCAGCAGCCAGGCTTTTTCCAGTACGGCCGAGGGCGGCGGCAAGAACAATGGCTCGATCCATTCGGCCGCAGTCACGGCCCACCACAGTGCCAGCAGCACCACGAGGGTCACAACGCTAATAGCGCGAGTGCTCAGGTATAAGCGCGGCCTGCGTGCCGAAATACCGGGTTCGATCGGGTTGCTCAGTTCATAACTGTTCATGCCTGCTGCTCCCGGGCGCGTTGCGAGAACACGCTGGCCAGCACGTGCTCGCGGGTATCGATAAAGCGCGCATCGGATTTGATCGCCCGTGCGGACTCTCCAGAGCTGTAACGCTGGCCGAAGTCCAGACGCAGGTGTTCGGCGATGCGTCCAGGATTGGGCGCGAGCAGGATCAGGTCCGTGGCCAGAAAAACCGCTTCTTCTATGTCGTGGGTGATCAGGAAAACAGGCTTGGCCGTGCGTCGCCACACCTGTAGCAACAACTCCTGCATGTTTTCGCGTGTGAAGGCGTCCAGTGCGCCAAACGGCTCGTCCATCAACAGTACTCGCGGGTCCGCAGCCAGCGCGCGTGCCAGACCCACACGCTGGCGTTGTCCGCCGGACAGTTGCCAGATGCGCCGTCGTTCAAAGCCGCTCAGGTCCACCAGCGCGAGCATGTCCCGCGCCTTCGCTTCCCGGTCGGCCCGCCCTACGCCTGCCAGCTCAAGACCAAAAGCGACGTTGGCCAGCACGTCCTGCCAGGGCAGTAAGGCATCGTCCTGAAACACGACGCCGCGTTCGGCGCCTGGCCCTTCAACGTCTTTGCCGTCTAGCGTGATGCGTCCGGTGGCGGGCTTGATGAAGCCTGCTATCAGGTTCAGCAACGAAGTCTTGCCGCTGCCGGATGGCCCAAGCGCCACCAGCAATTGCTCGGGGCCGAGGCTCAGGTTGATGTCCGTCAGTACGGGCTGTGCTGCGCCGGGATACCGTGCGCCGATGCGCTCAAGCTTCAATAAGGCCATGGCTCTTGGCTCCTTCCGGGTCGGTCAGCGAGGGATAAATGTGTCCGTCACGTAAGGTGAGTAATCAGGCAGCACGGCGTCGACCTTGCCTTGCTCCTTGAGAAAGGCGGCGGTTTTGGTCACGGCTTCGATGGTGGGCGCGCCGAGCAGCGCGATCTGGTCTGCGGCCAGCGGATAAACGTTGCCTTGCAGCAGGCCCGGGATGTCTGCGGCCTTGGCACCGGAAAGGCGGGTCAGCTTGTCGATGTTGGAGGCGTTGGCGATCCAGGCACCAGGGTCCTGGCGGTAGTTGGCGTAAGCGTCGAGCGTCACCTTGGCGAAGGCGCTGACTACGTCAGGATGCTTGGCGGCGAAGTCTTTCCGCACGATCCAGGCATCGAAGGTCGGCGCCCCGACCTTCGCCAGTTCGCCGGAGGTGATGAGTACCTTGCCGGTTTCCTTGGCGACACCCAATGCAGGGTCCCACACATAGGTGGCGTCAATGTCGCCACGTTTCCATGCCGCAGCGATGGCGGGCGGAGCCAGGTTCAGAATCGTCACCTTGGCAGGATCGATGTTCCAGTGCTTGAGCGCAGCCAGCAGGCTGTAGTGCCCGGTGGACACGAACGGCACGGCGACTTTCTTGCCGATCAGGTCCTGGGGCGAAGTGATCCCCGACCCGTTGCGCGCCACCAGTGCTTCTGCGGCACCGATCTGGGTAGCGATCAGGAACGTCTCCACCGGCAGCTTGCGGGTGGCGGCTGCTGTGAACGGGCTAGAGCCCAGATAGCCGATCTGTACATCGCCGGAAGCAATCGCGGTGATCACGTCAGCGCCATTTTCGAACTTGCGCCAGGCTATTTTCGAATCAGTGGCTTTTTCATAGGCATTGTCGGATTGCGCCACTTTGGCCGGGTCAACCGTGGTCTGGTAAGCCACGGTAAAGTCAGCCGCCTGGGCGATAAACGCCGCGCCTGTCAGTGATAACGCCGTTAACAGGCGCAAGGAAAAGTGCAGTTTCATGGGTTGCTCCGAGTCAAGCGGGCCGGGGGGCTGGCTGATCTGGAGCCTAAATGATCTAAGAATTTCTAAATAAATAACTTTTGAGCATTAGCTTAGAAACGGTTTTTGTCTCTTTTTTGAGAATGCAAAACGGGCAATCCGCACATTCACGTCTATTCTGCATCTGCCAACTGGCTCACATCGCTGGCGCAAGACAGTAAAACGGGCGATTTGTTCACGCATGCGCCCCTGTCGGAAGTGGTTCACGAAGCAAAACCGACCTTTTTATGGCCTGAAAAACCATTCTTCAAAAAATATTTGAGGCAGGGGAGCGTGCGTCTGCGCAGTGATGACAACTGTAACATTTGATCCCTATTCTCTCCGAAGCTCCCGGCCTACAAGGGTTTTAGGCGAGATGGCCTAATGCCGCTTGCGGGGCGGGCGTGACCGGCGGGTCTTGAACTGGCCATTTGGTTGCACGAAACAGAGCGATCTGACGAGCGGTAGCAAAATATATTTTGTGAATTAGCGAATTAGGTCGATACACTCCGTGACGTCGTGATTGACACGAGTTGTGACATATGCCGAAAAGTTATTGATGGGGGTTAATTGATTCCTTTCTGATCTTCAGGGTTTTCACTACCGTCCAGCCACCGACATGCGCGGTCTAGTCATGCAGTCGGGGTGCACAGAAACCATTGACCTCAAGGTCGGGCCTGTCACCTGCGCGAATCCATGGGTCAGGGCAAAAATGCCCGGCACCGTGGAAATAAAAAATTAGATTCACGAGGAGCGTTGCAATGAAGAAGTCCACCCTGGCCCTGGCCGTAACCGTTGGTGTATTGGCGCAACAGGCCGGTGCAGCTGGTTTCATCGAAGACAGTAAAGCGTCCGTCAGTTCTCGTACTCTGTATTTCAACAACGATCTGCGTGAAGGCCGTCGTGCTCCAGATCAGCGTGAAACCGCTACCGGCCTGAAGTTCGACTACCTGTCGGGCTACACACAAGGCACCGTTGGTTTCGGTCTTGATGCACAGGCAGTTATGGGTCTGCATCTGGGTGGTGGCATTCAGCACCACAACGCGACCACGGCCAACACCGTTGTTCCGACCGACACTGACGGCTCTTCTGTCAGCGACTGGAGCCGTGCCGGCGCCAACGCCAAGGTCCGCTTCTCCAAGACCGAGTTGAAAGTGGGTAACGCTCTCGCGCCTAACCTGCCGATTCTGGTCAGCAACGATGGCCGTCTGTTGCCGCAAGCCTTCCAGGGCGGCATCGTGACCTCCAAGGATCTGGACAATGTGACCTTCACTGCTGGTCAGTTGAGCAAATCCATTGGCCGTGCTTCGAGCAACTGGACTGACTTGTCCGTAGCCGGTGCTGCCAAGACCAGCGACGAGTTCCGCTTTGCCGGTGCCGACTGGAAAGTCACCAAAGACCTGACCCTGCAGTACTACTACGCCAATCTGGAAGACTTCTACAAGCAGCACTTCCTGGGCCTGGTTCACGTCTACCAGATCAACGACAACCAGTCCTTCAAGACTGACCTGCGCTATTTCAACAGCAGCGCTGATGGCAAGAACAGCAGCAACACCTCTGGCTATAGCTTCAACAACAACGGTGGCTATGCCAAGACTCCGGGCGAAGTTGATAACCAGACCTGGTCTGCAATGTTCACCTACTCTCTGGGCGGCCACGCACTCATGGTTGGTCACCAGCAGGTAGGCGACGATGGCGGCATGGTTTACCTCGGCCAAGGCAACGTTCGTAAGAACAACGGCGTTGGCAGCCTGGAAGGTAACGGTGGCTCCAGCTTCTACCTGTTCACTGACTCGATGATCAACGGCTTCAACCGCGCGGGTGAAAACACCACGTTCGGTCAGTACTCGTTCGACTTCGCCAAGGTTGGTGTTCCAGGCCTGAAAGCTGCCATTGCCTACCTGAGCGGTGATGACATCCGTGACGTGAACCGTGCTCGTGACTCTCACTCCGAGTGGGAACGCGACATGCGTGTTGACTACGTCATCCAGAGCGGTCCACTCAAGGGCTTCGGCACTACTCTGCGTCACGGTACTTTCCGCGGCGACAGCGCAACCACTGCTGACACCGATCAGACCCGTCTGATCTTCAACTACACCTACAACTTCATGTAAGTGTACTGAGTGTCAAAGAAACCCCGCCCCGTGCGGGGTTTCTTTTACCTGTTTTTTGATATTCGTTATCGATCTAATCAAAGCGATATCCATTCTTTTTAATTTACTTCAACGACAGGCAGAGTGGTCTTGACTGAAAGACTCAATCGAACAAGACAGGAGCCACACCATGACACTGCGACTTGGCGATATCGCCCCCGACTTCGAACAGGACTCCAGCGAAGGCCGTATACGCTTTCATGAGTGGCTGGGCGACAGCTGGGGTGTGTTGTTTTCCCATCCCGCAGACTTCACGCCGGTCTGCACCACTGAGCTGGGCTTCACTGCCAAATTGAAGGACGAGTTTGCCAGGCGCGGCGTCAAGGCCATTGCGCTGTCGGTGGACCAGGTGGACTCGCACGTCAAATGGATCGACGACATCAACACCACACAGAACACCCAGGTCAATTTCCCGATTCTGGCTGACGCGGACCGTAAGGTGTCCGACCTGTACGACCTTATTCATCCCAATGCCAGCGACACCCTCACCGTACGCTCGCTGTTCGTGATCGATCCGAACAAGAAGGTGCGTCTGACCATTACGTATCCCGCCAGCACCGGGCGTAATTTCCACGAGATTCTGCGGGTCATCGACTCCCTGCAATTGACCGACAACTACAAGGTCGCCACGCCCGCTAACTGGGTGGATGGTGAGGACGTAGTGATCGTGCCGTCGATCAAGGACGAGGAAGAGATCAGGCAGCGCTTTCCCAAGGGCTATAAGGCCGTCACGCCATATCTGCGCCTGACGCCTCAGCCGAATCGTTGACTCCTGATTCACCAAGCGTGGGGTATTCGGGCCGATTTATCGGCCCTTTTTTATCGGCGGTTTTTGAGGACAGTCATGTTCGATGCCCCTGTGTTCACTTGGAAATGTGACGCGCAGCGTCACGGGCTGCATACCCACGCTCCGCGCTCATCGTTATACACAAGTCCGCAAGACGCGCAAAACGGGGGCCTAAACGAAAGTGACTGACTGAATGCATACCCCGTGGGAGGCGGCTTGCCAGCGATGGCGTCCGTTCAGTCACTGATAGGTCGCTTCAGAAAAAGCATCGCCGGCA
>NZ_JARVSO010000002.1:0-146130 GCF_030209155.1 Pseudomonas sp. fls2-241-TYG-175 | reverse complement strand
TGACGCGGAGCGTCACGGGATGCATGCCCACGCAGAGCGATGGGCACGATCAGTGGTGAGGCGGATTTATGTATAACAATGAGCGCGCCAGATGCTCATTCAGAACAAATGACTGAACACCCAATACAACGACCCTGACAACAGAATCGCTGCAGGCAGTGTAAGCACCCAGGCCGTTGCCAGGTTACGCAAAGTGCGCATCTGCAATCCCGAGCCATTGGCGACCATCGAGCCCGCCACGCCGGAAGACAGTACATGCGTCGTTGAAACCGGCAGACCGTACATGTCCGCCGCGCCGATGGTGAACATCGCTACCACTTCGGCCGAGGCGCCCTGGGCGTAGGTCAGGTGGGTCTTGCCGATCCGCTCGCCTACCGTCACAACGATCCGTTTCCAGCCAACCATGGTGCCCAGACCCAGCGCAATCGCGACCACGATCTTGACCCAGGTCGGAATGAAGCGCGTGGCGTCATCGATCTGTTTCTTGAAAGCTTCCAGCTTGGTCTGAGTGTCTGCGTCGAAATTTCCGACCTTGTTCTTCTCCATCACACGGATGGTTTCCGAGGTCAGGTACATGTCGTTTCGCACGTTGGTGACCGCCTCGGCAGGTACTTTGGACAGCGAACCGTAGCTGCGCACTTCATTACCGATCTTGCCCGCCATTACCGCCAGCGCCGGGATGAGGTCAGGCGTCGCCTCCTTGCTGACCAGATAATCCGAGAGCGTCTGGCGCGAATCTGCCGGGGCAGGCAGCGGGGCGCTGCGTATCAGCGCCTGCTGCGTGACCTCGGCCACTGCCGCGAATTGCGTTGCCTGATCGGCAGGCATGGTGCGGTTCAGCGCGTAGGCCATCGGCAGGGTGCCGACCAGAATCAGCATGATCAGACCCATGCCTTTCTGTCCATCGTTGGAACCGTGGGCGAACGATACGCCGGTGCAGGTCACGATCAGCAGGCTGCGGATCCACCACGGCGGCGGGGCGTTGCCTTCCGGTGCCTTGTACAGCGCGCGGTTCTTGATGAACATGCGCATGGCCAGCAGCAGCAATGCGGCGCAGCCGAACCCCACCAGCGGCGAAAGCAGCAGTGAATAACCGATCTTGGTCGCCTGCGACCAGTCCACACCGCTGGTGCCGTCACGCCCGTGCATCAAGGCGTTGGCAATGCCGACGCCGATGATCGAGCCGATCAGCGTGTGCGAAGACGACGCGGGCAGCCCCAGCCACCAGGTGCCCAGGTTCCAGATGATCGCCGCGATCAACAGGGCGAAGATCATCGCGAAACCGGCTGACGAACCGGTTTGCAGAATCAGCTCTACGGGGAGCAGGGCAATGATGCCAAAGGCGACCGCGCCGCTGGACAGCATTACACCCAGAAAATTGAAGAACCCTGACCACACCACCGCAAAGCCGGGCGGCAGCGAGTGGGTGTAGATCACGGTGGCCACGGCGTTGGCCGTGTCGTGGAAGCCGTTGACGAACTCGAAGCCCAGCGCGATCAGCAGTGCCACGCCCAGCAGGATGAACGGCGTCCAGGTGGTGACCACCGTGCCCATGTCATCGACGTCCTGCTTGAGGCTGTAGCCGGTGAACGCCAGCCCGGCGATGAGGATGGCGAAGAAAATCGTCATGGTCAGGCGACCGGGTTTGCGCCCGAACTGGGTTGCCGACAGGCTCGCCCCGCCAGGGGCGTCGGGGGAAAGTGCGCTGATAGCCATGTGTGCAGTACCTGATTGAAAGATTACTGCCATGGTCATTGCAAAATGTGACAGAGATGCGACACAGGTCAATTCATCGGCTATTCAGACAGGTTTCCTGATCACCGGCATCGTCAGCTCACTGAAGAAAGCGTCAGTAATCGCCGCGCTTGCGAAAGGCCCAACGGCCCGCCACCAACGTGAAGGTCGCGACCAGGGCCACCAGAATCCAGAAGCCTTCCGGGTCAGTGGCAAGTGGTACACCGCCGACATTCATGCCGAAGAAACCGGCGACGATATTGATCGGCAAGGCCAGCACCGTCACGACGGTCAGGGTGAAGAGGGTGCGGCTGCTCTGCTCGTTGAGGTTGGCGGCGATCTCTTCCTGCAGCAGCTTGATGCGTTCGCCCAGCGCCGTCAGGTCGTTGATGACCAAGGCCGATTCCTCGATGGACTGGCGAAGCGCCTGCACATCCTGCTCGCGCAGCCATTGTGGCGGGCGGTGCAACAGGCGCATCAGCGAGCCCGGCTCCAGCGCCAGAAGACGTTGCAGGCGAACCAGTACCCGGCGCATGGCACCCAGCTCCGAGCGGTTGTTACTCAGGCGCTGGGACAGCAACTGGTCTTCTATACGGTCGACATTGACGCTGGTCTTGCGCAGAAACTGGGTCAGCACTTCGCCTTGATCGCTCAACAGGTGAGCCAGCAGCTCCAGCGGCGAGTCGAACTGCTCGCCGCGTTTGACGGACGAGCGCAGCTTGTCCACCGAACGCAACGGTTGCAGCCGGGCCGTGATCAGCAGGCGCTGGCGGGCGCAAACCCACAGGGTGGAAATGTCGGTCGAGAGCCGGTTGAAGTCGAACACCACATCGTTGACCACCGCCAGCAGCGTGGCGTCCACATGTTCGATACGGGTCGAGCGCGAGCCTTCGTGCAGGGCCTCGAAAAACTCTTCGGGCAGTTCCAGCTGGGTCTTCATCCAGCGCTCGCAGGCGGCGTGGGAGAGATTGAGGTGCAGCCAGATGAAGTCATTGCTGTCGGTCGGGTTCTGCAGGTAATCGAGCGCTGCGACCGAGCCGATTTCCTGACCACTTTCACCGGGGCGAAAGCGGAAGCCGTAAAGCAGGCCGAACAGATCCGAGTCCTGATGATGGTGCGCGATGCTGTTGTTCATGGCAGTCCACGTGCGGCCAGGCCCGGACGGGCAGGCGAGTGCGCATGATGACAAGCGGTTATTTCATATTTGTGACGCTTTGTTACTGGATCTTTCTTTTCTCGCGAAGCTGGAACCGGGTGGGCTTCGGGACCACTCAGTGCCGATGCTGCTGTCTCTTCAACCTGCAGGTACCCCCATGAGTGACCCGATCGCCCGCGCCTCACGCGAAATGAGTATGCCCGAGTTTCCTCCGTCAGCCGGGCGGTCCAGTCCTGTCGGTAGGCTGCCTCAGGTGAACGAAAAATCTGGATCGGCTGCGTCGGGAGTCGAGTATGGCAACCCCGGGACACTGACTCAGTTGCTGAGTAGCAACATCGCTCAGGAAGAAGGCAAGTCATTATTGAAACGGCTGCTAAGCGCCTTGAGCAGCCAGTTGGCAGAACAGAACCCGCCGACGGTTCAGAGCGGCTACAAGGACATCGATCAGTCAGGCTTCAACTCGCCAAAAGCGCTCGGAAAGTGGGATGCGCTGCTTGACGGTACGCCGCCTGCTGAACGGGATAAGGCTGCGCGAGAGTTGAACAGGCCAATTGTCGTGGCCCGTATGATTGCCGAGGGCGGCCCTCAGGCGGACAAGGCCTGGGCATTTCTTGACGCCAACCCCGATCTGAAAACTGCGATGGACACCGCTCAAGGCGGCAAGGCGGATGGAAAGATTACCAAAAAGGATGCCCGAACCTTTGCCCGCAACATGGAAAAACAGGTCGAGCGCGGCACCGACAGCCTGAACGACTACCGCAAGGACAATCCCGACGCAGGCCCGCAGTCCACCGAACTGGTGCGCTCCGCTGCCATGATGATCGCTTATGAGCCCATCACCGCAGCGTCCGATCCGTCCAACGATCAGGGGGCGCAAGGTCAGAAAAAAGTCAACGGACGGACCACGAGCGTCGGGCTGCAAGCCATGAGCGACGAAAACCCCGGCCTTTCCGATCTGGCCAGAAATGCTGCCAGCACCTGGTCCCAGCCGGGCATGTTCGACATGATGGATCAGGGCAACCGGCGCGGCAAAAAGCTGGCGACGCACGCGCCGGACGGGCTGATGGTCAAGAAAGACATCAGCGCCTGGATCAAGAACAAGGCGCCTACGGATGACGAAGGCTTTTCCCGGGTGATCTCGGACGCGGCAACAGTGGGTGCCGTGGCGAAGACCGACATCAGCAGCCTTGGCAAAGACGTGTTCGCCAACCCGCAGAATTACAGTGGCGAGCAGAAGTCGGCGGTTTTGGTGGAGTTGCAGCAGGTGAGCGAGTATGTGGTCGCCGGGCGCTCGATTCGCGGCACCGAGGCCACTGAAACCGCGTTGGGCGAGAAGATCACCCAGTTGCAGAATGATCCGGATGTACAGGCGTTTCTGGGCGACAACGTCGAAAAACAGGCGCAGATGATTGTGGGCAGCGACCCGGCGCTGGCCGGGGTGGTCAACCAGACGGCTTCTGCGAAAGCCGCGTCAGGGGCAACCGGCATGTCCGCAGCGTTCGTGCCGGGCGGCAACAACCGAAACACCAACGACACCAAAGGGGATGTGAAACTCGCCGCCAGTGCCTTTCAGGAAGTGGCTGATATCGGCGACAAGATTGGCGTCAAGCGCGCCGGTTCACAGGCCGCAGTGGGTATTGGAGGACGGGTCGCAGCAGCGGTGGGCGGCCGGATTGTAGGCGCAATTGCCGGTCAGGCCGCCGGTGCTGCCGCCGCGTCAGCGATTGGCGCGGCGGCAGGTCCGGTGGGCTGGGTGGTCAGCGGTGCCATCGGGCTGGGGATGGGCATCTCGGAGATCGTCAGCTCGATCAAGGAGCGCAAGGAACGCAAGGCCTTCAGCCGTACCGTAAACCCGGTACTGGATCAGTTCGACATTCCCCGTCCCAAGTGATCAGACCATCGCCAGTGGCATTTTCCGGGTTGGCGTCGGCCAGGCGCGGTCGATATCGGCCAGGTCCTGCTCAGTCAGCCTGATCTGTTCGGCTGCGACGTTCAGGCGAATGTGCTCGGGGTCAGTCGCTTTCGGAATGGCGATCATGTTGTCCTGGCGCAGCACCCATGCCAGCGATATCTGCGCAGGCGTGGCGCTGTGGCGATTGGCGATTTCATGCAGGGCAGGGTGGTACAGCAGATCACCCGCCTGGCCGATCGGGCAGTACGCCATCAGCGGCAAGTGACGATTGGCGCTCCACAGCATCAGGTCGAACTCGATGCCACGCTGCTCCGGGTTGTACAGCACCTGATTGGTGGCGCAACGCGGGTTGTCCAGCTCGATCATGTCCGGCACGTCGAAATTGGAAACGCCCCAGGCACCGATCTTGCCTTCCTCGCGCAGACGTTCGAACGCTTCGACGGTCTCGGTCAGCGGGTACTGGCCCGGCCAGTGCAGCAGATAAAGATCGATGTAATCGGTATTCATCCGACGAAGGCTGGCTTCGCAGGCTTTTGGAATTCCTGTGCGGCTGGCGTTGTGTGGATAGACCTTGCTGACGACGAACACCTTGTCGCGTTGCCCGGCAATGGCTTGCCCGACGATTTCCTCGGCGCCGCCGTCGGCATACATTTCAGCGGTGTCGATCAGGGTCAGGCCCTGTTCGATGCCGCGACACAGCCCGGCAATTTCGGCCGAGCGTAAATGACCTTTTTCACCCATGTGCCAGGTGCCTTGACCCAGCACTGGCACGGTGCTGCCTGCCAATTCCAGTGTGCGCATGTGACCCCCTGTAGTTAGTGAACAGGTCTCAGGCAACGGGGTCTGCTGGAGGTTCCCATGCAGACCTTCCAACCGATCAATTACACGCGGAATTGCTTCAGCAGGTCGTTCAACTGTTCGCTCAGCCTTCTCAGGTGCTGACTGGCCGTGGTGGACTGTTCGGCGGCCAGCGCGGTGCTCTGCGACAGTTGCGCAGCCTGGGTGACGTTCTGGTTGATGTCATCGACCACGTGGGATTGTTGCAGCGTGGCGCTGGCGATGGAGGCGTTCAGGCCGTTGAGGTTGCGCAAGGCCTGGCTGATCGAGCTCAGGCTCTGACCCGCCTGATTGGCCTGCTCGATGGTCAGCTGCGAGGAGCGACTGCTGTCGCCGATGACCTTGACTGCCGCGTCCGAGTGCCGCTGCAGACGTTCAATCATCGCCTGGATTTCGGCTGTGGATTTCTGGGTCCGTTGCGCCAGCAGGCGTACTTCGTCTGCCACCACGGCAAAGCCGCGACCCTGTTCACCTGCGCGTGCCGCTTCGATGGCCGCGTTCAGAGCCAGCAGGTTGGTCTGCTCGGCAATCGAGCTGATCACCTCCAGCACACCGCCAATCTGGGTGCTTTCGCTGGACAGCGTGTGCATTACTTCCACCGCCTGGCCGATCGTGCCCGAGAGGTGTTCGATCTGGCGCAGGCTGTTGTCGATGTTGACCTGACCCTGTTGCGCCTGGGATTCGGCGTTGCGCATTTCACTGGCAGCGTGCTCGGCATTCTTGGCCACGTCCTGCACGCCATAGGTCACTTCGTTGACAGCGGTTGCCACCAGATCCATCTGCTCCGACTGCTGCTGGCTGCGGTTCTGGGCCTGTTCGGCGTTGCTGCCCAGATCGGTGGATGCCTGGCCGAGTGCCACGGCAGAGTTCTGCAACTGGCCTACCACGTTGCGCAGTTTGGCGATGAAGGCGTTGAAATGAGTACCCAGTTCAGTAATCTCGTCGCTGCCATGGGTTTCCAGGGTGCGGGTCAGATCGCTTTCGCCGCTGGCAATGTTGCCCATCGCGCTGACGGCCGCTCGGAGAGGACGAACGATGCTGCGCACGATCAGGGTCAGCATCAGGATCATGACGACTACGATGCCTGCGATGAAGATCCCGGCGTTCCACATCTGCGCCTTGAACTCTGCGGCCACATCGTCCACGTACACGCCGGAGCCGAGGATCCAGCCCCAGGGCTGAAACAGCTGGACGTAAGAAGTCTTTTTCACCGGATCGGTGGCGCCGGGCTTGGGCCAGCGATAGTTGACCAGACCGGCGCCCTTGCTTTTGACGACGGTGACCATTTCGTTGAACACCGCGAAACCGTCCGGGTCCCGGATGGCCGACAGGTTCTGGCCTTCGAGCTTGGGATTGGTGGGGTGCATGATCATCACGGGCTGCAGATCGTTGATCCAGAAATAGTCATTCTGGCTGTAACGCAACCCTTTGATTTCTTTCAAGGCCTGCTGCTGAGCGGCCTCGCGGGGCATGGTGCCAGCGGCTTCCAGGCCTTGATAGTAGGTAAGAATGCCACTGGCGGTCTGGACCACGTGCATGGTCTTCTCGGCCTTGGCCTGATACAGATCGTCGTGAATCTGCTTGAGCAGGGTGGCTGCGAGGACAAAGAGCATCAGCACAGAAACGATGAGAATCAGCCATAACCGGAGGCTGATGGAAAGACTGCGCATATTCATGATCTCGACCCCATACGTTATTTTTTCTTTTTCTTCTTTGCAGCTGACAGACCGACCGGCGCTAACGCCTGATCTCAGGGCCTCTCCAGCTTCTCGGCGCATCATGACCAAACATGAGATAACCGTCACATTTATTTGCCGTGTTACGGAACTATTCGAGCACCATAGCGAAAGGCTTACACCAACAGGCGTCATTGGCTCTATCGGAGGACCCAGAGTGAATGTAGGATCCAATTCAACAACTGCAGCGAAGGAACGATGCAGCGATCACGGAGGATCGGCCATTGCCAGGAGGCTACTGACAGGATGTCGGGATGGACATGTGCAGGAACGACCCGCTTCGGCGGGTTTTTTGCGTTTTGGGGAAAGCGTTTTTCGCAGCGCTACCTGTCTGGCTCACAGCCCTTGAGCACCAGACGCAGGATGGTGCGGGTCGCCGCCTCGTAATCGCTGTCTTCCAGCGTGGCCTTGCCGGTCACGGTTGCGATCTGCCAGTCGAAATCGGCGTATGTCTGGGTCGCTGCCCAGATCGTGAACATCAGGTGGTGCGGGTCGAGCGGGGCAATCTGTCCGCTGTCGATCCACGCCTGAATGCATTCGATGTTGTGCCGGGCCTGGCCGTTGAGCTGTTCGATCTGCTCCGGCGTCAGGTGCGGCGCGCCGTGCATGATCTCGCTGGCAAATACTTTCGACGCAAACGGCAGGTCTCGGGAAATCTGGATCTTGGCGCGAATGTAGCGGCTGAGTACTTCGGCCGGCACACCTTCGGGATTGAAGGGCGTGGAGGCACGCAAGATCGGCTCGATGATGCTTTCCAGCACCTCGCGGTACAGATTTTCCTTGGACTTGAAGTAGTAATAGACGTTGGGCTTGGGGACACCGGCCTTGGTGGCGATATCGCTGGTCTTGCTGGCAGCGAAGCCCTTGTCGGCAAACTCCTCGCTGGCGGCGCGCAGGATGAGTTCTTTATTGCGCTCGCGAATGCTGCTCATGAACCGGATATTCCCTTGCCTGCATGGCGGTCGCGCATGGTAGCACCGGGTTTGTGGGGGGCTCAATATTGGCGGCGGGCCTCATCGCATCTTCGAGGTAGTGCCGCAAAAGCCGAATTGTGGGGGGCGCCACCACGTCTTCGACTTAGCGCTGTCGCGCAGCAAACACGGACCGTAGGAGCGCGCTTGCCCGCGATTGCGTCAGTTCAGTCGCTGGTTTTCTGTCTGTAAGAACCTATCGTCGGATTGCCGCCCAGACCAAGCGTGCTCCTACAAAAAATCGCTTTTCTTCAATGGCTTACAGGTGGTTTATTTCAGATACAACCATGGGGCCGCTGCGCAGCCCCTCGCTGCCGTCGTAACCTCCGAGAGCTCCTACGCCCTCCGGGCAGAAGCAGATCTCAGTGCTTCTTCAGCAGTCAGGGGTTTGATAAAGGCGGGCGTATGCATTCGATAAATAAGGTAGGTTCCTGATCTACAAATTTCATTCAGCCAGGCAGTTCTTGCTACGCTGCTGGAGTGTAGTTTTCAGGAAGGTACTTTCAATTTGATCACTGACCCGTTTCGTATACCCGCCGATGCTGAAATCGCCAAGGCCGAGCGCAGCTTGAATTTTCCTTTTCCTGCCGCTTACATAGATTTTCTCAAGAGCGGCAGCGACGTTGCGAATGCCAGTTTCGAACCGGCCGTTATCCTTCCCGGTTCCAGTCATGTCGACCTGTTCGAGATTGCCCACGCGGCATGGAATCAATTCAAGCTTCCGAAAAAATGGCTGCCTTTTGTTGAAGACAATGGCGACTATTTCTGTGTTTCACAGAAAGGTGAAGTCAAGTACTGGTCTCACAACGGGCCTACCGATGAGAAATGGCCGGATTTCTCGTCCTGGTTCGAACAGGTCTGCGTGCGGTGTGAATGAGCGTTTGCAGCTCTATAGCGAAAGACTTACACGCGCAGACGTCATTGGCTCTTTGCACTGACCCTGGGCATAGGTAGGATCCAATTCAACAGCTGCAGCGAAGGAACGGTGCAGTGATCAGGGAGGATCGACCATTGCCAGGAGGCTACTGACAGGATGTCGGGATGGTCATGTTTCGCAAAACGACCCGCTTCGGCGGGTTTTTTGCGTTTTGAGGCATCTGTTCTGGCGACGCTGCCTGTCATGATCATCTCCCTCGAAAGACGCGTTGGGCAGCGACGAGGCGATGCTCGCCGCCGCCTCCGACCGTCAGGTGCCTTCGTGAACCCGTAACAGGACCTTGCCGTGCACATGCTCATTGGCAAGGTAATCCAGCGCTTCCCTGGCTTGCTCCAACGCAAACGTCTCCGCGATCACGACCGAGACCTCGCCTGCGTCGACATACCCGGCCATCTCGGCAAGCTCCTGCCCGCGAGGATCGGCGATGAAGCGTGTTCCGGTTTTACCGGCCGCCTGCGGATGATTGGCATCGGGCATTTCCAGTGTCGAGACCAGCCGTCCGCCTTCGCCCAGCACCTGCCATGAACGCGACTGGGTCTCGCCACCGATCAGGTCTATCACTAGGTCGAAGTCCCTGCAGATGTCTTCGAAGCGTTCGGCCTTGTAATCAATGGCGCGATCCACCCCCAGCGACTGCAAAAACTGCAAACCCTCGGCCGATGCGGTCGCGTAAACCTCGGCGCCTTTGACCTTGGCAAACTGAACCGCCAGATGCCCGACGCCGCCGCTGCCGCCATGTATCAGCACCTTGTGGCCCTGTTCGATGTGCCCGTGCTCGACCAGTGCCTGCCAGGCTGTGTGGCCCGCCAAGGGCAGGCCCGCCGCGGTCTGCCAGTCCAGTGCGTCGGGAATGCGCGCCAGGTGCTCGGCGGGCACGCGGGCATATTCAGCGTAGCCACCGTCTGCCCCGATCATGCCGAATACACGGTCTCCCTCATTGAGCTCCAGCACACCGTCGCCTGTCTGCACGACCACCCCGGCCACCTCACGGCCAAGGGTAAGCGGCAGGCGATCCTCTTTGACTTCGGGGTACTGACCTTCGCGAATCTTGTAATCGACCGGGTTGATGCCGGCCATGATGACCTTTACCAAAACCTCGCCCGGCTGCGCCTGAGGTCTTTCCACCTCCTGCACCGACATCTCATCAGGGCCGCCAAACGCGGCGATTCGTATTGCTTTCATCGTTCATCTCCTTTGGTTTGCCCACGGGATGAACGTGTAGAAAAGAGACGGGCGCGACAGGTTTAGTCGGATTGCTCTCTCATCGACGAGTGGCACACGGCGTGCGGCAGAAACCGGCTGATTGATGAGTGCGGCTCATCGGTTCATGAGACAGGGGGCCGGTAGTCGCATGGTGGGCTGTCCACTAACGTAGGTATCGATTACCCGTTAGCAGGAGCTTACCGATGAGAACACTCGCAGCGTTATCGACCCTGACTTCAATCCTGATGTCACCGTTGAACGCAAACGCCGCCGATGCGTCCAGCGGGTGGACCATGAACATTGTTCGCAATGGCGAGCAGGCGTCCATCGCAGGTGCACCGGCAACGTTTGTCGGTGCTGCCCGTATCGATCCGTTGTTTCCCGCAAGCGCACCTTCACGCGTATCCGCCGCCTACGTGACGTTCCAGCCAGGCGCTCGATCCATGTGGCACACCCATCCGCTGGGACAGAACCTGATCGTGACCGCAGGTACTGGCTGGATACAGCAGGAGGGTGGCGAGAAGCAGGTGATCCGGCCGGGCGATGTGATCTGGACACCGCCGGGCGTCAAGCACTGGCACGGGGCAACGTCCACCACCGGCATGACGCACATGGCCATTCAGGAAGAGCAGGACGGCAAGAACGTGGAATGGCTGGAGCCGGTCACGGATGCGCAGTACGAGGCGAAACGATGACGGTCGGAAAACTGATGCTCTCGACCTTTACCGTTCTGCTCACCGCCTGTGCCGCCACTGACAAAGGACTTTCCAGCATGAATTTACCTGCAGTTCCCACGCCCGATGACGCACGCGCCGTGTCTCCTGCGCCGGCCCATAATACCGACGCCTTGCTGCTGGGCGAGGTGTGGAAACGCCCCGGTCTGTCCCCGCGCGACAGAAGCCTGGTGACCGTGGCCGTGCTGATCTCGCGAGGTCAGACGGTCGAGATGGCCTACCACTTCAATCGGGCGCTGGATAATGGCGTCACGCCGTTGGAGCTTTCGGAAACCATCAATCACTTGGCGTATTACTCGGGCTGGGGTAATGCCACGGCGACACTTCTGATCGCGAAGGATGTGTTTGCTGCTCGCAACATCGGTGCCGATCAACTGGCTCCGGTCTCGCCGACCCGGTTGCCGCTCGACGAGGCCACTGAGCAGGCGCGTGTTGAGCAGGTGGACAAGAACGTCGGTTCAGTGGCGCCTGGACTTGTCGAATACACCACTAGGGCGCTGTTTCGCGACCTTTGGCTGCGGCCGGGTCTGGCGCCCAGGGACCGCAGTCTGATTACCGTCAGCTCGCTGGTCGCCAACGGGCAGGTAGCGCAGGTGACCTTTCACCTAAATCGCGCCATGGACAATGGCCTGAAGCAGAGCGAAGCGTCCGAAATGCTCACGCAGCTGGCGTTTTATGCGGGCTGGCCCAACACGTTCTCGGCGGTGCCAGTCTTCAAGGACGTATTCAGCAAGCGTCAGGAAGGTTAGGGGCAGTGTCAGGGCAGGGCGCCCATCGGCTGCAGTTCGCGGATCAGTTCGATCAGCAGACGCAGCCCGACGGGCACCTGCCTGAAGCTTGAGTAATAAGCGTGAAACCCCGGATCCACATGCGTCCAGTCTTCCAGCACGCGCTGCAACGAGCCGGCTGCGATGTAGGGTTCGACGATGGCAGCCGGCACGTACATCAGGCCCGCGCCACGGGTGACCAACGCAACGCCGATGCGTGTCTCGTCGATCGTGACAGTGCCCGGTACCTCAACCTCCAGTGCCTGGCCATCCTTCATGAACTGCCAGTCGTAAAGCCGGGCATTGCCCAGACGAATGCGCAGGCAGCGGTGCTGTTTCAAGTCCTCGGGATGCGTCGGTGTGCCGAAACGCTGCAGGTAATCGGGCGTGCCGACCACCGCCCAGGCAATGTCGGGCGACAACCGCTGGGCAATCATGTCTTCCGGGACGGTGCCGCCAAAACGGATGCCCGCGTCATGCCCATCGCCGATCACATCGACCATCTTGTTGGTCACGGTCAGGTCGATTTCGATGTCCGGGTAGCGTTCGATGAACACCGGCAGGACCGGCCCCAACAGCAATTCGGCCCCATCGCTCAGGACATTCAGGCGGATACGTCCGGCAGGTTCGTCACGCAGCCTATTCAGGGCTTCCAGCGCCTGCCCGATATCATGCACCGGGGTACTGATCAGTCCCTGCAGTTCTTCGCCTGCCACCGTCAGCGTCACGCTGCGGGTGGTGCGGTTGAGCAGACGCACACCCAGTCGCGCCTCAAGCCCTTTCATCGCATGACTGAGGGCCGAGGCACTGATGCCGACTTCAAGGCCCGCCTTGCTGAAGCTCTGATGGCGCGCAATGGCGAGGAAATAGACGATGTCTGCCAGATTTGCGCGGCTCAGTTGCATTCAGGACTCCATGGGCGGGGTGAGGGATCAGACGGTTTCGGGCAAATGATCGATGAGTTTGTCTAGGGTGATCGGGTAGTCCCGAACCCTCACGCCGGTCGCGTTGTAGATGGCATTGGCAATCGCTGCAGCAGCGCCGGAAATGCCCAGCTCGCCCACACCCTTGGCTTTCAGCGGCGTTGCGTACACGTCCACTTCATCGAGAAAGATCACGTCCTGATGCGGGATATCGGCATGCACCGGCACTTCATAGCCCGCCAGGTCGTGGTTGACGAAGAATCCCAGGCGGTGGTCCACGACCAAGTCTTCCATCAACGCAGCACCTGCGCCCATGGTCATCCCGCCGATGATCTGGCTGCGGGCGGTCTTGGGGTTCAGAATCCTGCCCGCTGCGCACACCGCCAACTGGCGGCGAATCCGTACCTCGCCTGTCGCCGCCTTGACGCCGACTTCGACGAAGTGCGCACCGAAGGTCTGCTGAGCGTAGTCCTTGGCCAAGGTGCCGTATTCCATGAAGTCCTCGGCTTGAATCTCGCCCTGCGCCGCAGCCTGAGCCAGAGGCAGGCGCTTGTCGCCTTCGCGCACTTCACCCTCTGCAAACTCGGCTTTCTGCGGATCGAGTCCCAGTGTGCGGGCCACGGCTTCGCGAAGCTTCACGCAGGCGGCATAGACCCCCGCCGTCGATGAGGCAGCGCCCCACTGGCCGCCCGAGCCGGACGATTCCGGAAAACGTGAATCGCCCAGATGTACGACCACGCGGTCCAGGTCCACGCCCATCATCTCCGCTGCCGTCTGGGCGATGATGGTGTAGGTGCCTGTTCCGATGTCGGTCATGTCGGTCTCGACCGTCACGATACCCTGACGATCGAGCCGGACGCGGGCGGCTGATTTGGTGGTCGGCGCGCCCCTGATCGCCGACGCCACGCCGATGCCGATCAGCCAGCCGTCGTGCACTTCCTTGCCCGGTACAGGGTTGCGCTTGTTCCAGCCGAACTGCTCCGCACCGGTGTTCAGGCACTCGACAAGCTGGCGTTTGGAAAAGGGCCGCGTGGGCTGTTCGGGATCGACCTGAGTGTCGTTCATGACCCGAAACTTCACCGGGTCGATGCCGAGCTTATCCGCCAGCTCGTCCATGGCGATTTCCAGCGCCATCATCCCCGGCGCTTCGCCCGGCGCACGCATGGCGCTGCCTTCTGCCAGGTCCAGCACGGACAGATTCAGGCGAGTCATCCGGTTGGCGCCTGCATACAGCCCGCGGGTTGACGCGGTAGCCGCTTCGGGCCTGCCGCCGGGCAGGTTGCCGGACCAGCTTTCATGGCCTATTGCAGTGAGGGTGCCGTCCTTGTCCGCCCCGATGCGAATTCGCTGAATGGTCGCCGGTCGGTGGGTCAGGTTGTTGAACATCAGCGGGCGGGGCAGGGTGACCTTGACCGGGCGTCTGGCCTCGCGTGCGGCCAGCGACGCCAGCACCGCGTCGCACAAAATGGTGCCCTTGCCGCCAAAACCGCCGCCGATGTAGGGCGAAATCATGTGGATGTCTTCCTTGCGAATCCCCAGCGTTTTCGCCAAGTCCCGCACACCCCAGTTCATTTGCTGGATGGAGGTCCAGAGCGTCAGTTTGCTGCCGTTCCATTGAGCGATGGTGGCGTGGGGCTCCATCATGGCGTGGGCATGGTCGGGCGTGGAATAGCGCTCATCGACCTTGAATGCCGCTGCGCTGAATGCCGCCTCGAAATCGCCGATTCGGGTCTGTGCCGGAGGCCCGAAACCTGACGGCGGAGGTGGCTTGGCGGAGTCCAGGGTTGCGGCCAGTTCGAACGAGCCGGGTTCGCGAACGTAGTACACCCGAAGCAGTGCGGACGCGGCGCGCGCCTGCTCAAAGGTTTCTGCGACGACGACGGCAACGGCCTGATGGTAGTGATCCACCTGAGGGCCCGCCAGTGCTCGGTCGACGTAAAACTCACCCCGGTCGAGCTTGCCAGCGTTTTCGTGAGTGACGATGGCGATCACGCCGGATGCCTTGCGCGCCTCGCTCGAATCAATCGAGGAAATCCGCCCTTTGCCGATGGCTGCTCCGACCACGTAGCCGTAAGCCGGATTGCTCACGGCCGCATTCTGCTCGTAAGCGTAGGTCGCGGTTCCGGTGGTCTTCAGCTTACCGTCGATGCGGTCCGCAGGCGTGCCGATGACCTTCAGCTGATCGATGGGGTTGGTGCTCGCAGGGGTATCAAATTTCATGGTCCGGCTTCCTGATCAAACGGACTGACGTCCAGCCGCTCATGCGGGCTGACGTTGCTGGCTGAAGAACGGGTTGGCTTACGCAGAGGCTTGTGTCAGTGCCAGGCCGATCGTGCGTTCCGCCAGTTTTACCTTGAATGCGTTTTGCGGCGTCGGCTGTGCGTTGGCCAGCAACCGGGCTGCCACGGCGCGTGCGCCCTGGGGCAGGAGTGCGTCGGCCTCTTCACTGCGCCAGGGCGTGTAGGCCACGCCACCCAGCGCGATCTGACCGGTCTTGTCCGGCTGCACAATCGCCGCCACGGAAATCAGCGCAAATGCGTAGGACGCTCTGTCACGTACCTTGTAGTAAATGTGCCTGCCACCCACCGGTTTTGGCAGCGTGACGGCGGTGATCAGTTCTCCCGGCATCAGGGTGTTTTCCAGATGAGGCGTGTCGCCCGGGGCCTTGTACAGTGCCTCGACCGGAAAGCTGCGAACCTGGCCATCAGCGCCGAGGGTTTCTACTGTCGCGCCCAGTACACGCATGCCGACCGCCATGTCGCTCGGATGGCTGGCGATGCAGGAGGTACTGACGCCAATGATTGCCTGCTGGCGACTGACCCCGCCCAGTGCCGCACAACCGGCGCCGGGGCGACGTTTGTTGCACGGCTGGTTCGTGTCGTAGAAGTAGGCGCAGCGTGTGCGTTGCAGCAGGTTGCCTGCAGTGGTCGCCTTGTTGCGCAATTGCCCGGAAGCGCCTGCCAGCAGTGATCGTGAGAGCACGCCATAGTCACGGCGGACCTCGGGCGCTGCGGCCAGATCCGTATTGCGCACCAGCGCGCCGATCCTCAGTCCGCCGTCAGCGGTTTTGGTGATAGTGTCAAAGCCCAACCCATTGACGTCGATCAGGTGCTGCGGTGTTTCGATCTCCAGTTTCATCAGGTCCAGCAGGTTGGTGCCGCCTGCGATGAATTTCGCGCCGGGCTGTCTGGCCGCCGCTGCGACCGCCTGTTCCGCCGAGGTTGCGCGCTCGTAGGTGAATGACTTCATGCCGACGCTCCCGCGACTTCCTCAATCGCCTCGATGATGTTGGAGTAGGCGCCGCAACGGCAGATGTTGCCGCTCATGCGCTCGCGCATCTCCGCAGTGGAAGCGATCAGCGGGGCGCTCAGGTCCTGGGTGACATGGCTCGGGATGCCCGCCTTGATTTCATCGAGCATGGCGACGGCTGAGCAGATCTGGCCGGGCGTGCAATAGCCGCACTGGTAGCCGTCATGCTTAACGAACGCCGATTGCATCGGGTGCAGACGTTCAGGGGTGCCAAGGCCTTCGATGGTGGTAATGGTGTCGCCTTCATGCATGACGGTCAGCGTCAGGCAGGCGTTGATCCGGCGCCCCTCGACGATCACCGTGCAGGCCCCGCATTGACCGTGGTCACAACCTTTCTTGGTGCCGGTCAGGTGCAGGCGCTCGCGCAGAACATCCAGAAGCGTGGCGCGATTGTCGACGTCCAGGCTGTAGCGTCTGCCGTTGAGCGTGAACGATACATGGCTGCTGGCGGACACGTCTGCTGACCCTGCAGAGGTGTCTTGAGCCGCTTGCGCGAACTCGGTCGATGCCAACGCTGCTGTCACGGCCGATCCTGCCGTACCGATCAGAACCTGTCGCCGCGACAGCCTGAGCCCGTCGCTGGATGGAGTTCGAGGATTCATCAACATCTCCTTTTTGCGCGTGTATTGGCTGCAGCCACCTTCTTGGTTGGGTTGGAAAAGCCGCCCATGCTGTGAACATGAGGCTATGGGATAGAGCGGCGGTTGATAATGCCCATATCCAGAATGCACTTGTGAGCAGTGCTCATGAATGCCTCAGGCGTCTTTCTCGCCGAGGCTGCGGGGGCTTCCCGCGCACAGTCCGATCATCACGAAATCCATCAGCCTGGCCAGACGCGGGCGCCAGTCGCACTGCGAGTCTCGCTGTGAGTCGATCTGCCAGATGCCGGCAATCGCCAGGAAGAAGTCATCGGTCGTGATTCCGGCGCGAATCGTTCCGGCCGCTTCGTTGGCTTTCAGCAGAAGCTGGGCGGCGTTCTGCACCGGTGCGTACCCCGACTTGCCTGGAAACTCCCGCGTGGCGGCAGCCTGGCGGATGGCGGTGGCAAGCCCTGCCTTGGTCATCGCGTATTCGGCAAGGCTGTTCATCCAGTCGCGCAGGGCCTGCTCGGGTGGTCGGTCGGCCAGATACTGTTCCGCCAGCGCTGCCACTTGCTGCATCTCGAACTGATAGACCTCGAACACCAGGTCCTCGCGGCTGGCGAAGTGCCGATAGAACGTGCCTTGGCCGACGCCTGCCTTTTTCGCGATCACGCTCAGTGCAACCGCAGGGTCGAGCGTCAGTTCGGCCACGGCGACCTTCAAAATGCGTTCCCGGTTTTTTCTGGCGTCGGAACGCATTGATGTGTCGTCACTCATGGACAATCCCTTTCTTCGTATTGCAAAGCGGACAACTGTCCGGTAGTTTGCTCAAGCGGACATTTGTCCGCTTATGGCGATGACGGAGTTTACTATGAACGGTACAGGTAACACGATTCTGGTCACAGGCAGTACGTCAGGCATCGGCCTGGGTCTGGCGCTTCGGCTGCACAAGGCGGGCAACAAGGTCATCGTTGCCGGGCGACGCAAAGAGATTCTTGACGACATTACCTCGCAACATCCCGGCATTGATTCAGTGGTGCTGGACGTCAGCAGTCCCGAGTCGATTCAACAGGCTACCGACGTGCTCGCAAGCAGCCATCCGGACCTCAACGTGCTGATCAACAGCGCAGGCATCATGCACTGGGAAGACCTGACCGACCCTGCGTACCTCGGCACGGCCGAAGACATTGTGACCACCAACCTGCTCGGCACGATTCGCATGGTGTATGCGCTGACGCCCCGGCTGCTCAAGCAACCTCACGCCACCATCATCAACGTCAGCTCGGCATTGGCCTTCGTACCGCTGCCAGCAACCGCGACCTACAGTGCAACCAAGGCGGCGGTTCACTCGTTCACGCAAAGCCTACGCGTGCAACTGGCGGACTCTTCTGTGGAAGTCATCGAGCTGGCGCCACCGGGCGTGCGCACGTCGCTGCTCGGTCAGGAAAATGACGAACGCGCGATGCCGCTGGAAGAGTTTCTGGATGAGATATTCGCTCTGCTCAAGATCAAGCCAACGCCATCCGAGCTGGTTGTCGAGCGGGCCAAGGGGCTGCGGTTTGCCGAGGCGAACGGTTCGTTTGGCGAGGTGTTGACGATGCTTGCGGGCATCAAGCCGCATTGATCTTAGTGACAGGCGAGGGGAGGTTATTGTGAACGGTGACAGTCTTCGAGCCGCTTGAACTCAAGCGGCCCGAAGCGTTGAGGGTTACTGGTTACGCGTCACTCGCCACACGGTGTTGGCCAGGTCGTCCGCAATGATCAGCGCACCTTTCGGGTCGACCGTCACACCGACCGGGCGGCCTCGGGTCTTGCCATCGTCGCCACGGAAACCCGTTGCGAAGTCCAGCGGTTCGCCCGAAGGCTTGCCATTGCTGAACGGTACGAAGATCACTTTGTAGCCGACCGGATTGTCGCGGTTCCAGCTGCCGTGTTCGCCAACAAAAACGCCATTGGCAAACTTGTCGCCCATTTCCGGGATGGAGAAATCCACGCCCAGTGCGGCTACGTGCGAGCCAAGGCTGTAGTCCGGTTTGATCGCGGCGGCGACTTTCTCCGGATTTTGCGGCTGGGCGCGGGTATCGACATTCTGGCCCCAGTAGCTGTAAGGCCAGCCATAGAAACCGCCTTCCTTCACCGAACTCAGATAATCGGGCACCAGATCCGGACCCAGTTCGTCACGCTCATTGACCACGGCCCACAACTGCCCGGTTTCAGGCTGAATGGTCAGCGCTGTCGGGTTGCGAATGCCGGTGGCGTAAGGCTTGTGCGCGCCAGTCGCGGCATCGATCTGCCACACCATCGCACGATCAATCTCGACTTCCATGCCGCGTTCGGTGACGTTGCTGTTGGAGCCGATGCCGACGTACAGGAAGCGGCCATCCGGGCTGACGGTTAACGCTTTGGTCCAGTGATGGTTGATGGCCGAGGGCAGGTCGGTGACTTTGGTCGGCGCGCCGCTGGCCTGGGTCTGTCCTTCCTGATAATCGAAACGCACCAGCGCGTCCTGATTGGCCACATACAATTTGCCATCGGCAAACGCGAGGCCGTAAGGCGCGTTGAGGTTTTCGGCGAACACGGTCTTGGTTTCGTAAGTACCGTCGCCGTCAGCGTCACGCAGCAATGTCAGGCGGTTGCCGCCTTTGACCTTGGTGTTGCCCTCGGCCTTGATCACGCTGGCGATAACATCCTTCGGCTTGAGCTTGGCAGCGCTGCCACCGCGGCCTTCGGCCACGATAATGTCACCGTTGGGCAGGACCAGCGTCTGACGCGGGATGCGCAAGTCGGTCGCGATGGCGGTGATCTTGAATCCTTCAGGTACGGTCGGCTTTTGGTCGCCCCAGGCCACGGGCTCGGCAATCTTCATGCTCGGCAGCAGACCGCGTTGCGGTTCCGGCAGTTTAGGGTCCGGGCCGCGCGCCTGAGTGCTGTCCGGCTCACCGCCACAGGCGCTCAGAAGCAGCGCCATGCTCAAGGCTGTCAGTGCGATTTGAGGTTTCATTGCTCATCTCCCGAACGCAGGTTGGTCAGTCCGATCCAGGCGGCCACGACAGCCAGCAGGGTCACGATGACTGAAAGCACCAGGCCCGAAGGCATGACAGCCCAGGCGTCCTTGGCGTGCTCGAATGCGTTGACCAGCCCCAGTACCCAAGTGATCAGCAATAGCAGGAAATACAGCACCGGACGCCCGGCCTTGTGCTCGGCGCGGACTAGATTCACCAGCGCAAACAACAGCGCAAAACCACAGAACACCAGCGCCCCGGCGATCAGCCAGGCGGCGAAATTGGCCCACTGGATCTGAAAGGTCTGGTAGTAGGCAATGTCACTCAACAACGCCCCGAGAAACAACGGCACGGTCCCGGCCAGCAGGATCGCGTGAAGCGGGCCTGGTGTCCTTCGGTAAGCGGGATGGGCGGTAACGGTCATAGCGGCTCCTTATCGTTCAGCGATGCCCGGCCAGGTCACGGCACGAATTTACCGGCCGCCGGGGTCGCGTTGACTGCGCATAGGAAAGGATCGTGCCGCCAAAGCGATAGTTCAGTGAGTTTTCATGTCGAAATGTGTTGAAGGATCAATGGCACCGGAAATGGGTGGCAGCCTTGTGGTAGAGCGGTTGGTTGATGTCGAAGGATGAAGCGATATCCGTCACGCCGCTTTCCAGCAGCGAATACCCGTCTGTGGGAGGCGGCTTGCCGGCGATCTGCCGGGAACCGCCAGCAAAATCTGCACGCGCGGTGTGTCAGATGCAATCTGGGGCCGCTGCGCAGCCCATCGCTGCCGTCGTAACCTCCGAGAGCTCCCACGCCCTTTGGGCAGAAGCAGACGGGCGTGCATTTTCAGTAAATGACAAAGTGTTTGATTGGAGACAGCTTGTGCCTGTTGGCCATGCGGCATTTTTTGAAGTGTTGGAACGGCCACCCAAGACAGGATGAACTGTTCTTTGGTAACTATTCAAATAGAGTTTATCGGTTACAATAGCCGCCAGAATTTCAGGAGTACTGTAATGACCCCCTCCAGCTCGACCGCCCAGCTTCCGGCCCCTTTGATACTCGCCGACCACCCCGCGCTTGATCTGCTCAACACCCGAATGATGGTTGATGGGCAGCGCCGCGATCTGCTGACCAGTCACGCGTCGGCGACTCAATGGCTTGAACAGGTTGGTCTGGGAAGTGATGCGTTTGATGAGCGCTTGCTCGATGAGCTGCGAGAACTGCGCGAGAGCATCGAACAGCTCGTTCAGGCGCGTCTGGAGAACAGCGTTGCGGATCCGTCACGGTTGAATGCCTTTCTGCTCAGGGCTGTTCCGCAGTTGGTGTGGGAGCCGTCAAAGGCGCCTGAGCTGGACCGTTTCTGTCAGCCGAATGCCACGGATCGTGTTGTAGCCGAGATCGCTTTCGGGGCCGCACAATTGCTGGCTGAAGGGGACTCATCGCTGCTGCGCAAGTGTGAAAGTCATGAGTGTTCGCTCATGTTTTACGACCGCACCAAATCGCACAAACGACGCTGGTGCAGCATGGCGCTGTGCGGCAATCGTCACAAGGTGGCCGAGTTTCGCAAGCGCAAGCAGGAAGCGAAAGGTTAGGTCGCGTTCAAGTTTTGCAGATACTGCCCGCTATCGCATCCAGCTCGCGGTCATAGCTGGCGCGCTCTCCGGCACTGAGAAAGCCCTGGGTCTTCACAAAACCTGCGCTGTCGGAGCGGATTTTTTCAATCTGGTTGTACAACTTGTCAGCCTGCTTTTGCGGCAGATGTCCGGCTCTGTACAGGCTACCGATGTCCGCCTGCAAGACGCTGGCTCGTGTCGAAATATGTGCTTCATTTCTGTCGGTGATCGAGCCGCCTGTCCTGCCTTCAAGTGCACGCTGCTCGACAAGGTTGCAACCTGACAGCGTCGGTGCGGGTTGAGCTGCGAGGGCGCTCAGGCTCAGGGTCGCAAAGGCGGCGGCTACAAGCATTCTCATGAGGGTTTCCTGTCAATGCGTGGGACCGGCCGGGTCATCCCGGCCGGCTCCGATTATGGGCGATGATTCAAGGAATCAAACGCTCGCGACGCAGTTTTTCAAACACTTCGAAAAACGCATCATCACTCGCCTTGAACGCCGTGAAGCCCAGTTTGCGGCTTTTCGACATGTCGGTGACGACTTCAATCGGACGACCCAGGTCGGCATCGGTGTGCCACGGAGAGATCAGGCGATTGATATCGCCTTCCTTGAGCTGGTGTTTGCTGACGATATCGGTCCAGGCCTTCTGATCGTCAGCCATCTGCTTTTCCAGCGGCGCGGGCTGCGCAGGGAAGTCAGCTGCCTGCAGACCGAAGTAATCGGCGATCTGGCCCCACATCCAGCTCCAGCGGAACACGTCACCGTTGGTGATGTTGAACGCCTGATTGGCTGCTTCAGGTGTTGTCGCTGCCCACAACTGTTGCTGAGCGAGTTGGCGGGCGTCGGTCATGTCGGTGAGGCTGTCCCACTGGACGCGTGAGCCTGGGAACACGAACGGACGGCCTGTGGCCTTGCAGATGGTCGCGTAGACGGCGAGGGTGGTCGCCATGTTCATCGCGTTGCCGACTGCCACACCGGTCACAGTGTGCGGACGATGCACACTCCAGGTGAAGCCGTCTTTTTCGGCAGCGGCGTAGACCTCATCTTCCTGCGCGTAATAGAAATTCTCGATATCGAGGCGCGGCTGGGTTTCCCTGAACGGTGTCTGGGGCAGCGTGCCTTTGCCATAGGCTTCGAACGGGCCGAGGTAGTGTTTGAGGCCGGTCACCAGCGCCACGTGCTGCACGCTTTTGGCCGGGCGGAAGGCGTCCAGCACGTTACGCACCATGGCTGCGTTGACGCGGATGTTCTCGGCTTCGGTGGCCTGACGCGACCAGGTGGTGATGAATATGTGAGTTGGTTTGAGGTCTTTCAATGCTGCGTTCAGCGACGCCGGATCCTGAAGGTCGGCAGCCACCGGAATCACGCCGGGCACGGAAGAAGGGCTACGGGAGAGGGCGGCAACCTGCCAATTGTTTTCCAGCAACAATTGCGTGATTGCGCTGCCGACAATGCCACTTGCGCCAACAACCAGAGCGGTCTGGGTCATGGGGTTTCTCCTGTGAATGAATGATCAGTCATGGAGGTTCTGAACCACTTTGTACCAGACGGTTCAATTTGATCTTCGTCAGTTGGTCGAGGCAGGTTTCGCTTTGTGCCGTCGACAGCGCTCCGAGCAGTAGCGCACCTCATCCCAGCAGCGCGCCCATTTTTTCCGCCAGGTGAACGGCAGCCCGCACACGACGCAAGTCTTGACTGGAAGCTCGCTCTTTTTCAAATCGACTCCCCGGCGTCCAGTCTGGCGAGCAGCGTCTGGCCTCGATCCCAAAGGGCGTCCAGCTTGGCGTCGTTCATGCGGTCGAGGTTTTTGTACACCATCCCCAGGCGTTGATTGCTGCGCAGCAGGTCGCCGTGGCGCATCAGGAAATGCCAGTACAGCGCGTTGAACGGGCAGGCGTCTTCGGTGGTACTTTCGCTCACTTTATAGTGGCAGTCGCGGCAGTAATTGGACATGCGCTTGATGTACTGGCCGCTGGCGCAGTAGGGCTTGGAGCCCAGATACCCGCCGTCGGCGTGCATGACCATGCCCAGCGTGTTGGGCAGCTCGACCCAGTCGAAGGCGTCCATGTAGATCGCCAGATACCATTCGCAGATTTCAGTCGGTGCGATGCCAGCGAGCAAGGCGAAGTTGCCGGTCACCATAAGGCGTTGAATGTGGTGCGCGTAGGCGTATTCCAGGCTTTGGCCGATGGCCTGACGCATGCAGTTCATCTTCGTGTCACCGGTCCAGTAGAACTCTGGAAGCGGCCGGGTGTTGCCGAACCGGTTGCCGGTGGCGTATTCCGGCATTCTCAGCCAGTACACGCCGCGCACATACTCGCGCCAGCCGATCAACTGACGAATGAAGCCCTCGGCGGCATTCAGGGCAATCTGCCCCGACCAGTAAGCGGCTTCCACATCGCTGCACACCTGACGCAGATCCAGTAGACCGATGTTCAGTGCGGCGCTGATGCGGGCATGGAACAGGAAGGGCTCGTTGCTGGCCATTGCATCCTGATAGTCACCGAAGGCGGCGAGACCGAAATCCAGAAAGTAGGCCCAGAGCGCCTGGGCATCGGCGTGGGTGACCGGGTAATCGAACGTGTCCACAGCGCCGTAGTGGCTGGCGAAGCGCTCTTTCACCAGCGTCATGACCTGCCGGGTGGTGGCGTCTGGCGCAAAGCGTGCGGGGTAGGGTGCGGTGACGCCTTTGGGCAGCGCCTTGCGGTTTTCGGCGTCGAAGTTCCAGGCGCCGCCGACCGGTGTACCGTCGCCATTGAGCAGCAGCCCGCTCTTGCGGCGCATTTCGCGGTAGAAGAATTCCATGCGCAGCTGTTTCTTGCCCTGCGCCCAAGCCGAGAATTCGGTGCGCGAACACAGGAAGCGGCCATCGACATGCCACTGGATCGGCAGGTCCGTGTCTCTGATCGACTGCTCCAGACGCCAGTCGCCGCATTCGGTGACGTGCACTTCGTCAGCCTGCAACAGCGACTGCCAACGGCGCAGCTCGCCGGGCACCGAGCCTGTGTTGTCCGGATCATCAAGGGCGACGTACTGCACCTGAAAGCCGCGTTCGCGCAGGCTGTCTGCGAAGTGGCGCATGGCGCTGAAGATCAGGATGATCTTTTGCGGGTGATGCGGCACATGGGTGGCTTCTTCCATCACTTCGACCAGCAAAATCGTGTCGCTTTCTGCGTTCAGATCCTGCAGCGACGCCAGGTCGAAAGACAACTGATCGCCGAGGACAAGGCGCAGACGTTGAGGTGCTTTCATTCGGGCGGGATCCGGAAATGCAGCGAAAGGATGATCATCAGGTATCGGCGTGGCAGCTCAGCAGGGTCAAGGCTGACAGCGTGTGGCCGTCGGTGATTTCGCCTCTGAGGATCATGTGCTGAACGTCTTTGAGGCTCTTGATCATGATGTTATCCACCTCGCCGTCGGTTTCCTCGCTGACGTCGCCCGACACCTCGACGATGCACACCGACACGGCGCTGGCCAGCAGTGAAGTGTTGCTGTGCAGCTTGCCGATCTCGGTGGTTTTCAGGGCCACCATGCCGGTCTCCTCAAGCAGCTCGCGTATGGCGGCTTCGACAGCCGTTTCTCCCTCGTCGATTTTGCCGCGCGGGAACTCGATGGACATCTGGCCGATGGCGCGACGCATCAGCGACGCGAGCACCACACGGCCGTCCGGCAGAACGGGCACAACCACTACGCCGTTGATGGGATTGGGCTCTTTGATGATCTTGTAGCCCTGGCCTTCGGGCCGGGTTCCGTCATTGACGTCGATAACGTCGAAGAACCGGGTACTCAACAGGGTGGTGACAACGGGGTCTTTCGTGGGTGCGCTCATGTGCATGTCCTTGGCTGGCTCATCATGTCTTTTCAGGCAAACGAGCGATCGAAGTAGAAAATCCTGCCAGGCTTGAGGTTCTCGACCGTGGCCTGGGCCTTGATGCCTTCGCCGGACTTCTTGCGCCCGGTTTCCTTTATGTAGCCTTCTTCCGTCAGCTTGATCAGCCGCTGGCGCATGCTCGACTTGAGGACCGGTCGACCCAGCGCCACAGAGTAGATCGCGGTCGCTTCCGGCGCGCTGAATTCACTCCCCAGAAACAGCAGGGGTAGGCTGGAGTAGAGCGACTTCGAATACAAACGTTCAGCGGTCTGGTCGATGAGGTCGTTGTGGTCGAAGGGCAGCAGGCTTTCGCGGCTCAACAGCGCCTGAAGCGGCACGAATTTCTGTCGCTCGTTCAGATGGGCTTCCTGATCCAGAATGGCGAGGTAGAAGGTCGAAGACGACCAGCATCTGGGATCACGAAACGCATTGCCCACGGTGCCGACCTGCTCGATATAGCCAAGCTTGACGCCGATCTTTTCCGACTCGATCAGGCGCTTCACCCCGGCGTCCATCGACACATCGCGCACTTCGCCATTGAGTACCAGGCCTGGCAGCGCCCAGCTTTCCGCGAAAGGTTCGTTGGGGCGTTTGTGCAGCAAAACTTCGAGCGCCAGGGTCTTGCGACAGTAGCGTAGGACCACGAGGTCGATGGTGTGCAGATAGTCCATTTTCGGCGGGGTGTCGTGTTCGGTCTGGCTCATGTCAAACGGCACCTGATGCGTAAATATCGTAGTTTACCGGATCAAGACCCGGCGCAATCCAGTGAGTGGGGAGTGGGGCCCCATCAAGCAGTTGCTTGCGTAAGGCAGTGCTGCGTACGCCAATCTGTTCGGGGGCGATGATCACCGAGAAGGTTTCAAGCAGCTCGGGTCCCAGGTAAAAGCCGGGCAGGGCGTCAGCCACGTCCTGACCGACTACCAGTGCGATGCTTTTCGGCGCGCAGCCTGTAGTGTTCGCAAGGCAGGTCAGCAGGTTGAAACTGTAGACAGGTCCCGGGCTCTGGCTGAAGAGTTCGCGTTCGATATCGCTGACCGACAGCTCACCGCCGCATTGATTGCGGACGTTGTCTGTGATCAGGCGCAGCCACTGAAGACGAAGGTCGTAATCCACCATGACCTTGCCATAAGGATGCTGATAAGACGGCACCACCATCGTGAGCCTAGCCTGCCGGGAGGCGTGAATCATGACATTGGCATGGCCTGCGTGGGGTGGATTGAATGCTCCACCATAGACTGCGATCTCGAACATGGCGTTCTCCTTTGAGTCAAAAAGTACACTAGATGTACTTAATGATCAATCGGCTTTTTGCATGGCATGGACACGATCATCCTTCATGAAAAGATATGTGAGGCTCATTTGAAAACAGGTTCAAATTAGTGTTGACCGCAAAGTACATCAGGTGTACTTTGTGGTCATGCAAACGAGGAACACATCATGAATGCCAACAAGATCAAGACTGCTTCGTTCGATGTCGATGCCCAAAAAAGCTTCACGCCGTTGTGCCCTGACGAGCTGCCCGTCAGCGGGGGTGATCAGATTGGTGAGGCGCTCAACTTCATGGCGACCCTTGCCCGCCTGCGTCTGGGCAGCAAGGATGCCCACGCGGTGAATGCGCCCTGGATCGTTGAAACCCATGAAGGCATGCTCCAGCCAACCGGGCTGAAGCACGCCGACCTGACCTGGGTGAGTCACTGCATACCGGGCACCGAAGGCTTCAAGTTGCTGGATGTGTTGCCTCAACCGCTCGAATACGATTACTTCGTCTGGAAGGGCGTAGAGCCGGATCTGCATCCTTACGGAGCGGTTTGGCATGATCTGGATGAAAAACTGTCTACAGGCGTTATCGAATACCTGAAAGCCAACGGCATCGAGCGCGTGATCGTTGGCGGCCTTGCGCTGGACTTCTGCGTCAAGACCACCGCCCTGCAATTGGCCAGAGCCGGATTTGTCGTGGTGCTTTATGTACCTGCCTGCCGGGGCATCAGCGAAGAGGGTTCGCTGGCGGCGCTGTCCGAGATGGCGCAAGCCGGCATTCTGATTGCCAATAATCCGCAAGAATTGACCGAACTGGCCTGAGGCCTGGGAGACAGACATGGAAAGTGTTTACGACTTCAGCAAACCGATTGTTCGTTCGCCGACTGACGACGATATGTACAAGCTGTCGATGGGGCAGGCGATCTATCACGCCTATCCCAGCGCCGATACCGAATGGGCGCTGCGGGTTCGCTCTCAGGACGATCTGACGCCGTACATCAACGAAATCCGCGAGGCAGTCGATCAGCTTCAGGAGCTGGAAAGCAGTCAGGACATGCTGCGTCATCTGCGTGGCATTCCTTACATCAGCACCGACTACATCGACTATCTGGAGGACTTCCGTCTCAAGCCGCGCTTCGTAAAAGTCGGCGAGAAAGACGGTCAGCTGGAAATCCGTGCACGCGGTCCGTGGGTTGGCGTATCGCCGTTCGAGGTCAAGATTCTGGCCATCGTCAGCGAGATCCGTAACCGCCATGTCTACCCGGATCTGTCTCTGGAGCAGGTGCGTGAAAGTCTCTACAAGAAATTCGACTGGTTGAAAGCCAACGCCACGACAGAAGAGCTGGCGGCGTTCAAGGTGGCTGACTTCGGTACGCGTCGCAGGATTTCCTACCTGGCTCAGGAAGAAGTCGTGCGCACCATGATGCGCGACTTTCCCGGTGAGTTCGTCGGCACCAGCAATATTCAACTGGCCCGCGAATTCAATATCCGTGCAGTCGGCACGCAGGCTCACGAATGGTTTCAGGCGCACCAGCAACTGGGGCCGCGTCTGGTCGATAGCCAGAAGGCGGCGCTCGATGGCTGGATCAAAGAGTATCGCGGTGATCCGGGGCTGACCCTGGCCGACTGCATCAATCAGGACGCCTTCCTGCGCGATTTCGATTCGTACTACGCCAAGCTGTTCGACGGCTGCCGTCACGACTCGGGCGATCCGCTGGTGTGGGGCGACCGCATGATCGCGCACTACGAATCACTGCGCATCGACCCGCAGACCAAGACGCTGATCTTCAGCGACGGCCTGAATCTGGGCGACAAGGCGCTGCGGATCCTGCGTCACTTCCGGGGGCGCATCAACGTTTCGTTCGGCATCGGCACCGACCTCACCAACGGCGTCGAAGGCGTGAAGCCGCTGAGCATCGTGATGAAAATGGTCAACTGCCAGGGTCAGCCCGTGGCGAAGATTTCCGATGCGCCGGGCAAGAGCCAGTGCGAATCGCCGGAGTTTCTGTCGTACCTCAAGCAGGTTTTTCAGGTCAAGGAGTGAGGACATCATGAATACGCAAACCAATCTGCAAACCGAGATCCAGTCAGCCTTGGGCATTGATCGAGGCATCAAAGACGCTGACAGCGTGAACGCCGAAGTCGCCCGACGCATTGGCTTCATCAAAGGCGTGCTGCTCGAGTCCGGTGCGAAAGCGCTGGTGCTGGGCATCAGTGGTGGGGTGGACTCGTCTACCACTGGACGCCTTTGTCAGCTGGCGGTCAATGAGCTGAAAGCAGCTGGGCACGCAGTAAAGTTCGTCGCCGTGCGGCTGCCTTACAAGACTCAGGCCGATGAACACGATGCTCAGGCGGCATTGAGCTTTATCCAGCCAGACCTGATCACCAGCGTGAACATCGCTGGTGCGGTCGACAGCGTGATGGGCGAAATCTCCATAGAAGGTCTGGAGCCGAGCCCGGAGCTCACCGACTTCGCCAAGGGCAACGTCAAGGCCCGCACCCGGATGCTGGCGCAGTATGCGATTGCCAACTTCGTCGGCGGCCTGGTGGTCGGGACTGACCACGCTGCTGAAGCCGTGATGGGGTTCTTCACCAAGTTCGGCGACGGCGCCTGCGACCTGGCACCGCTGAGCGGCCTCACCAAAGGACAGGTCCGTCTGATCGCAGGCGCACTGGGTGCTCCGGCCCACCTTGTCAGCAAAGCCCCGACAGCCGATCTTGAAGACCTAGCCCCGGGCAAGCTGGACGAAGTGGCCTACGGCTGCACCTACGACGACATCGACAACTACTTGCTGGGCAAGGACGTATCGGCGTCGGCTGCGGCGATCATCGAAGCGGCTTACCGCAAGACCGCCCACAAACGTGAGTTGCCGATCTCTCCTGTCTGAAGTCTTGCGCTGATCACCGATCCATCTGCGTCGCCAATCAGTTTGACGTGATCGTTCCTCACGCAGAGCGTAGGAACGATCATCGTCGTATTCCTCCAGGAGGACTTGTGTATAACGCCGACGCGGAGCGTGGACACGATCAGTTTGAGGTGATCGTTCCTCACGCTCCGCGTGGGAATGCCTCTCGGGACGCTCCGCGTCCAGCGTACTCAACGCTTCCGACTATATGCCGTATGTACGCTTGATTTGTGTTGGTAAGAAGTTGAGCATACGCAGTGTGTATACCTGACTCGGTCTTCCTCATGTCCCAACAAGTCTTCCTTCGCGACGCCATGCGCCGTCTCAATTTCACCCGCGACGGGCTCGCCCAGCGTCTTGGTGTCTCACGCCGTGCGCTGGACAGTTGGCTGCTGCCTGACGATTCCGCCGAAATGCGCAAAATGCCAGACATCGCGCAACGCTTTGTTCTGGAGATTCTGAAGGGCAGTGCAGTTGCCTCGCAGCATGCAGACTCGCGGCCGCACGGCAACGAGGAAGTTGCCCGGCACCTGCTCTCGGTCGAGACCTACACCCGAGAGTCGGTGGAAGAACTGCTGCGAATCGCCGACATGATGCAGCCGGTTGCCCGCCGCCAGAAAACCACTCGCGTGCTTGAAGGGGCCGTGCTGGCGAATCTGTTTTTCGAGGCCAGCACTCGCACGCGACTGAGCTTCGCCTCGGCCTTCGCCAGGTTGGGCGGGTCGGTGTGCGATACCACCGGATTCACCTTTTCATCGATGGCCAAAGGCGAGTCTGTCGCCGACACCAGCCGCGTCATCAGCGGCTACGCCGACATCATCGTCGTGCGCCATCCCGAACTGGGCGCGGTCGCCGAGTTCGCCGAAGCCACTCACGTTCCGGTGGTCAACGCGGGCGATGGTCCGGGCGAACATCCGAGTCAGGCACTGCTGGACCTCTACACCATCCAGCGCGAATTTTCACGGCTCGACAAACTGGTCGATGGCGCACATATCGCCTTCGTCGGTGACCTGAAATATGGGCGAACCGTACACTCGTTGAGCAAGCTGCTGGCGCTCTACCGCAACCTGACCTTCACGCTGGTCTCGCCCACTGCGTTGGCTCTGCCCGAGCATCTGGTGCAGTACCTGACGGATAAGGGGCATCGCGTCGAGCAGACCCAGGATCTGGCCAACGGCTTGAAAGGGGCCGACGTGGTTTACGCAACGCGCATTCAGAAAGAGCGTTTCGCCGAACAGGAAACGCTGGAAGGTTACAGCGCTGACTTTCAGGTCAATCAGGCGCTGGCCAACGCGGTGTGCGGTGCCAATACCCTGATCATGCACCCGCTGCCGAGGGACTCCCGCCCCGATGCCAATGATCTGAGCACCGACCTTAATCTCGACTCACGGCTGGCCATCTTCAAGCAGACAGACAACGGTATTGCCGTGCGCATGGCGATCTTTGCGTCGCTGCTGGGGGTTGAAGATCAGGTCCAGCGGTCACTGCGTGATGTGGGGTGGCGTGTCCCGATCTATCTGGGGCCGGATGAGGTGGTGCCTTATCGCGAGCAGTGATGGGCCATCCATGGCCGCCCGGAACAGGGTGAATCAGAACGTGTATTTGGCCGTCAACGTGAAGTTGCGCGGATCGCCATAGGTGTCGGTTGAACCCCACACCGAACTGGTACCAATCGCCGCGTAGTAGACCCGGTCGAACACGTTGTTGGCGTTCAGTTGCAGGTCCAGATGCTTGTTGACCTGATAACCGGCCATCAGGTCGGCGACGGCGTAGCTGCCTTGTTCCAGACGATAGCTGCCGTTGGTAAGGGCGATGTCGTTGTACATGCGGCTCTGCCAGTAGACGTTGCCACCCACGCGCAGTTTTTCCAGCGGGCCCTGAAAGCGGTACATCGTCGACACCTTGAACAGGTGTTCAGGCGTATCGGTGTCGAAGCGCTGGTTCTTGTTCGCCGGATCGGCGTCCTTCACGTAATGGGCGCGGGTGAAGGTGTAGCCAGCGCCCACCTGCCAGTTCTCGGTCAGTGCGCCTTGCAGTTCCATGTCGATACCCTGGCTGCGCACCAGGCCTGACGCGTCGTAGCAGGTGAGCACCGGGCAGCCTGCCTGAGTCGAGGTCTGGGTTCCGAGGTTGGTCTGGTCGGTGCGGAAAACCGCCAGGCTGGCGTTGAGGGCGCCGTTGAAGTACTCGCCCTTGATGCCGACTTCATAGTTCTCGCCGACGACGGGCTTGAGCTGCGCGCCGGACAAGTCCTGATAGCTCTGTGGCTGAAAGATGTCGGTGTAGCTGGCATACACCGAATAGGTGTCGTCCAGTTTGTAGATCAGGCCGCCATACCGCGTCACGTTTTTGGTGACCTTGTAGTCGCCATCGCCGGTGCGATCATCGTAGTCGTACCAATCGAGGCGTCCGCCGAGAATCATCGTCAATGGATCGGCCAGACTCAGACGTGTGGTGAGGTAGACGCCTTCCTGAGTGGCGACGCTGTGCAGGTTGCCGTCACGTACGAAGTTCGGCTTCGGTGCGGCAATCGGCAGGCCAGTGTCGTAGGGGCTGTATTCCTTGCTGTCCTTGTCATAGACGCGCCGACTGGCGCCAACGACCAGTTCGTGGGTGCGGCCCAGTGCCTGGAAGGGGCCGCTGGCGAAGGCATCGAAGGCGGTCTGTTTTTCTTCGGGGCGCGACTGATACGCCGTGGTTTCCAACGGACCGTTGTAGCGCGACAGGTAGGTGCCTGAGAACAGGGCGTCCAGTGAAGAGGCGGTGCCGGCCAGATGCAGTTTCCAGTCGTTGTCGAAGCGATGTTCCAGTTCGGCAAAGACCGTATCGATCTGCAGTTTCTTCTTTTCCCAGTCGGAGCCGGGGTAGGTGGAGCGGGGCAGGTCCAGGTGGTGGCCATCGGTGCCCAGCGGCAGGCCGCCCCAGAAGAAGTTGGTCTCGTCTTCCTGACGCGAATAGCCCAGCGTGGCGGTCGTGGCGTCGCTCAGATCAGCCTCGACCACGCCGTAAAACAGACCGTGATCACTCTCTTCCTTGTCGCGAAAGCTGTTGGCGTCCTGATAGGAGCCGACCACGCGGCCACGCAGGGTGCCGCTGTCGTTCAGCTTGCTCGACGCATCGAACTCGCCGCGATAGTTGTCCCAGGTTCCGGCACTGCCGGTGAGCGTGACCTGTGGCTCTGCCGTCGGACGCTTGCGCACCATGTTGATGGCTGCCGACGGATTGCCAGCGCCGGTGATCAGACCGGTGGCGCCGCGAATCACTTCGACGCGGTCGAACATCGCCAGATTCGGCTGTACGCCCGCCGTGAAGCCTGAGTACGAGGCGGGGATGCCGTCGTACATGATGTTGTCGATATCGAAGCCGCGGGACGTGTAGGTCTGTCGGCCCGGTCCGCTGGCCTGGCTGAGGAACAGACCGGGCGTATTTCTGACCACGTCGTTGACGCTGGTCATGGCCTGGTCGTCCATGCGCTGGCGGGTGATGACCGTCACCGCTTGTGGGGTTTCGCGCATGCTCAGGGGCAGTTTGGTAGCGGTCTGCATGACACCGGTGGTGTAGGAGCCGGAGCCTTCCGTGGTCGTGCCCAGACGGTCATCGCTGATTTCGGTGGCGCCGAGTTCCAGCGTGCCGGTCGCTTGTTCGGGTTGAGGCTCTGCGGCGAAAACGCCATGAGAGGTTGCTATCCCGATGCCGATGGCCAACAGGCATGGCGTGAAACGAAAACGGCTTTGCAGTTGCTGGCCCGACATGACCTGACACTCCCTGAACGCCTTCCATGGCTGCATGATAATGTTGATAAGAACGATTCGCGTTAGTGTGACAGATTGTTTCTGTGGGAAAAAGCCTACGCGGACAAATACTTAACAGAATTTTCACATCTTGGAGTGGGCGAATAATCAGGGCATGCGGGTGTTTCGAGGAAAAAGGAGGGAGGTAATGAGCAGCGGGTAAAATTCAGAGTGTGTGATGCATAGGCTGAGTTATCGCGGGTCGTGGGACGCGCCACGACCTCTCCGACGTAGCGCTATCGCGTGGCAAACACCGGACCGTGGGAGGCGGCTTGCCGGCGATGCAGTCGACGCGGTTTGTCAGAAAAATCGCGTCATCGTTCATCGCCGGCAAGCCGCCTCCCACGGAGGTAGCGTTGTTTCAGTAATCAGAACTGCCAGTCCAGCGACAGGCCCACGCCATGAGTCTTGTCACGCGAACCCAGCAGGCCGTTGTAGTCCAGGTTGACCCGCGCATCCTTGCCCAGTGCGAGACTTGCGCGGGCACCGACGACCGCAGCGTCACGGTCCATCGAAACGCTTTGCACCGCGAAGGTGTTCACGCCACTGGCGAATGACAGATGTTGATCGGACGAGGTGTCGCTCAGGTTGTGCTGCCAGCCCAGCGTTGCCGAAACGTCCAGCTTCTGCGTGTCGTTGAGGTTGAAGCGGTTGCCTGCGCGTACACCCAGCGTGGACAGTACGGTGTCGCGCGTATCGTCACCGCCCTTGAGCGCGGTGGCACCGCCTTTCTCGGTGAAGCTGTCGCTGTCCAGGTGCACATAAGCCAGGTTGGCGAACGGCTCCAGGGCCAGCGGTTGCAGGTTCAGACGATACGCCGCTTCGGTGAAGACCTGAGTGGACTGCGCATCACGCTTGACCTTCTGACGGTCCGAGAAAGGACCGAATTGCAGATCACGCTTCACGTCGATCCGGTGCCAGCTGTGGGACGCGCCCGCTGTCAGACGCATTGCACCCTGTTCGTGCCCGATATACGCACCCAGATGGTAGCTGTCAGCCGATGCCCGCGAATGGGTGTCATCGCCCAGGCTCAACGACGTATCGCTGTAACCGGCCATCGCGCCCAGTCGCGTGTGCTCGCTGATCAGACCATCGACACCTGCGAGCAAGCCGCCCAGCGATGACGTCGAGCTGGCGCCGTCGCTGCTGCCGCTGTTCTTGCCCCATGCACCCAGTGCCTTGACCCAGACATTGTTGTCATCGCTGCCCGGTGTCGGCTGGTCGTAAAGGCCCGCGACCCGCAGACGATCACCCACGGCATCGCGCAACTGACGACTGTCATTGATCAGTTGGGTCGCGATGGCCGGATGCACTTCACCCGACAGCTGCGTGAACGCGCGACGCGCCGTGGCCGTATCCGGGCTCAACGCCACACTCTCATACACCGCGTTACCAGCGCTCAATTGCTCGATGGCCGAGGCAACGCTGCGCTGATTGGACGTCTGTGCAACGCTGGCGAAGCTGTTGCCGTTACGCTCGACGGCCAGGGTGATCCCAGTGCCGGTATAGGCCAGGTTTCCGCTCAGAAACGCAGTGTTGGTCAGGACCGAACCAAACTGACCCTGAACGCCTCCCGCTGCTTGCAGCACATCGAACGGCCGGTTGAGGATGCTGTTGGTCTGACTGCTGCTCAACAGTGACGGGTCGGTTTCCAGTGCCAGCGCCATGGTTGCACCGGTGACCGTAGCCTGACCGCCGACCACGAGTCGGTCGCTGCCAGCCGGGGACAGTTCCACCGCGTAGGCGGAGCCCGGTGCCAGCAGCAGATCGCCCGCGACTCGCAGTGTGCCGATCGAGTTGCCCGGCGCGACCGTAGCGCCACGATTTGCGGTCAGTGCGCCGACGCTGCCATTGCCACCCAGTACGCCGCTGTCATTGACGGTCACCGCCGATGCCAGTGAGCCGTTGATGGCCAGACGACCCTGATTGACCAACGTTGGCCCGCTGTAGGTGTTGGCGCCGGTCAGCATCAGCGTGCCGATACCTTGTTTGGTCAGGCCGCCATGCCCGGAAATGTCGTTGCTCCAGACATCCAGCCCGCACTGCGGCCCGCTGCAGGTGCGCTGGGTGGGTTTGCCTGCATCGACCACGGCACCGACGCCGGGAAGATCGACGACGAACTGGCTGTCGCCATAAGCGCCGTCAATACGGAATTCGGCCGGAATATCCGCCTCGGTGACCAGCATGCTCGGGCCATTGACTGCCTTGCCCAGATTGATCATGCCCCAACCGTACAGCGCGTCGATGCCCGGCGCGCCGAGGTCGGTGGCGGTGGTTTTCAGTACGTCGGCCACCTGTGCGCCGGTCATGTAAGGGAAGCGCTCCATCAACACGGCCATGCTGCCCGCCACGTGCGGGGCCGCCATGGAGGTGCCGTTCTTGTTGGCCCAATCGGTGGTCAGGTTTTCAAGGCTGTTGCCGTTGATCACCGAACTGAAAATGCGCGTGCCCGGTGCCGAGACGCAGAAGCTGGCGGTGTAGCCGCAGCGTGACGAGAAGGTGCTGAGCGTATAGGGCGTACTCACCGCAGCGGCGGCGTTCGGGTTCACCTGCAGCGCTGCGACCGTCAACCAGTTAGGCGCGATCTCCGGCACAAAGTAGCCCAGCCCGGCCATGGCATCGGGGTTGTTCAGGTTGTAGTCATTGCCCGCTGCGAAGATCGTCACCACACCGCTGCGTGCGGCGTCGATAGCGCCCTGATAAGCACCGCCCGGACGTGTGCCGAGGATCTGGCGGATCTGGTCGAACTGCACCTGTGCGTCCTGCACGGTGAAATGCGGAAACGCGGGATCCTTGCCGCCCTGGTCGAAGCGGTCAGTGATGCCGATGCCCCAGCTGTTGTTGATTACACGAGCGCCGCTGGCGACCAGCGCATTCCAGCCGGCCTGGTAGACCGCGCCGTCGTTGCCGAGCACGATGCCGTCTTCGGGACCCGGGTCGCCATTGTCGGCGCTGATGATCTGTGCGTTGAAGGCTACGCCATGCATGGGCCCGCCATCGCGGCTGCCGCCCGCAATCCCGCCGACGTGCGTACCGTGGTTACCCAGTTTGCCTCCGGAGTCCAGAGTCGGTGCGCCGTCGTAGCGAAACACATCGCCAGCCTTCACCGGTATATACGGGTCGGTGTATTCGCGGATGCCGCTGGTGACCAGATTGATGACCTTGCCGGTGCCTGAGAACTCCGGGTGCGCGGCGTACACCGGCTGGTCGAAAATGCCCAGCTTGATGTCCTTGCCGGTATAGCCCGCCGCATAGGCCTGATCGGCATTGATGGCTCCCAGCCCCCAGTCTGCGTTGAATTCGGCACTGCGCCAGCTGGCTGCATTGCCGGATTGTCCGGCCTCGACGTAAGGCGCAGCCTGCGCAACGCTCATGGTCGCGAGGTAGACCGCCAGTGCGCCGCAGGAGGCACGGTTGATCGCTCTGATGGACTGACGAAGAGAAGTGACAGAGGCCTGTCGGGTGATAAACGCATCGTTCATGAAACTACCGTCCTTAGTTGACGCACACAAAACCCCGCGCGCATGCAGGTGCATGCGCGTCGTTCTTTTTTGAAGCGAGAGGCGTTACGGAATCAGAACTGCCAGTTGAGGCTCAGCCCGACACCGTGGTTTTTTTCGCGACTGGCCAGTTGGCCGCTGTAATCCAGACTCACCCGGGCGTCCTTGCTCAACGCCAGACTGGCGTGGGCGCCGACCAGTGCAGCATCGCGCACCAGCGGTGAGCTTTCGACACCGAAGCTTGCGCCGCCGGACGCGAACGCCAGGTGTTGCTGCGAGTCGGTGTCGCTCAGGTTGTGCTGCCAGCCGAGGCTGCCCGACAGCTCGAGTTTCTGCTGGTCAGTGAGGGAGATGGTTTTCAAGGCGCGTGCGCCGAGGGTACTCAGCACGGCATCGCGTTTATCGCGGCCTGCCGACAAGGCTGCTGCGTCGCCTTTTTCGGTGAAGCCGTCAGTGGCCAGATGCACGTAGGCAAGGTTGGCGAAGGGTTCAATCGTCACTGGCTGCAAGCGGACGCGATACGCAGCTTCGGTGAACACCTGCGCAGTCTCTGCATCGTGTTTTGTCTTCTCACTGCCACTCGCGCCGCCGACCTGAACATCACGCTTGGCATCGATACGGTGCCAGCTGTAAGCGCTGCCCAGTGTCAGACGCAGCGCGCCGATTTCATGGCCGACATAAGCGCCCAGATGGTAGCTGTCGACCGAGGCACGTGAATGTGTGCCCGAACCCATGTTCAGCGAGCTGTCGCTATAGCCTGCGACCAGACCCAGACGAGTGTCGTCGGCCACGTTTCCATCGACACCGGCCAGCAGGCCGCCAATAGACGTCGTATAGCCAGCGGTGTCATCGCTTGAATCGGTCTTGCCCCAGGCGCCCAGCGCCTTGAGCCATACATTGTCCTGCGCCGGGGTGTTGCCGTCAGTGCCGAACACGCTGGCGTTCAGACGCTCGCCAACCGCGTCACGCACCTGGCGACTGTCGTTGATCAGCACCGTGGCGATCGCCGGGTAAATCTCGCCGGACAACTGCTGGAAGCTGTTGCGTGCCGACGCGGCAGTGGGGGAGAGCAGCAGGTTTTCGTAAACGGCGTTTCCGGCGCCCAGTTGCTCGGCAGCCTTGGCAACGGCGGCCTGATTGGGCGTCTGCGCAACGCTGTCGAACGCGGCGGTGCGTTCGATATTCAGAGCGATGCCGGTGGCGGCGTAATCGAGTCGGCCACCCAGAAACGCATAGCTGGACGACACACTGCCAAACTGGCCGCTGACGCCGTTGGCAGCCTGCAACACATTGAACTGACGACCTTCCAGCGTTTGGCCGGAGGTGGCGCTCAGAGCGATGGGCGTTTCATCCAGCGCCAGCGTCATGTTGGCGCCTGACACATTCGCACTGTCGGTGGCAACGATACGGTCGCTGGCTGTCGGCGAAAGCTCGACCGCGTAAGTCGATCCCGGCTCGAAAACCACGTCGCCGTTGACCTGCAAGGTGCCGATGGAATTACCCGGCGCAACGCTGCCGCCGTTGCGAGCCGTCAGCTCGCCGATTTGACCGTTACCCCCCAGTGTGCCGCCAGCATTGACCTGCACGGCAGAGGTCAGCGAGCCGTTGACTGACAGCAGTCCGTCATTGACCAGCGTGTCACCCCGATACGTGTTGGCACCGTCGAGAATCAGCCGGCCCGCGCCGGACTTGATCAGGCTGCCCTGGTACTGGCGCTGTGCAGCGGCGGCCGCCCGTGCGGTGCCGACCGCATAATCGGTCTGGTCCTGCTGACTGGCCGTGCTGGCCACGCCGTTCTGCCAGCCTTTACTGACCAGCGTCTGTTGCCATGTGGCTTGCTCGGTGCGGTCTTCGGCCTGACGCTGGATCAGCGCCTGATCGGAAATGTTGTTGCTCCAGGTATCGGTCTGGCCTGCGCCCAGCGTTGCATCGAAGGTGCCGAGCAACTGACCCGGCCCGCGCATGGCCCGCTCCAGATTAGCCACGCCCCAGCCCACGTTGCCGTTGGGTGCCTGGGTGACCGAACCGTCCAGTTGGGTCGCCGTGGTCAACAGCACCTGCAGCGCCTGCTCGTTGTTCATGTAGGGGAAGCGTTCCATCACCAGCGCGAGCGCACCTGTGGCGTGCGGCGCAGACATCGACGTACCGGACTTGATCCCGTAACCACCGCCGGGCACGGTGCCGTTGATCAGGCGTCCGGGTGTGGTGATGCACCAGTATTTGGAGATGCCGCACTGGTTGTAACGTTGACCGTTGGTGTCGTCCAGGCCCGACACGGCGAGCCAGTGACCTTCCAGATCAGGTTGAAAATACGGCAGCGACGCCCGCACGCTGGCATTGGCATAACCGCTGTTGCCTGCGCTGAACACATTGATCACGCCCTTGCGCGAGACGTTGGCTGCTTCGTCGAGCCAAGTGCCGCGGTTGTAGTGCTGGGCATAGGCGGCGCGCATGCCATCGTAGGTGGCGTAGGTCACGTCAGAGGGCTGGCTGCCCCAGCTGTTGTTGATAGCGCGTACACCGGCATCGGCCAGCGCGCCATACACCGCTCGGAAATAAAGCGGGTCCGGGCTCGGGCCGAACAGAAAACTGTCGTTCTTGTTGGTGTTGCCGACGTAGACCTGCGCGTTGTAAGCCACGCCATGCACGCCGACGCCATCGCGGGCTGCGCCCATAGTGCCGGTCACGTGGGTGCCGTGTGTGTCGTTGTTCGGGTTGATGGCACCGGTAACGCTGAACGGCGAGCCATCGACATAGGTGCCGCTGGCGGTCACTGCATGAAAACGCGACGGACTGGCTTCAGGGTGGGAAGGATCGAAACCGGAGTCCAGCGCACCGATTTTCACGCCTGCGCCAGTGATGCCTGCTGCGTACGCGTGTTCGGCCTGAATACGGCCAAGTCCCCAGTCGCTCTGAAACTCGGCAGACCGCCAACTGGCAGCATCGCCCAACCTGCCTTGTTCGACGTAGTCGGCGTAGGCAGAGCAGCCAAACGTGAAGGAAAGTGCGCAAAGAGCGCCTGTTGCAGCAGGTTTAATAGAACAACGGACAGCACTGACGGCTTTCGACTTTTGCATCCATGCACACCTTAAACTGATTAGCTCCCTATCGAGCGCCGTAAGAACATAGTCCCCACTTACTCGCTTGGCAACAGAATTGTTTCAGAATGGATACAAGTTTATTTATATATGAATAACGCATCAGGGATTATTTTTTATCGTGATAGGCCCTTGAATTATTGAACGAATTTCCACGTCTCGGATCAGGTGGAGAGGGTGGGGTGATGGCGTTTTAGTTGCACTTGCTTCCCGTAACTGGTTCGCTGCATGTTTGCAAATTGAACGGGCGTTAATGCAGGTCTCAGGCGTCTTGTCCTTTTGTTGGACAATATTGATGCGATGGTCTATGCGCTTTGCATCGCCTGAAGTTAAAACGAAGAATGATGAGGTGAGCCGCTCCAACGCACTTGACGGTGGTGTTGTGAAAGTGGATGAATCACGTAAGTCCGGGGCGTTTTGCCATCATTTTTCTGAACCGCTTAGTTCACTTAATCGCCACGCTTATGTCTGTTACCCATCTAACGGGTGATGTTGTGAAGACTTTCGAATTTGTCACTTTTTGTTTGCTTTCGCGTTTAAATCCATGGTTATTATCGCCAGCGCTCCGGGTCACGAACCCGGGCCAAGGATTGCCATGACTACAAGCCGGGCAATCTCAGCCGATCGGGACAACCCAGGCGCTGACACCCCTGCGCAGGCCATTCCCCGTCGTTGACCCTCAAACGAAAGATGAGGTTTCAAGTGGTCACGCGGTATGCATTCTCCAGCTTCAGGGCTCTCGCGACCAACCTCGCCATAGACCCTTCCCGTACCTCAGCTGCTCGCGAGCCACGCTTTCACGCGTCTCCTGCAGGTCTGCCCTCATTCGCCGTTCAATCTGTGTCCACGCACGACAGCACATTGATCCCGCGGGCACGCGCTGCACCTTCCCCCTGATCGCTTGATCCGAACCTCTGAACCCATCCCGGCCTGCTCGTCGGGATCTGGCACCTGCCTGAGTGATCGGTGCACGGCTGCCTTCACATAAAAAATGTAGTCATGGACGGTGATTTCCGATGCTCGACAGATCTTCCTCGCGTGGGAAAAACCCTGCGCAGTTCGCTGCGTTGTCCGTACCAAACAGTTCCGGCGAGGAACAGTTGGCGGATGCACTGCAGTGGCTGGAATTGCCGCTGGACCGTCCTCGCCCGCGTGTGCACGATTTGCGCTACGACGTGCATGTGCTGGAGCTGGACGAGTCGCGGGTTCAGCTAGCTGCAGGGCTCGGTTCCGCTCATGGCTGCAGCCTGTTCACGGTCGTACTGGCTGCGTGGGCAGCAGTGCTGGCGCGGTTGTCTGGTCAGCATGAAATCACGCTCGGTACCCGCACGCCGGGTTGTGAGGCGATGCGGCTGCTGCGGGTGTCGTACACCAGCGCCATGACCTTCAACCAACTGCTCGATCACGTGCATGGCGAGCTCAATACGGCAGTCGAACCTCAGCCTGCGCGCGCCGGAGATCCAGCCGTTCAGGTGCTGTGTGTCGGTGATCATCACCAGGGTTTGCCTGCCGGTTTCGACCTTGCCTTGAGCCTTGTCGGAACGGGCAGTCGCATCGACGGGCAGTTGCACTACGCAACGGCGCTGTTTGACGCGTCGACGGTCCAGCGTTTTGCCGGCTACCTGCGCCGCACATTGCAGCAGGTCGTCAAGCAGCCTGACCAACCCGTCCTTTCGATCGACATGATGGGCGACACTGAACGTCAGCAACTGCTCCATGACTGGAACTCGGCGCAGCAGCCGTTCGACGAGAATGGTTATGTGCATGAATTGTTCGAAACACAGGTGCGTCTTCAACCTGACGCCGTTGCGGTGCGGTTCGGACAGCTGGCGCTGAGTTACGAACAGCTGAACCTTCAGGCCAACCGTCTGGCGCATTACTTGCGCAGCCTCGGTGTCGGCCCGGACGTTCGGGTCGGTATCTGTGTGGAGCGTTCGCCGGACATGTTGGTCGGTGTGCTGGCGGTGCTCAAGGCAGGCGGCGCCTATGTGCCGCTCGATCCCGGTTATCCGCAGGCCCGGCTGGCCCACATGCTGGCTGACAGCGCGCCATGTGTAGTGCTCACACAGAGGTCGGCAGATGCGGCCTTGCAGCGGGCGCTTGAAGGTTGCGCGGTGCTGCCAGCGTTGCTGGATATGGCTGAAACCGCGCCATGGGCCGCGCAGCCTGTAGACAACCCTGATCCTCGTGCGGTCGGCCTCACCGCTCGCCATCTGGCGTATGTGATCTACACCTCCGGGTCCACCGGCACGCCCAAGGGCGTCATGGTCGAGCACCGCGGGCTGCGTGCAGTGAGTGCTGCGTGGGGCCATCTTTATGACCTGCGTGCGCCGCTCAACCATCTGCAAATGGCGGGGTTTTCCTTCGACGTTTTCAGCGCCGACCTGATCCGGTCGCTGGGCTTCGGCGGCACCCTGGTGCTGTGCCCGCGCGAAACCCTGATGGACCCGCCCGCGCTCTATCGCCTGCTCAGTGAGGCCCGTATCGGTTTCGCCGATTTCGTACCGGCCGTGCTCAACCCGCTGCTGGCCTGGATCGAAAACAATGGTCATGACCTGTCGTTCATGCGCACGGTGGTCTGCGGCTCGGATATCTGGACGGCTCACAGCGCCCGGCAATTGCGCAGGCTGTGTGGCGATCAGGTGCAGATCGTTCAGGCCTATGGCGTCACCGAAGCCAGCATCGACAGCAGTTGTTTCGAATTCGACGCCCACAGCTCGCTTGAAGGCGTTTTACCCATCGGACGAGCACTGGCCAACACCCGGATTTATCTGCTGGACACGCTCGGGGCGCCGGTGCCAACGGGTGTCACCGGCGAATTGCATATTGGTGGCGCAGGCGTTGCGAGAGGTTATCTGAACCTGCCGCAAATGACTGCCGAGCGCTTCATCGAAAGCCCGTTCGTGGCGGGCGAGCGTCTGTATCGCAGCGGCGACCTGGCTCGTTATCGCGCCGATGGAAACATCGAGTTCATTGGCCGCAACGACACTCAGACCAAACTGCGTGGCTTGCGCCTGGAGTTGGGTGAAATCGAAGCGCGGCTGGCGCAGGTGCCGGGGATACGAGACAGTCTGGTGCTTGTGCGCGAGGACGAACGGGGCATCAAGGCGCTGGTGGCCTGGTTTTGCGCCGACGACGGCACGGTCCTGACGCCGCGCACGCTCCGTGAACAGTTGCAGATTCATCTGCCCGATTACATGGTGCCAGCCGCGTTCGTACGCCTGGCTGCCTTGCCGCTGACCCCCAACGGAAAAATCGACCGCACGGCGTTGCCCGCGCCGGATGCAGACGCCTTTGATCAACGTGACTTTCAGCCTGCCCAAGGGCCGCTGGAAACCGCGCTCGCAGTCATCTGGAGCGACGTGCTGGCGGTTGAACGCGTCGGCCGTGACGATCACTTCTTCGCCCTCGGCGGTCACTCGTTGCTGGTCATGCGGGTGCTGGCTCAGGTCCGGCAGCACCTGGGTCTGGAGGCATCACCCGCTGCGCTGTTTGCGGCACCGGTGCTGCATCAGTTTGCCGAACGCCTGGGCGCCCAGCAGAGCGCGGCGCGTCCGGTGATAACGGTCGTCGATCGAAGCGACACGCAAACGTTGTCGTCCGCCCAGCAGCGTCTGTGGTTTCTGGCACAGATGGAAGGCGGCAACGCGGCCTATCACATGCCGCTGAACCTGCGTCTGCGCGGCACCTTGCACGTCGCGGCGCTGGAACGCAGCTTCAATCGACTGGTGGCGCGCCATGAAGCGTTGCGCACCACGTTCGTGGCGGTTGAAGGCGAAGGGCGGCAGCGAGTCGCGGCGCCGGGCTCGGGCATGCCGCTGCCGGTGGTCGATCTGCGCAGTCACGCTGATGCCGAGGCGCGGCTTGTCCAATTGATGGACGAGGAGGGCGCCAAGCCGTTCGACCTGACGCGTGGGCCGTTGATGCGCGTCAGCCTGATCAGGCTGGCAGACGACGATCACGCCCTGCTGCTGACCCAGCACCACATCGTCTCGGATGGCTGGTCGGTGGGCGTGCTCACCCGCGACCTCGCGCTGCTTTACGAAGCGGCTTTGCAGGATCGCGACGCAGATTTACCACTGCTGCCTGTGCAATACGTCGATTACGCCGCATGGCAAAGGCAGTGGCTGGCCAGTGACACCATTGAAGCGCAGCGGGCCTACTGGCGCGAAACGCTCACCGGCGCCCCCGTACTGCTGGAGCTGCCGACCGATCACAAACGCCCGGCAGTCCAGGATTATCGTGGCGGGTTCGTACCGCTGACCTTCGACCGAGCGCTGACGGACCGGCTCAAGGCGTTGGGCAGGCAGCAGGGCACCACGTTGTTCATGACATTGCTTGCGGCCTGGTCGCTGGTGCTGATGCGCCTGTCCGGGCAGCGCGATGTGGTGATCGGTGTGCCTTCGGCGAACCGCAGTCAGCAGGAACTGGATGGCCTGATCGGCTTCTTCGTCAACACGCTCGCGCTGCGCATGACCCAGCCGGAAAACGCTCCAACGGCGCAATCGGTGGCGGGCTGGCTGCAACAGGCACGTCGCGTCGCCCTGGATGCGCAGGAACATCAGGAGCTGCCGTTCGATCATGTGGTGGAACTGCTCAACCCGCCGCGCAGCCTGGCGCACAGTCCGCTGTTTCAGGTGTTGTTCGCCTGGGAGCAGGATCAGGATTCGGACCTGATCCTGCCAGGTCTGGACATCAGCCCGATCCACGCTCATCAACAGGTGGCCAAGTTCGACCTGCAACTGGCGCTCAGCGAACAGGATGGACAGATCGTCGGCGGCCTCGAGTATGCGTCGGGACTGTTCGAGCCCGAGACGGTGGCGCAGTTCGGGGAATACCTGCGCCGCGTACTGACGCAGATGGCCGATGACAGCGAGCAGTCGTTATCGACCCTCGATCTGCTCGGCCCACAACAGCGGCGGCAGATGATCGATGAGTGGAACCGCACCGAACGTGACTTCCCGGCCGCCGACTGTGTGCAGCGCTTCGAAGCGATGGCCCGGTGTACACCTGACGCCGAGGCGCTGCGTGCCGACGGCCAGACGCTGACCTACGCCGAATTGAATCGCGCCGCCAACCGTCTGGCCCATTACCTGATCGACAAGGGCGTGGGTCCTGAACAGCGTGTGGGTTTGTGTCTGGAGCGTTCGCCACAGATGGTCATTGGTTTGCTGTCGATTCTCAAGACAGGCGCCGCTTACGTGCCGTTCGACCCGGCCTATCCGCCTGAGCGTCTGGCCTTCATGTTCAGCGACGCCAGCCCGAGCCTGCTGCTCACGCAGTCTTCGCTTGTCGACGCGTTGCCACTGCCCGACAGCCATCTGCCGGTCTGCTGCCTCGACGTCGACACGCAAGACTGGGCGCAGCGTTCGGACACGGATCCGCTGGTCAGCGTCAGCCCGGACAATCTGGCGTACGTGCTCTACACATCAGGTTCCACCGGGCGGCCCAAGGGCGTGGCGCATAACCGACGCGCGCTGGACAACCTGATTGCCTGGCAGCTCGACGACGCACACACGCCGCGCCGGGTACTGCAATTCGCCTCGCTGAATTTCGACGTCTCGTTTCAGGAAATCTGCAGCACGCTGTGCCAGGGTGGCAGCCTGTTGTTGATGAGCGAAGCCAGCCGCAAGGACCTGGCGTCGCTGCGCTCGACACTGGTTGCAGAGGGCGTGCAACGCGCGTTCCTGCCGTTCGCCGTGTTGCAGCAACTGGCGGGCCTGACCGAGGCCGATGCGCCGATGCCGGAGGGCGGTTGCGAAATCATCACCGCAGGCGAGGCGTTGCAAGTCAACGATGAACTGCGCGCCTTTGTTCGTGGGCTCGGCGGTACACGGCTGCACAACCAGTACGGCCCGACCGAGACCCATGTGGTCAGCCAGTTCAGCCTGGTGTGCAGCGACGCCGCACACTGGCCGGACGCGCCACCCATCGGGCGTCCCATCGCCAACACGCGGCTCTATGTGCTGGACCGCGACCTGAATCCGCAGCCGGTCGGCGTGGCGGGAGAGTTGTACATCGCCGGTGCCTGTCTGGCGCGTGGTTACCTGAACCGCCCGGACCTGACCGCCGAACGTTTTCTGCCCGATCCTTTCAGCCCGCAACCCGGTGCGCGCATGTACCGCAGTGGTGATCTGGCGCGCTTCCAGACTGACGGCAACGTGCAGTATCTGGGGCGCATCGATCAGCAGGTGAAGCTGCGCGGGTTCCGCATCGAATTGGGCGAGATCGACAGCCTGCTGCACCAGCAACCCGGTGTGCAGGAAGCGGCCGTGCTGTTGCGCGAAGATGTCCCGGACGACAAGCGTCTCGTGGCTTACGTGGTCGGCAGCGCAGCCCCTGAAACCCTGCGCAGCGCGCTGCAGCGTCATTTGCCGGAACACATGATTCCGACGGCCTGGGTCTCGCTGGCGCAACTGCCGCTGACCCGCAATGGCAAGCTGGACCGCCAGGCGTTGCCTGCGCCCGAGCGTCAATCCGCAGCCTGTTACGAGGCGCCGCGCAACGAGATCGAGCAACAGATGGCGCTGATCTGGGCCGAAGTGCTCAAGTGCGAGCGTGTAGGCATTCACGACAACTTCTTTGAGCTGGGCGGGCATTCGCTGCTGGCCACCCGGATGATCTACGCGATCAATCAGCGGATGGGCGCGCAGTTGTCCCTGAGCAGTCTGTTCAAGACCCCGGTTCTGATGGATCTGGCCGCGCAGGTACAGATCACCCGCGAAGATGACTGCCAGCCACCAGCGGCCCCGCTGCGCATCGAGCCGGATCGTGCTGCGCGTTATGAGCCTTTTCCACTCACCGATATTCAGCAGGCGTACTGGTTTGGCCGCGAAGCCTCGGTCAGCCTCGGCGGCGTCAGCGCCCACGGCTACGAAGAACTGCGCATTCCAGACCTCGACGCAGCGCGCTTCGAGCAGGCGCTCAATCGCATGATCCAGCGTCACGACATGCTGCGCGTGGTGTTTCTCAGCGACGGCACGCAGCAGGTGCTGGAAACCGTACCGACCTATCACATGCCGCGCAGTGACTTGCGCGGGCTATCCGCAGACGCTGCGCTACAGACCTTGCAAGTGACCCGCGAGCGCCAGTCGCATCAGGTGCTGGACGCCAGCCGTTGGCCGTTGTTCGAATTCAGTCTGTCGCTGCTCGATGACGGTATCAGCCATCTGCATATCAGCCTCGATGCGTTGATCGTCGATGCCGCGAGCACGCAGATTCTGGCGCGTGAGTTGATGGCGTTCTATGCCGATCCGAATCAGGTGCTGCCGGAGCCGGGCCTGACGTTCCGCGACTACGTCCTGGCTGAGCACGCACTGCGCAACGAAAGCCGCTACGCGCAGGCACTCGATTACTGGCGTGAACGGGTGGCTACGCTGGCGCCTGCGCCGGACCTGCCGCTGGTGTGTCAGCCGGACAGCATTGCCCGGCCGCACTTCACCCGTCGTGACCGCGAGCTGTCGGCTGGGCAATGGTCGCAACTCAAGGCCGTTGCCAAACAGTTTGCCGTGACCCCGTCGGTGATGCTCCTGACCGCGTTCAGCGAAGTGCTTGCGCTGTGGAGCCGCCAACCGCGCTTCACCCTGAGCCTGCCGTTGTTCAACCGCATGCCGCTGCACCCGGACGTGGATGCGATCATCGGTGACTTCACCTCGCTGGTGTTGCTGGAAGTCAGCATCGACGGCAACGCGAGTTTTACCGACAAGGCCCGCTCGGTGCAGGCGCGATTGTGGCAGGACATCGATCATTCGGCGGTCAGTGGCGTGCGCGTGTTGCGTGAGCTGTCCCAGGCCCGTGGCGTGCAGCAGACCGCGATGCCCATTGTGTTCAACAGCACGCTCTCGGAAGCTGCGCCGGAACTGGCCGAGTTCAACCTGGCCGATGCGTTGAACGCCCGGCACATGCACAGCATTACCCAGACCCCACAGGTGTGGCTCGACCATACGTTGCTGGAGCTGGAAGGGCGTTTGTTGTTCAACTGGGACAGCATCGACGAGCTGTTTCCCGACGGCCTGATCGAGCAGATGTTCGTGGCCTACAACGCATTGCTGGATGCGCTGCTCGAACCTTCTGCATGGAACGCCAGCACACCGCAACTGCTGCCGGTGGCCCGCCTGCCCGCGCCAGTCGACCTTCCGGTCGAATCGCCTCTGATGCACGAGCTGTTCGACCGGCAGGCGCTGGCGACACCCGATGCGCTGGCGGTGATCGGGGGGCAGCGGCAGTTGAGCTACCGGCGACTGCGTGCAGAAGCCCAGGCGCTGGGCGCGCGGTTGCAAGGTCTTGGCGTGGTGCCCAATCAACTGGTCGCCGTGGTCATGGAGCGCGGCTGGGAACAAGTGGTGGCAACGCTGGCGATTCACTATGCAGGCGGTGCCTACCTGCCCATCGACCCGACGCTGCCCGCCGAACGTCTTCGACACATTCTGGAGCGTGCCGAGGCGAGTCTGGCCTTGACCCAGCCTGCCTTGGCGACACGCATCGAATGGCCGTCGCAGATCAAGGTGCTGGCCGTGACCGATGCGGTTCCGGCAGAACTGACCCCGTTGCAGCCAGTCAATCGCGCAGCCACCGATCTGGCCTACGTGATCTACACCTCGGGTTCCACCGGCATGCCCAAGGGTGTCGTCATCGACCACCGCGGCGCGGTCAATACATTGCTCGACATCAACCGTCGCTATGCCGTCGGCCCGGCGGATCGGGTGCTGGCGATCTCGTCGCTGAGCTTCGATCTGTCGGTGTATGACTTCTTCGGCACGCTGGCCGCTGGTGCAGCGGTGGTGCTGCTCGATCCGCAACAGGCGCTCGATCCGGCGCACTGGATGACGCTGATTCGTGAGCATCGCATCAGCCTGTGGAACTCGGTGCCCGCGTTGTTCGGCATGCTGCTGGAATACGTGGAGAGCGAGCGCGGTGAACTGCCGGCGAGCCTGCGTGTGGCGATGCTGTCCGGCGACTGGATTCCCCTGACGCTGCCCGAACGCGCCTGGGCGCTGCAGCCGGATTTGAGTCTGAACAGCCTGGGCGGTGCAACCGAGGCCTCCATCTGGTCGATTCACTATCCGGTGCAACAGGTCGATCCGCAGTGGCGCAGCATCCCCTATGGCAAGGCGCTGGATCATCAACGCTTTTACGTGCTCGACGAGGCGTTGCAGCTTCGGCCGACCTGGGTCACCGGGCAGCTGTATATCGGCGGCATCGGTCTGGCCAAAGGCTACTGGCGTGATGAGGTGTTGAGCGCAGGCAGCTTCTTCGCCCATCCATTGACCGGCGAGCGCCTGTACCGGACCGGTGATCTTGGACGTCTGCTGCCCGACGGCAACATCGAGTTTCTGGGCCGTGAAGACACTCAGGTCAAGGTTCAGGGCTATCGCATCGAGCTGGGCGAAATCGAGGCCGTGCTCAATCGACACCCCGGCGTACAGAGCGCCGTGGTGCGGATTCTCGGTGACACGCTGGGCGAAAAACGCCTTGCCGGTTATGTGCTCAAGGACGATCCGGCATTGCAGGTCGGCGACTTTACCCAGTACCTGGCCGACAAGTTGCCCGCCTACATGGTGCCGTCGTCGTTCACCTTCGTGCAGGAATGGCCGCTGTCGTCCAATGGCAAGGTCGATAAAAAGCGCCTGCCGGAACCCGAGGAAGCACCGCTGTCAGGTCCGGTTCTACAGGTTGAGGGTGCGCAGGAAGAACGTCTGGTCGCCATCGTGCAGGACGTGCTCAAACGCTCGGCGATCAGCGCCGATGCCAACCTGCTGAGCCTGGGCGCAACCTCCATCGACATCGTGCGAATCAGCAATGCACTGTCCGGCGAACTGCATTTCCGTCCCAATGTCGCGCAATTGCTCGCGCAGCCCACGTTGCTGAATCTGCTCGCCCTGTACCGGCAGAGCGGGGCGCAGAGCACGGCGGCGAGCCACGCTGGGGAGCGAGTGGCCCAGCCTGAGCAAACAGTCGAAAAGATCATCGAAGACCCCGATCAACGAGCGCGTTTCAAGGCCGACCAGCGCGGCCGCCGTGCCTTCGACCGTGATCTGCCGGAAGTGCGGCTGCAACGGCCCGACGACAGCTTCTACACAAAGCGTTTCAGTGATTACCGCTCCGTGCGTCAGTACGCGGCGCAGCCGGTCGAGGCCTCTGCCTTTGCCGAGTTGCTGGCCAGTCTGGCGCAGGGGCAACTGGACGCTCAGGTCAAATACCAGTTCCCGTCCGCAGGCGGTTTGTACCCGATTCAGGCCTACCTTTACATCAAGCCGCAAAGGGTCAACGGCGTGCCCGGTGGCGCGTATTACTACGACCCTGTGCAGCATCGCTTGCTGGCGCTGGGCAGCGGTGTGCTGGACCCGGACACCTACGACTACTTCGTGAACCGGCCGGTGTATGAAAACGCCGCGTTCTCGCTGTTCTTCATCGCCGACATGGCCGCCATCGAGCCCCTGTACGGCGAGCGCAGCCGTGACTTCTGCCACATCGAAACCGGTGCGATGGCGCAGTTGCTGACCATGACGGCAGCCGACTACGGCCTCGGGCTTTGTGGCATGGGGTCGCTTGAGGAACACCAATTGCCTGCGTTGTTCGATCTGGGCGCGAGCCATCGGCTGATCTATTCGATGGTCGGCGGCGTGCGGGCTGTGGGTGAGCAGCGCAGGGATCACATCGAGGCGTTTGTGTCCGATCCACACGCTGAACTGCCCGACGACTACGACATGGAAGAGGTTGAAATATGAACGCCCGTCAATTGCTGGAACTGTTCGACCGCCATGCCGTTGCGCTCGAAGTGGATGGCGACAAACTACGCTGCAAGGCGCCGCGTGGTTTTCTCACGGACGAAATGCTCCAGGCACTCAAGCTTCACAAGCTGGAGCTGATCGCCCGGCTGAACGGGGCCGATCCGGCCGCGATTCCCCGACGCAGCGATGGGCAGGCCGACGTGCCCCTGTCCTTCTCCCAACGCCAGCTGTGGTTCCTCGACCAGCTTGAACCGGGCAGTGCGTTCTATAACGTGCCGACGGCCGTCACCCTGAAAGGGCCGCTTGATGTGGCGGTGCTGGAAAGGGCGCTGAACGGGCTGGTCGCACGCCATGAAATACTGCGCACCACGTTTCGCAGCATTGACGGCGAGCCGCGTCAGGTGGTGCACGCGGCCATGCCGCTGGCGCTGTCCGTGACCGATCTGCGGGATGTCGCAGAGGCCGAGCGGGAGACGATCATCAGGGCGGCCGTCGAACGCGACGCCAAATCGCCGTTCGATCTTGCTCACGGCCCATTGTTTCGCGCTTCGCTGCTGCGCCTGGCGGACGACGAATACCTGTGGCTTTACTGCGTGCATCACATCATTGCCGATGGCTGGTCCATGGGGGTCGTGCTGCATGAAGTCGCCGCGCTGTACGGCAACTTTCTGCGAGGACAGCCCTCAAGCCTGCCACCGCTTGCGGTGCAATACGCCGATTACGCCTGCTGGCAACAGCACCGTCTTGGCGGCGGGGCGCTGGAACAACAGCTCGATTTCTGGCGGCGCACGTTGCACGACGCTTCGCCATTGCTGACCCTGCCCACTGACCGGCCACGGCCCAGAGTGCAGCGCTATGCCGGGGCAACCTTCAGTTCGTCGCTGGACTCTGCGACCTTGCGCGCACTCACTTCGCTGGGCCGGGAGACCCGTGGCACGTTGTTCAATGTGCTCACGGCGGCGTTGTCGGTGCTGCTGTGGCGCTACAGCGGTCAGCAGGATATGTGCATCGGCACGCCGTTCGCCAACCGGACCCGTCCCGAGGTCGAGCCGCTGATCGGGCATTTCGTCAATACGCTGGTGATCCGCCAGCGCCTGGACCCGCAGCAGACCTTTGCCGAATTGCTGCGTGAGGTGCGCACGACGCTGCTGGACGTGCACACCCATCAGGACGTGCCGTTCGACCGGGTCGTCGAAGCGGTCAACCCGCAGCGCGATACGGCTTACTCGCCGCTGTTCCAGGTCATGCTGGTGCTGCAGAACACCCCCGGTGCTGCCGTGCAGTTGCCGGGCGTCGAGATGGCGCCGTACATCACCGGCAGCGCAACGGCCAAATTCGATCTGGCTTTCGAGTGGGTCGAGCGCGACGGCAGGCTGAACCTGCTGGTCGAATACAACACCGACCTGTTCGACGTCAGCACCATCGAGCGCCTCAGTGCTCATTACCGGCATCTGCTGGAGCAGGTTGCGCAGGATGCCAAGCAGCCGATTGCAGCCCTGCAATTGCTCACCGGGGCAGAGCGCGAGCAGACGCTGATCGAATGGAACCGTTCGGCTCCGCTGGCACAGGTTGCCGAGTGCGTACACAGCCTGGTCGAGGCTCAGGCCGCTGCGCATCCTGACACCTGTGCCGTGGTTTTCGAAGATCAGTCGCTGAGCTACGCCGAGCTCAATACCCGGGCCAACCGGCTGGCGCACTACCTGCGCGAGCAGGGCGTCGGTCCGGACGTTCGCGTGGCGGTGTGCATCGAGCGTTCGCTGGAACTGCCGGTGGCTCTGCTGGCCGTGCTCAAGGCAGGCGGTGCCTACGTGCCGCTCGACCCCGATTACCCGGTCGGTCGCCTCGGCCACATGCTCAGCGACAGCCGTCCGGCCGTGTTGCTGACCCTGGGCAACGCCCGTGCGATTCTGCGGCAGGCGCAGCAGGATGCCGGTTGGGAGGCACCGGTGCTCGACGTTCAGGCCGACGCCGGGCTCTGGGCCGAGTGCGCCACACAGAACATCGATCCGCGCAGTATCGGGCTGACCGCGGATCATCTCGCCTACGTGATCTACACCTCGGGCACCACCGGGCTGCCCAAGGGCGTCATGGTGGCGCATCGCGGCCTGAGCAATCTGCTGCTGTGGTGCCTGCAGATCTGCGGCGAATCTGGCGCGATGCTGCACAAGATTCCGTTCGGCTTCGACGCCTCGGCCTGGGAAACCTTCTGGCCGCTGGCCACGGGCGGGCGACTGGTCATTGCGCGTCCCGGCGGGCATTTCGAGCCGGGCTATCTGGCACAGGTCGTCCGTGAACAGCGGGTCACGGCCATGGTGTTCGTGCCCGCCATGCTGCAGCTGTTTCTGGACGTCGATGAAGTGACCGCGTGCGACTCGCTGACGGACGTGTTCAGCGGTGGTGGCGAACTGTCACCGGCCCTGGCCCGACGTTTTCAGGAGCGCTTGCCCAATGCCCGTCTGCACAACGTGTATGGCCCCACCGAAACCACAGTCATCAACAGCATCTGGACCCTGGAGCCCGGCGCCGAAGTGCCGGCCCGTCAGTTACCGATTGGGCGGCCCATCGCCAATAACCGCCTGCACGTGCTGGATGAGCGCGATGCGCCGGTGCCGGTCGGTGTCACCGGCCAGTTGCACATTGGCGGCGTAGGTGTTGCGCGGGGCTATCTCGGGCTGGATACGCTGACGGCCGAGCGCTTCATCGACAGCCCGTTCGTGGCCGGGGATCGGTTGTACCGCAGCGGCGATCTGGCGCGCTATCGGGCGGACGGTCAGGTGGAGTTTCTCGGCCGCAACGATTTTCAGGTCAAGTTGCGCGGCGTGCGCCTTGAGCTGAGCGAGATCGAAGCACGACTGGACATGTTCCCGACCCTGCGTGCCTGCGTGGTGCTGATGGTCGGTGACACGGCGCAGAATCAACGGCTGGTCGCGTGCTATGTGGCTGACGAACCGCTGGACGAAGCCACACTGCACGCGCATCTGGCCGTGACCCTGTCCAGCGCGGTGCTGCCCAGCGCCTACCTGTGGCTGGAAAAACTGCCGTTGACCGCCAACGGCAAGGTGGACCGCGACGCGCTGGCAGCCTTGGCCGATCAGGATCTGGCCGCGCGTCAGGTCAACCTCGGCAGCCCTCGGGACCACATTGAACTAGCGCTCTATCAGATCTGGAAGAGCCTGTTGCTGGCGCCGCAGATCGGCATTCGCGACAACTTTTTCAATGTCGGCGGCACCTCGATTGCGGCCATCAAGATGGCGTATCAGATCGGTCAGACCTTTGCCGTTGACGTGCCGGTGCGGGTGATCATGGCCCACCCGACCATCGAAGCCCTTGGCGGCTGGTTACGCACTGGTGCCGACCTTGCGGCTGCGCAAGGCAACCTGATCGAGTTTCGCCGAGGCGAGGGGCAGCGCAATGTCGTGTGCATTCACCCGGCGGGCGGGACTGCATTCTGTTACCTGTCGCTGGCCAAGGTTCTGCCGGAACACGTCGGTGTCTACGGCGTGCAGTCGCCGGGTCTGAATCCCGGAGAAAGCACCGAGCCGACTGTCGAAGCCATGGCCGAGGCCTACCTGCGCCTGATCGAACCGATGACCGACCGGCCGCTGATTCTCACCGGCTTGTCGTTCGGTGGGCTGGTGGCCTATGAAATGGCCCGACGCCTGACCGCAGCGGGGCATCGTCAGGTGACCGTGGTGCTGCTCGACACCCAGGGTTCGGACGATCCGGGTTTCCGGCAGCAGATCGGCACCGTGGACATGGCCGAGTTTCGCGACAAGCTGGTGCGCTTCAACGGCATGTATCCGGGCATCGAAGACGCGCAGGTCGAGCGCTATTTCCATCTCTACAACCATAACCGGCTCGCCATGGCGGCTTACGACTGCGCGCCGCACGCCGGCCGGATCGTGCTGATTCAGGCCCGCGAAGGCTTCAGTCGTCGGCAACTGCATGAACTGCGCGGCTTCTGGCGCCGCCGTGCAGGCGACGGCTATCTGGCCAGGCTGGTGCATGGCGGGCACTGGGACATGCTGGAAAGCGCTGAAGTGCATCGCGTCTCTGAGGTTCTGGGGCTCGAGCTGCAACGTTTCGATACGCAGGAGGCGAATTGATGGACATTTACAAGAGCGGTGCGCAAACCCCGGCGACCTTGCTGGGTCGTTTTGCCGGGCAGGTCCGCCGCCAGCCGCAGGCACTGGCGGTGATCGACCAGCAGACTCATCTGAGCTACGCACAACTGGCCAGCGCCAGTGAACGTATCGCCTGCGGGCTCAAGGCTCGCGGCGTAAAACCCGGCCAATCCCTCGCGCTGTGCATGCCGCGCAGCTGGCAGTGGCTGGCAGCGATGCTGGGTGCCCTGAAGGTTGGCGCCGTGGTGGTGCCTCTGGACGCGGCCAGCCCGCCGGCGCGTCGGGAACTGATGCTGGCTGATGCCGGGTGCGTCGGTCTGGTGACCCTGACGAATGATCTGGACTGGACGCCGTCGGTCTGGCAGGTCGGCGTCGATGTGCTGCTGGATCATCCCGATCAGGCGGTCCATCCGCTCGCCGAACATTTCGCCGAGGTGATGTTCCTGTTCTACACCTCAGGCACCACGGGCGTGCCGAAAGCGGTCGAGGTCGGCGAGCGTGGTCTGCTGCGGCTTGCCGAGCCTGAGGGTTACATCGAGATTCGTGCGACTGACCGGTTCGCCTGTCTGTCCAATCCGGCATTCGATGCGTGCAGTTTCGAGGTCTGGGCACCGCTGCTCAATGGCTGCTGCTGCGTGATCATCGCTGACGACGACCTGCACGATGCGCGACGCCTCGCCGAGGTGCTCGAAACGCAGCGGGTCGACAACCTGTTCATGACGGTTTCGCTGTTCAACACCTTGAGCGCCGATTTTCCGGCCTGCTTCGCCAGCCTGCGTCAGGTGCTGATCGGCGGCGAGCAGGTCAGCGCTGCTGCTGTGCGCGCCTGGTACCACGCCAATCCCGACAGTCAGTGCCGGATCTTCAACGCGTACGGTCCGACTGAATGCACCACCTTCGCCTTGGCGTACCCGATTGCCCGGAATTTTCAGGGCGATTCAGTGCCGATCGGCCGACCGTTGCCAGACACCGGACTGTGCATTCTGGACGCCCAACAATGCGCGGTCGAGCAGGGCGAAGCAGGCGAGCTGTACCTGAGCGGCAGCGGCGTCGCGCGTGGCTACCGCAATCGTCCGCACGACACGGCGCACAGTTTCGTGCAGCTGCGCGGCCCCGAAGGTACAGAGCGGCGCTATTACCGAACCGGCGATCAGGTGCGGCTCAACAGCGAAGGATTGATCGAGTACCTGGGCCGCATGGATCGTCAGGTCAAGATTCGCGGCTTTCGTATCGAGCCGGGCGAGGTCGAGCAGCGTCTGCTGGAGCATTCAGGTGTTGCCCAGGCCTACGTCTGCACGCGCCGACACGCCGCTGAAGACCACCAGTTGCTGGCGTTCATTGTGCCGCGACACCCGTTGGACTATCGCGAGTTCGACACGCATCTGCGTACGCAACTCGCACCGTGGATGCGCCCGCATCAGCTGTTCGTGGTTCAGCGTTTGCCGCTGACCGCCAATGGCAAGATCGACCGCGATGCACTGCTGGCCCAGCCATTGGCACCCTGGCGCGCGGCTGTCGAACAGCCGGGTCACGAAGCGCCTGTTGAGGACGCTCAGTCAGCGGCGCTGGATTGGCTGCTGAGTCAGGCCCGCACCCTGCTGTCGCAACCTGCGCTGTGCGCTCAGGACGTCTGGCTGGGCAGTGGCGGCGATTCGCTGAAAGCCATGCGCCTGCGTTCGATGATTCGCACCCGTTGGCAGCGCGACATCACCATGAGCGCGCTGCTCAGCGAGCCGTTCGCAGCTCTCGCCGAGCGCTTGAATGCCGAGCAGAACATCGCCTCCGGTTATCCCGTAGCACCCGCCATCAGCAACGACCGGCGTCAGCCTGCAACTGCCGAACAGAGCCGACTGTGGTTGCTGCAACAGCGCACGCCGGACTCGACCGCGTACAACGTGCCGATCATCCTGAACCTGGCGAACGGGGTTCGGACTCAGGCGCTGGCCGATGCTGTGGATCGCCTCGTGGCCCGGCATTCGGCGTTGCGCATGGCGTTCGAGTCCGGTCCTGACGGGCTGTATCAGGTGGTGGCCGAGCACGGCACGCCATGCAAAGTCTTTGCGCCCGGGCATTTCACGCAGGACACCTGGCGCAGCTTTGCGACGCTGGTCTTCGACACGCCGTTCGATCTGTCGATGCCGACCCTGTTTCGGGCCTGGCTGCTGCCGTTTGCCGATGGCAGCTGTCGGCTGTTGATGAACCTGCATCACATCACCACCGATGGCTGGTCAATGAACCTGCTGTTCGATGATCTGACGCAACTGTACGAAGATGCGGCGCAGGGCCGAACCACAACCGATGCAATGCCGAGTCTGACCACCCTGGAATTCGCCCAATGGCAGCGTCAGTGGCGCGTGGCCCCGCAATACCGCGATCAGCGTCGGGCGCTGGCTGAACTGCACCGTCGTCAGGACACGCCTTCATCAGCGCTTTCGCCGGTGCGTGCTGTCAGCCCGCAGGCCCGTCTGTCTCGGCAGCCGCTGGGCGAGTTGCGCAGCGCCGCACTGGATCGTTTCTGCAGCCGCCAGCGCTTTACCCGTTTCGACGTGCTGTTCAGTGTCTACGCCTGGAGCCTGTATGCCCTGACCGGTTGCGAGCGGCCAAGGATCGCCAGTCCGGTATCGAATCGGCCGCTGGCAGAGTTCGAGCACGCGCCGGGCATGTTCGCCAACACCGTGCTGATTCCCGCTGCGTTCAATCATGAGGTGACGTTGAGCGAGCAACTGCGCATTCAGACTGACCTCGTGCGCGAGGTGCTGGCGTTGCAGGATGTGGCTCTGGCGGATCTGGTTGAAGACCTGCGGCTGTCATCCGGTTCGGCCCTGTTCGATTTCATGTTCGTGCTGGAAAACACCGATTACGCCAGCCTCAACGACGGGCCGCTGCAGGCCACGCTGGAATTCAACGAAACGTTGCAGGCCAAGTGTCCGCTGACGTTGCTGGTGGTGCAGGGCGGATCGCAGCTTGAATGCTGGTGGGAGTACCAGAGCAGTCACTTCGATGCGGCACAGATCGACGCCATCAACATACTGTTCCAGCGTGGTCTGGACGCTCTGCTGGAGCGCCCGACCGCGACGCTGCATGACGTACTTGTACCGCATCGTTTCGGCCTGCCACCGGCCAGTGTCGGCGACCGCACCGAACCGCCATTCACGACCCTGGCCGACTGGTTCGAACATCAGGCGCTGTGCACACCGCAGTCCATCGCGCTGGTCGCTGACCAGCGCCATGTGAGTTACGCCGAGCTGAATACATTGGCCGATACCCTGGCTGCGCTTCTGGTCGAGCAGTACCCGGCGAACGATCAAGGCAAAGAACCACTGCAAGTGGTGCTGTATCTGGACGCCTCGGTCGAGCACATCGTCGCCTTGCTGGCTCTGGCCAAACTCAACCTGACCGCCGTACCACTCGACCCCGGCTATCCGTTGGCCGTTCAGCGTCAGGTGTTGCAACAGGCACAACCGCACTGCCTGCTGTTCAGCACCGCGACTGAAGCTGCACTGAATGAACTGGCTGTCGAGCGCTTCGTCTGCCATCGCGTTGACCTTGATGCTGCGCCGCAATCCTTGCAGCGCCCGCGACACAACGGCGAACGCCCGCTGTACACCCTGTTTACCTCGGGCTCCACCGGCACGCCAAAAGGTGTGCAGGTGCCGGACCTGACACTCTGCAACTTGCTGCAATGGCAGCGCACCCAGGGTCAGCTCCCTGCACGATCCGTCACCCTGCAATTTTCCATGCTGTCCTTCGACGTCTCGTTTCAGGAGATTTTCAGCACCCTGTGCGGCGGCGGAACCTATCACCTGATCAAACCGCGCTGGCGTCAGGATGCGCAGGCATTGCTGGATTATTTGCTCGAAGCCCGTATCGAGCGATTGTTCCTGCCCTGTGTGGCCTTGCAGCATCTGGCGCAAACCGCGGTCGGCCAGAAGGTGTACCCGCAGGCCTTGCGCGAGGTGATCACGGCGGGCGAGCAACTGCTCTGCACCGATGCACTGCGCGACTGGTTTGACGGCATGCCCCAGGCGCGCCTGTTCAATCATTACGGCCCGACCGAAACCCATGTGGTCAGCGCCTGGCGCCTGCCCGAGTCCGTTCGGGACTGGCCGTTGCGAGCACCCATCGGGCGAGCGGTGAGCAACGCGCTGTTGCTGCTGGTGGATGACTTCGACCGTCCCGTTCCTGCTGGCAATCGGGGTTATCTGCTGGTGGCCGGGCCGATGATTTCCCGCTGCTACCTCGCAGATCCTGTGCTGAATGCCACGCGTTTTGTCGAGCTGCCACGGCCCGATGGCAGCACGGCGTTGTTCTATCGCACGGGCGATCTGGCCTGCGCCGATGCCGAGGGGCGTTTGCACTATCTGGGGCGTGACGATCAACAGGTCAAAATCAGCGGTCAGCGTCTGGAACTGGGGCAGATTGAAGCGGCGCTGATGCAGCACTCTTCGGTGATCAATGCAGTCGTGATCCTTCAGGACGAGCCGCAGCGCCTCACGGCCTGTCTGCACCTGGACGGCACGCCGTCCGATCTTCAGGCGCTGGATCGTCAGGTGGCGCTGCACCTGCCCGCCCATGTACGCATCAATGAATACCGCCAGCTCGACGTCTGGCCGCGCACGCCCAGTGGCAAGATCGATCGCAAGGCATTGACCGGGCTGGGCGTGGTGCTGGAACGCTCGTTTACTGCGGCACCTGCGTCGCAGCTCAGCCCGCTGGAACATCAGTTGACCGAGCTGTTCGTGGCGGTGATCGGGCGTCCCATCGAGCCGGATCAGACGTTTTTCGAGGCCGGTGCGACCAGTCTCGGCCTGATGCGGCTGCATGCGCGCTATGCCCAGGCATTGCCGCAGGCCGTTTCGATGTCCGACCTGTTCGAACACGTCACCGTGCGGCGTCTGGCGCACCATCTGGGCAGTTCGTCATCAGCGCCGGTCAGGCGCGAGCAGGGCGTCGATGCTGTCGATACCCGTGAACAGCCCATGGCAATCATCGGCATGACCGTCAACGTGGCCGGTGCGAAGAATCTGGCCGAATTCTGGACGATGATTCAGGGCAATCAGGTGGGCATCGAGCAGTTTGCCGCCGCCGAGGGGCAGGTGGGCGCTCGCAGTCAGCTGGCGGGTCTGTTGGATTTCGACCCTGAGTATTTCGGCATCAGCCGTCAGGAAGCCCGGCTGATGGACCCGCAGCAGCGGCACTTGCTGATGGCCTGTGTGCAGGCGTTACAGCACGCGGGGATGGTCCCGAAAGCCGACGGTCCGCGCATCGGGCTGATCGCCAGTTGTGGCGAGACCACGTACTTCCAGCAGATGCTGCGCGAGAGCGCCGACGGCGATCTGCCGGACGGCTTTCAGATGGCGTTGCATCACGACAAGGATTTTCTGGCCACCAAGGTCGCTTATCACCTGGACCTTACCGGTCCGGCCATGAGTGTTCAGGCCGCGTGCGGCAGTTCGCTGATCGCGGTCCATCTGGCCAGTGCCATGCTGCGTCAGGGCGACAGCGACGTGATGCTGGCCGCTGGCGTGCTGGTCGATCCGACGCTGACCGATGGCTATCGCCACCGTTCCCAGCACATCTTTTCCCGCGATGGCCTGTGTCGGCCGTTCAGCGAGGACGCCAGCGGCACCATTGGCGCCAGTGGTTATGGCGTCGTGGTGCTCAAACCGCTGGCACGCGCCAGGGCTGACGGCGACCGGATCTACGCAGTAGTCGAGGCCACGGCGCTGAACAACGACGGTCGCAGCAAGATGAGCTACACCGCGCCTTCTGTGGCGGGGCAGACGGCGGTCATCCGTGATGCCATGCGCAAGGCAGGCGTGGGCGGAACCGACATGGGCTACATCGAAGCCCATGGCACCGGTACCTTGCTGGGTGATCCGGTGGAAGTCGCGGCGTTGAGCAAGGCGTTTGGCCCTGCACCGGCTGCCAGTTGTGCGCTGGCCTCGGTGAAAAGCCAGATCGGTCACCTGGGCGCAGCGGCAGGCGTGGTCGGGCTGATCCGTGCAGCGCTTGCGGTCTTTCACGGCGTGATTCCCCCCAACCTCGGCTTTTCCCGGATCAACCCGCAGATCGACCTGGAACACTCGCCGTTCTACATCCCGACCACGTCGCGGCCATGGCCGGAAGGGCGTCGACGGCTGGCCGGGGTCAGCAGTTTCGGCATTGGCGGCACCAACGCCCACGTCATTATCGGCGCCGCGCCACAGGCCGAAATCGTCCCGCAGGACGACGTGCCGTGTCTGCTGCTGTCGGCGCACAGTCGTTCGGCGCTGGAACGGGACATGGCGGTCATCGAAACCTGGCTCAACACCTTTCCCGAACAGCGGACCGCCGTGCTGCGGCATGTGCAAACCGGGCGCCGCGCCTTGCGCTGGCGCTTCGCGATGATCTGTCCACCGAATGAAACGGTGTGCCTGCAGCCGTCGTTGATCAGGGACGTCGTGCCATCGGAGGCCCGCGTGACGGCCAGCGAGCTGTCGCCGCACGCTTTGCTCGACGCCTGGTATGGCGGGGCGACGATGGACTGGCCGACACGTTCAGCGCCACCGCCGTGGGACCTGCCGCCGTCGGCCTTCGATCTGCAGACCTATCGGTTTCAGGCATCGTCTGCTCTTGAAAAAGTTACTGAGCGACAGCCCGTGGCCGACTGGTTTTATCAACGGCAATGGCAGCGGGTGCGGCGCTTGAGTTCACGCCCGCCGGCTCAACCTCGGGAATTGCTGGTGGTGTGCAACCACGAGGCCCTCGACGAAACACTGCGCAGTTGCCTTAAAGATGTCTATCGGCGAGTGGTCGAAGTCACGGCGGGCAATGGCTTTCAGCGACTCGCCACCGACCGCTTTGTGCTGGATCCGCTGGACACCCCGGCGCTCACGCGCCTGCTCGACATTCTGGCCGGAGCGGACGGGGATCAGTCGGCACCGCTTGAGCTGGACTGGCTGCACGCCTTGCCGTTGTCGGTCACCGGCAGGGTCAATGAGCAAAGCCTGGCCGCTGCACAGTGGGCGTGTCTGGACACCGTCAGTGCGCTGTTGCAGGGCTGGGGCCAGACGCCTCGTACTCCCGCGCTGAGGTTGTGGCTGGTGTCATGGCAAGCCTGCCCGGTGTACGGCGAGGTTAAACGTCCCGAGCTGGCAGCCTTGGCCGGGATCACCGAAGTGGTGCCGCAGGAATACCCGGTGCGTTGCCACTGGCTGGACCTGAACAGCGCGCAACTGGCCGCTCGACCCGAAGCACTCACCGCGCTGCTGGCGGATCCTGCTGCGGCACCGAGACGCATGGCCATCCGCGACCATTACCTGTGGCAACCGCATCTGCAGGCCAGCCCGGTCATGGCGTCAACCGTCGATCCCTGCCTGCTGCCGCCGGATGGCGTGTTTCTGGTGATCGGCGGCAGCGGTGGCATCGGCCGTACCTTGTGCGAGCACCTGTTACGAAACAATGGCCAGCGGCGGGTGGTGCTGCTGTCGCGTCACGGAGAGTGCCCTGAAGCGTTGCAGGCTTACCGCTCGCGTATCGATCCGGTTCAGGCCGATATCGCCGACCGGACGGACTGGCCTCAGGTGCTAGAGCAACTCGAACGACGTTATGGCCACTTTGATGGGGTGATTCACGCTGCAGGCGTCGGTGCTGGCAGCCTGATTCGTCATCGCGACGCCAGAACGCTGTCTGAAGCCATGGCCGCCAAGACCCTCGGCATGCTGGCGGTCGAAGAGCTGATCCAGCAGATGACGCCGAAGTTCGTGCTGTATTGCTCCTCGATGGCTGCGCTGTTCGGCGGTGCCGGTCATCTGGACTACGCTGCCGCCAGCGGCACTCTGGACGGCTTCACCCATTACCACCCGAACGCCGCCAGCGATTGTGTAAGGCTCGGCATCAACTGGGACATCTGGCGTGACATCGGCATGGCCACGGGCGCTGGAGCAGGAGATGCCGTGCATCAGCGGCACCTGGCGGTGGGCATGTCGGCGCAGGAGGGCTGTCAGGTGTTCGATATGGCGCTCAGCGCTCAACTGCCGCAACTGCTGATCTCGACGACGTCCATCGAGACGGCGCGACAGTTCTATCCGGTTCGACATGGCGCGGGATCGGTAGCGGCGCAACCTGTTGCTCAGGTATCTGCTTCGACGGCGCCGGGTAAAGAAGAGCAGGGCGCAGACCTTCGGACTCGTCTGCATGACTGCCTGTGCAAATGGCTCGGCGTGACAGAACTGGACGAGGACGACTCGCTCTACGAACTGGGCGCCGATTCACTGACCTTGCTGGACCTGATCGACGAGCTGCAGGCGGCGACGGGTGTGGTGGTCGAGCTGTCCCGGTTCAGTCACAAGGTCAGCCTGCGCGAGGTGCTTGCACTGGTGCAGACCGACAGCCCCGACGCCATTGAAGCCGCCGAGGATGCCTGGGCTGACGCCGTCCGCATCGATGAGTGGAACCCGGGTGCAGGCCGCGACTGGCTGTACCTGATTCACCCGGTGGGCGGGGATGTTCAGGCGTATCGGGAACTGGTCTCGGCGCTGCATCCTGATCTGGGCGTGCGAGTGATCGCCGATCCGGCGCTGCGCTTGCCCGAACTGCCAGCCATCAGTCTGGTTGAGCGTGCACAGCGGTATGTGCGGGCTGTGCAGAACTGTCACCCTGACGGCACACACTGGCGTCTGGCTGGTTGGTCGTTCGGCGCCTGGGTTGCGCAGGCGATGTGCAGCCTTGCGCAGACTTCGGATTTGTCGCAGCCGACGCTGTACCTGATCGACCCACCCGCACCGGACGCCGGAGCCGAGCTGGCGCAGATCGACGAGCAGCACATTCGAGAGGTCTTCCAGCGCGAGTTTTCCGCGCGTCGGCCCGGCGACATGGCCTCTGAGGACACGCCGCGCTACCTGCAACGCCTGATCGTCTGCTGCCAGAACAACATGGCAAGCATGGCGGATCATCGTCCCGTGCAACTGCCTGCGACGGCGACGCGCCTGTTCATTGCCACGCAGCCCAATCCCTACGGCATGGGCAGCAAGTGGCAACCGTCAGCGCTCAAGACCGCGTGGCAGGCCCTGGTGCCGAACATGCTGAGCTGGCAGCCGCTGGACACTGACCATTACGGCATCGTCGCCAGCCCGTCGGTGCAGACCATCGCCAAGATTATCAATAACGACCTGATCGAGCACAGGCACGGAGAGCGACATGAACGAACCTGACTCGCAGTTCGAAGTGGTCACCAATGATGAAGGCCAGTATTCCATCTGGCCAGCGGGCAAGCCGATGGCTGTTGGCTGGAGCAAGGCTGGCGTATGTGGCGAGCGGCAAACCTGTCTGGACTACATCGCCGAGCACTGGACCGACATGCGTCCGCGCTCGCTGCGCGAAGGGTGACCGGTCGCATTGATCGGACCGGCAATCGGATATGACAAGAAGAGGATGAAGAAACATGGATCAACTGGCACTCAAGGCCATCGAGCGCATCGCGGGCGCGCCACGTGCGCCGTACCACAGCATTGGTATCGACAGGCTGACGCCTGTCATTGGCGCCGAAATCAGCGGCGTGGACCTGTCACAGCCGTTGAACGACGAGCAACTCAACGAAATCCGCCGGGCGCTTCTGGAGAACCACGTGCTGGTGTTTCGTGACCAGCTCCTGAGCGTGGAGCAGCACAAGGCGTTCGGTCGACTGTTCGGTGAGCTGCGTGCGTTACCGGTGGACAGCATCGATGGTGATGACCCGGAACTGGTGGTGGTCCGCGCCAACGCCCAGTCACGTTTCGTCGCGGGTGAAACCTGGCACACCGACGGCACCGCCGACCTCGAGCCTTCGATGGGCTCGATGCTCTATGTCAAGGAAACCCCGGCCATCGGCACGGGCGGCGACACCCTGTTTGCCAACATGCACCTGGCGATCGACATGCTGTCCCCGGCCATGCAGCAGTTCCTCGGTGGCTTGACCGCCATTCACGATGGCGAGATTCCCTGGAAGGGCTTCACACCGCCCGAAGGCCTGCCCAAAAGCGAACACCCGGTCGTGGTTCGCCACCCGGAAACCGGCAGGCCGACGCTGTTCGTCAACTCGGGTTTCACCTCGCACATCGTGCAATTGTCAGGCAGTGAAAGTCAGACGTTGCTGAACATGCTCTTCGATCTGGTGGCCCGCGAACCGATCCTCAGCTGCCGAGTCCGCTGGGCACCCAACACCCTCGTGTTCTGGGACAACCGCTCTACGCAGCACCACGCGGTCTGGGACTACTTTCCCCATTCACGCTACGGCGAACGCGTGACGATTCTGGGGACGCGGCCGAGGGCGTGAGCGTTCAACCCGTGTTGCTGCCGGTTCCCGGCAGATCGCCGGCAAGCCGCCTCTTATCAAACAACCTGTAAACCACTGAAGAGACTCAATTTGTGGGAGCGGACTTGTCCGCGAAAAGGCCGGTACATCCGATGCATATGCAGTGGCTGAAAAACTGCATTCGCGGACAAGTCCGCTCCCACCAAGTTTGCTGCGCGAAAGCGCTGCGTCAAAGACGTTGTGGTGCCTCCCACAGTCCGGTGTTTTTCTATCAAACACCGGACTTCTCAAGAAACGCTGAACTCTGTTTCTGCCCGGAGGGCGTGGGAGCTCTCGCAGGTTACGACGGCAGCGATGGGCTGCGCAGCGGCCCCAACTGCAACCCATAAACAAGATCATCAAACCACTGCTCACCAATCTGATACGCCTGTGGCGCGCGACGCTCAAAGGTGAAGCCGCATTTCTCCTGCAGCTTGCAGGACGCGATGTTGCCATCGGTCACGGTTGCCTCCAGCGAGTCCAGCCCGATGGCGGCGGCATAGTCGATGACGGCGTGCCAGGACTCGGTGCCGTAACCCTGGCCCTGATGCTCCGGCAACAACAGACCACCAATCTCGGCATGCCCCTGCGACAGGATACGAAAGCCGCTCACGCCCAGCTCCTGCCCGCTCTGCCTGTCGATCACCACCAGACACAGCCAGTGGTCCGACTGCGGCGTCCATGCAGGCAATCGATGATCGAAGCCTCTGCGAATCATCTCTTCGTCAATGTCTCCGAACACATACTGCATGGTCTGCGGTTCACGATGCAGCCTGAAAAACAGCGGCCAGTCCGCCTCGACCAGTGTCCGCAGGTACAGCCGTTCGGTGTTCAACTCCAGCATCCGGTGCTCCTTGCACGTTCAGAAAGGCACAGGGTTTTTTACCCGGCGCTGCCGCATTGATCAATCAATGAATACGTACATCAGCCTTTAACACTGCGCGAGGCAACATCGCATCGTCATTTCATGCAATGAACGCTGCCGCGACGCGCGACTCTATTCATGACTGGACCACATCATCCATCACGACGATCATCGGCCTGACAGGAGCGCAAGCATTTGGATAACAGACAGTCCATGTCTTTCAGCGAGCAGGAGCGTGCCGAGGCTCGCCAGCTAAACAGGAAGCTCGCGCGCTTTCCGCGTTTCAAGATACGCAACCGCGTCATGCCCGTGCTGATCCAGTCACTGTTGCGCGTCAGCCAGATTGGCGGCGGGGGCAAGCTCACTCGACACGGACTGCAGGCCGAAAAGAAAATCGTCAGCAGCAACGGTGTCCCCGTGTCTGTGCGCATCATCAGGCCCAAGGGCCAGCCAAAAGGCGTCGTGCTCGACTTTCACGGCGGCGGCTGGGTGATCGGCAATGCGCAGATGAACGATGACCTCAACGTCGCGATGGTCAATGAATGCGAGGTGGCCGTGGTGTCGGTCGATTACCGGCTCGCCGTGTCTACGCCCGTTGAAGGGGTGATGGAAGACTGTTTCTCGGCCGCGTGCTGGCTGCTGGGAGACTGCCCTGAGTTCGCGGGCCTGCCGGTGATCGTCGTCGGTGAATCTGCCGGTGGCCACCTCGCGGCCACGACCCTGCTGAAACTGAAAGACAAGCCCGACCTGCTGCAACGCATCAAAGGCGTGCTGCTGTACTACGGCGTCTATGACCTCACCGGAACCCCCAGCGTGCGCAACGCCGGGCCTGAAACCCTCGTTCTCGACGGCCCAGGAATGGTCGAGGCCCTGCGCCTGCTCACGCCTGGCCTGACCGACGAGCAGCGCCAGCAACCCACGCTGTCGCCCTTGTACGGCGATCTTTCCGGCATGCCGCCTGCGCTGATGTTCGTCGGCGACATCGATCCGTTGCTGGACGACACCCTGCAAATGGCCGAGCGCTGGAAAACTGTGGCGGACGTTGAGATGCACCGGCTGCCGGACTTGCCGCACGGGTTCGTTCACTTTCCGACGGCGATGTCGGGGAGGGTGCTGGCACGCAGTCGAGAGTGGTTGAGCGGGATGATCAAGCGCGAGACCTGATCCACGCACCCGGCGAGACCGGGCACGAGGATCGGCGCATATCACGGGGCTTGCACCCCGTGTTGCTTCAGGACGCGACGGTGGAGTCTTCACCGCCCGGCCAGTCCTTGATCGGAATGTCGTCGATGGTGCCATCCTTCACACCGTCGATGGCATAGCGTCTGATGCTGTCGCCCAGCACCTGCGCGAAGTCATCGGCCTTGGCCTGTTGCTGTCCTTCCCTGACCAGACCGGGAATGATCGCTCCCAGAACCGCCACGCCGCCAGCCAGAAAGCCCAGCGTACCAGCGGCTGCAGCCAGCGCCGGTATGAAGCGGGGCAGGTTGGCGCCCAGCAGTCCCAGTGTGCCCTCAAGGGCCGAGGCTGAACCGGACAGTACGCCCAGAGACCCGGCAGTCACGCCAAAGCCGCCAGTCAGGTTGTCGCCTCGACGGATCGCGTTCACGCCATCGAAAATCCCGTAGGCACCTGCCGCGATATTGGCCAGACCGCCCAGGCCTTTGGCTGCTTCCTCATACTGCTTGGAGACAGCGATCGCGTTCTTGCTGTCCTTGATGTTGTCCTTGAGCTTATCGAGCTGTTCCTGAGAAAGGTTGTCAGGGTTACCCGTCAGGGTCTTTTCCCTTTTCTCGATCGCCTCGTTCATCGAGACCTGATAAGCCTTGGTGCCGCCTTCGGTGAACAGCGTGGCCGCCTGCACCGAACCTGTAGTGATGTCGACGATGTTGCGATCCGTGAGCTTACCCGAGCCCTGTGCGCCCCGTGCGATGGTCATGCCCGCCATGAACAGACCGCTGACCCCGTGAAGCACGCCGCTGCCATAGGCACCTTTGGCGTCGCCGCCGGTGTCGAACTTGGTCAGCATGTCCATCTTGTCCAGTGCCTTGGTGCCCTGGCGAAACATGTCCCAGTTGCCCCTGAAGCCCGACAGCACCTGATCGGTCGTCGCGACAGTGCCATCCTTGTTCAGCAGCAGTTCCGGGGATTCCTGGCGCATCTGGTCGATCAGCTTGCGGACCTTGTCCTCGTCAAGGTCCTTGCCGCCGTCCTTGCCGAAGGCTTTTTGCATGTCTTCGAAGGTGGCGTCCTTGAAGAGGTTTTCCTGGGATATCGTCGAGAAATTGTCGTTGAGCTGCTTGTCGAACTCGCCGGTAAAGGTCGGGTCCAGCGTGGCGTTGTAGAGCGCGACTTCCATGCTGAACGCACTGGCAGCCGCTTCTGGTGCGTTGGTCTTGAGCAATTCGCGCAGACGCTCGCCGGACGCCAGAGAATCCTTGTAATAGGTCTTCAGGGCTTCGCTGTGAGAGGACTTGCCCACGCCAGCCTGGATCTCGGCAGCGTTATTGACGCCCAGCATCCCTTGGAAACTCTGAGCGGTCGCGTAGAACTGGGTCAGCGCGGCGGTCTGATCGGTCTTGCCATCCTTGGTGTTCGCCTCCCACGCCTTGTCCAGCGCCTTGCCGGACTTGATCTCGTCTTCGTAGGTTTTGCTGACCGCATCCTTGAGGCCCGGACTGGCCTCGAACAGGTCCTTCATGCCCGTAGCGCTGCTGTCCTGAAGAAACGCTGCGGTGTCGGGATCGTTCTGCAGAATGGCGATGTGGTCGCCGATATCCTTGAGCAGCTTTTCCGGTTCCCAAAAAGCGCCCGATCCATTGGCGATGGCCACCTTGCCATAATCGTCGCCCCACATGCCGGCGTTGGCGCCGTCCACCACCAGCTTCTGGGACTTTTGCAAATCCAGCAGCACCGCGACCTTTTCCTCGGCCGTGTAGTGTTCAGGGTGCTCAAACACGTCTTTGCCCAGCTTGCTGGTGTCCACGTTGCTGGTCAGGTTCCCGGAGACCACGCTGGACAGCAGGCTGCTCAACGTCATGGCGTCCACCGGAGCGCCACTTTTCAGGAAGGCCTGAAGATCGCCGCTGCTGACCTTGCCGTCGGCCGATTTCGCCAGATTGCCGCTGGCCGTGTCGAGCAGCTTGAAGGCGCCGGGCTGCGACCAGAAGCTCAAGGCGTCCTTCTCCAGGCCGCCCAGCTGCGGGTTGCTGTCTTTGTAATCCTTGATGTTCTGAGCGGTGAGGGTGCCGTCGGCGCCAGTCTTGCCACGGATCGAGTCATACATCTGCTCCAGAATCGCCGTGTACTGCGCGATCTGTTTGGAGCCTTCGTCGGCGTTCTTGTTGGTTTCAACGTAGGTTTTATACCCGGCGATATCCTGACTGGCTTGCGCCTTGGGCAGGGACGAGAAACCGTACTTGCCGAAGTCCTGCAGACGTCCGGCTTCGGTGCCGTGTTTGGCTTCGCCACCCTTGGTGAAGCCATTGATCCGTGTGTCGGCCACATCCTTGCCGGTCAGCGGTTTGCCACCCTCGTCGTAGCCAACGACACGATCCATCACCTGACCCGCACGGAAAGCCGCATCGGGATCGTTTTCGAAGTCGCCCACTTGTTCCTTGAGCATGTCCTTCACGCCGCTTTGGTTACCCAGGTTCTTGAGCAGCGGATTGTCGTCAATGATGTCCTGAGCCGAACGGGTATCGCCCTCCGGCCGCACCCACTGAATGCCCGCCGCTTCGGCCTGCTCCCGCGCCGCACTGCTGTCACCGGCGCTGTCCACGTGCTTGAGCTCGCCCTTGAGATTCTCCCAGCCGTACTTGCCGAAATCCTGCAAACGACCGGCTTCGGTGCCGTGTTTGGCGTCACCGCCCTTGGTGAACCCATCGACCCGGCCGTTGCCGTCATTGCCATTCACAATGCGCACGCCGTCCTCGTTCAGCAACTCCACATGATCCAGCACCTGAACGGCGCGATACGCCGCGTCGCGGTCGTGCTCGAAGTCACCGACACGCTCCTTGAGCTTGTCCTTCACGCCACTCTGATTGCCCAGATTCTTCAGCAGCGGGCTGGCGTCGATAATCTCTTGGGCAGATCGCTTGTCATCACCGGGCAGCTCCCACTCGATGCCCGCGTCTTTGGCTTTCGCGCGGTCAACCGAGTTGCTCCACTGACTCTGCGAATTGGATTCCGCCGTGCGGTTCTTGGATATGTTTTCTACGGAAACGGACATGTGCAGGCTCCTTGGTAATAAACCCCGCCAGCACAGCGCCCCGTGAAAGCGACGCCGAGCACTGACCGGCTGACTGGCAGGGTAGAAAGGGGTAAGGCTCGAACAGATCCGAGGGTAGGGAGCGCACATGAGGTGGATGTGACACGGGCTGTGAAATGTTGTGAATTTACATAGGCCGGGAAGGGGCTGTCGACTGGTCAAGGTGGTTTGACGAGTGCTTCTGTTGCCCGATGATGGGTTTTTGAAGACGACCACCGGTTCGGAATGTGAAAGGCGCTGTTTGAAAGGTAACTTGCTTTGGGGGGCGTGTCAGAGGGCTTCAGGATGTGGCCTTCACCAGCACTCCACTGGTGAACCTGGCTTCCAATATTGAGGAAAACTTATCGAAGTCGTGCGCGGACTCTGGAGCCACAAACATCAGGTCACCGAAAGGCTCGGCGTAATCACTGAGGTTGCCTGGAATGACATGAATCAGCGAGTGTCATTCCATCGGGGACAGTTTGAAGACGCATTGTCAGCACTCGGACGGCCGACCGGACATGAGTGGTTCTGAGTGCCCGCTATCGGCCCAAAGTGAACGTTACTAACCGTTTATAGCGATGAAAACTCGATATTTCCGAACATGTCGCACCTGGGAAAGTTAAATCAAAATTTCCCAACCTCATTAGCACTACGCATGAAATCAACAAACGCACGCAGCTTGCCTGGCATGTGTTTACGATGCGGATAGTAAAGGTGAAACGCATCGTCCATGCCGCTGTGCTGCTTCAATACCTGACGAAGCGTACCGTTTTCCAACTGTGGCCTTGCGAAGTCCTCGAAAACGAAACCAATGCCCTGGCCTTGTACTGCCGCATCAAGGACGGATCTCATTTCGTCAAAGATAAAACGCCCTTGAACATCGACTTGAACCATTTGCCCGCCATCTTCGAACTTCCATTCAAAGAATCGTCCACCCACTGAATACCGCTGGCGAATGCAGTTGTGCTTCAGCAGTTGCTCCAGTGTCCGGGGCTCAGTCAAGGTGCTGAAGTAATCCGGCGCTGCCACCACAATTCTTTTTTGTGCCGCTCCCAGCTGTACCGCAACCATGTCGTTCTGCACTCTTTTTCCCATGCGCATGCCGATATCGAAACCGGCATTAACGATATCGCCAAGTTGGTTATCCAGCGATACCTCGACGTTGATCAGCGGGTATTTCTCCATGAAGGCGGTCAGATGCGGTTCGATCAGGATGCGGTATGCAACGTACGACGAGTTGAGGCGCACTGTGCCAGAGGGTTGATCTGTCACGAGCGAGACTTGTGACAAGGAGTCTCTGATCAAGGCAAGCGCAGGTGCCAATGCTGCGTTCAATGACGCGCCGGCCTCGGTCAGGCTGACACTGCGTGTTGTTCGATTGAACAGTCGCACATTGAGTTGCGCTTCCACGCTTTTGATCGTGCGTGATACCGCAGTGGGCGTAACACCGATTTCTGCGGCGGCGCGTGCGAAATTCAAATGCCTGGCGGCCGCCTCGAAGGTTAGAAGACCGGGTAAATGCACCGGTGGTAGAGGCATTGAATCGTCAACGCCCTCAGCACGCGTCGGGCTCTGTATTATGACTTTTTTGATCATACTGTATCCATGCTTATGGCTATTTACGTCATTATCATTAACCACCATAGTTGATGCAGCAAGGATTTTTATCCGGCAAAACAGTTATCACTAGGAATCACAATGACACCCAACAGCCCATCAACGGACCTTTTCACGCCAATGGATTTAGGCGCCTTATCACTGGCCAACCGCATTGTCATGGCCCCGTTAACGCGCAGCCGCATGGGGCCAGAAGGCGTACCTAACGAAATGCATGCTCGCTACTACGCACAACGTGCCAGCGCTGGTTTGATCATCAGTGAAGCGACCAATATTTCCCCGCAAGCGCGGGGGTATGCGTTGACGCCAGGCATCTGGACTGAAGAGCACGTAGCAGGCTGGAAGCGGGTAACAGATGCGGTGCATGCCGCTGGTGGACTTATTGTTTGCCAACTGTGGCATGTGGGGCGTTTCTCGCATGTGGACCTGCAACCCGACGGCACGGCACCGGTAGCGCCATCGGCGATTAAAGCCGAAGGCCAGACCTTTACTGAAGAGGGGATGATGGACGTCTCCATGCCGCGAGCGCTGGAAATATCCGAGATCCCAGGCATTATCGAGCAATACCGACACGCCGCCGCATGCGCAAAAGGTGCAGGCTTTGATGGTGTGGAAGTGCACTCTGCCAATAGCTATCTGCTTGATCAGTTCCTGCGCGACTCCACCAATCAGCGAACCGACCAATATGGTGGTTCGATTGAGAATCGCACACGACTCACGCTGGAAGTCACCGCTGCAGTCGTCGAGATCTGGGGTCATGACCGCGTTGGCATTCGTCTATCGCCCGTGACGCCAGATGCAGGCAACACTCCCTTGGACAGCCAGGTAATGCAAACCTATGGCTATCTGATCGAGCAACTGAATCGCTTCCAGCTCGCCTATATGCATTTTGTCGAGGGCGCTACCGCTACGTCACGCACTGTTCCCGAAAACGTGGATCTCGATGCGTTACGTGCACGGTTCAAAGGCCCCTATATCGGCAACAACAATTACGACATCGAACTCGCCGTTACTCGCCGTGCTGAAGGCAAGGTCGACGCAGTGGCTTTCGGTCGCCCGTTTATTGCCAATCCGGATTTGGTGCGCCGTTTGAAAGAAGGTGCAGAACTCACTGTTGCGCCACGTGAAACCTATTACGGTAACGGCGCTAAAGGTTACACCGACTGGCCGACGCTCGCTGAATAAACCAACTGGGCAACACTTCAAAAGCGAGACCTTGGGCCCCAGCGCTTGGCGTCGCTATGGGTGGTCGCAGGGGGCGATCTCAATACCCGCCAAAAGTAACCGGTCTTTTTAACACGACTCGAATTAACTACCAGGAGTACAAACATGAACAAGCCTACTTATGTGCAGGAATATCAGGCCATCACCGAGGTACTGAACAAATACAACGAAGGCTGCAAACAGGCCAAAAGCAGCATCATGAAGCCAGCTTTCAGCGAGCAGGCAACGATGTTCAGCGTCGATGGTGACGGCAGGCTGACCGGCGGCCCGATTCAGACACTGTTCGATGGCATTGACAGCGCGTTCCGTCCGTCTCCAGAAGCTCAAGGTGTAATCGTCAACATCGACATCGTAGGCACCGCTGCCAGCGCACGCATCGACACCAATGACGTATCGGGCTTTTGCTTTACGGATTTCTTTAACCTGCTGAAGGTCGACGGCGAGTGGACGGTGGTCAGCAAGATCTTCCACACCCATGTCGCGCCTTGAATATCTGACTTCCTTGGCCACGCGGCAGATGAGGCTTCAACCCTATCTGTCGTGTTTTTCTTTGCAGCCGAGCGGAGCTGCAACTATGCGTCCGGCACAGCGTCCGAAATCCGCTGACTTCGTTCGCCTGGCCGCAGGCGCAACAACGTAATTTAACAGGCCGCTATTTAATGACGCACACACTCAGGCGTTAAAAGGAAACATCATGAAGCCTCTAACCTCCGCTTTCGCCCTTTCCGTCGTTGCTCTGTCGCCTGGTAGCGCCTCCGCAGCCGAACGGCCTGGCGTAGAACACAACGTGGCAAAATTCCTGCAGTCCCTTGAGGGCGGCCAGACGCTCGACAGCATGTCGCCGACCGATGCCCGTGCCGCGCTGGCGGGTGCCCAGGCCGCCTCCAACGTTGCCTTGCCGGAAGCGGAGGTCAGCGAGAAGACGATTCGCGTCAATGACAGCGACCTGCAACTGACCATCGTGCGCCCGGTTGGCAGCCAACAGAAGACCCTGCCCGCATTCATGTACTTCCACGGCGGCGGCTGGGTGCTGGGCGACTTCCCAACGCACGAACGGCTGGTGCGTGACTTGGTTGCGGGCTCTGGCGCGGTGGCTGTATTCGTTAACTACAGCCTGTCGCCTGAGGCGGGATACGGCGTTGCCATCGAACAAGCCTATGCCGCAACCAAATGGGTGGCCGAGCATGGCCAGGAGATCAATGTCGACGGCAACCGCCTGGCCGTAGCGGGTAACAGCGCAGGTGGCAATTTGGCCGCAGCTGTAGCTCTGATGGCGAACGAGAAAGGCTTACCTGCACTGCGTTCGCAGCTATTGCTGTGCCCGGTAACGGATGCAAACTTCGACACGCCGTCGTACAAGGAATTTGCCAACGGCTACTTCCTGACCAAAGACCTCATGGCGTGGTTCTGGGACAACTACACAACCGACGCCGACGCACGCAAGCAGATTTACGCATCGCCGCTGCAGGCGACGCTAGAGCAATTGGAAGGCCTGCCGCCGACGCTGATCCAGACGGCTGAATTCGATGTCCTGCGCGATGAAGCCGAAGCTTACGGCCACAAGCTCAACGCTGCGGGTGTGCAAGTGACGTCGGTGCGCTACAACGGCATGATTCACGACTTTGGGCTATCAAACGCGTTCAACCATCTGCCGGCAGTGCAAAGCGCGATCGCACAAGCCTCGCAAGAACTCAAGGCGAACCTAAGCCAGTGATTGCAAAACCGATGAACACGCAGGTGGTGGCAACGCGGCGTCATTCATGACAAAAGACTCAACATTCGTTTCATCGCGAGGCTACAGCTGCACACCTATCTGGTGATGTCCCTGCCTTTTTTGCAACTGAACATTAATAAGCGCATTCAACCCTTAGTTAGAAGAAGCTAGTCGATATTCATGGAAAGATCGCTTTCAGTCTGCCCAGCTATAGCTGATGAACTGCAAACATCTCGAGACCACGGCCCTCGCACCTAAGGTGTTCCGGTTTACATCCCTTGCCTGAGCCTTAAATTTCAGAAGTTTCCGATATATAATACGCGCTACTCGATAATGAGTTCAGGATAAATATGTCAAGCGAGGAAGTTGTGCAAATTCTTACCGTTTCAGACTTCGAAAAAATGGCCGTCAGGTACTCAGCATTATTCCACTTCCGCTCCCTCAAGGACGGTCCGAAAAATATCGCGTACTGGATATCGGTAGTTTTCTTTGCCCTCATGCTGCTTTTTATGTTCAGCAGCATCGGTGTTTCGATATCAGGAGGTGAGCCAAGTACAGGTCTGGCTATGATCGCTGTTCTTTTTGAGCTTCTCGGATTGGTCGTCTGGGTGGTTTTTTATGAGCCTGTGTACAGGTATGACAAGCTTAAAAGGTCGGGAATCCCTGATTCGCTCTGCCAAAAACAGGACAGGGAAACTGTCAAAAGCATCTGGCTCAAAAAGAACCTGCCTGTCTCGCCTGACAAGTATCTTGACGTGACGAAAACCTTCTACGAGGTCCAGGGAATGCTGGTTGAGTCCAGAAAGAACAGGCAGCTGGGTGATCGGTTCCTGATGGGATTCTTCAGCCTTAAGCCGCTTCAGAGCGTGCTTTCCATTCCTGTTATTTTGGCTTTGCTGAATTTTGTTTTGAGAGTTCCAGGCGTCGAGTTCACGACGGCGAACATTGATTTTTCAGAGCTTGCAGGCAATGCTGCAAAATATTCCCTCACCCTTTTCCTTATCGCAATTACCCTGGTTTTTTCTATTGGAATGTTGTTGACGATGGTTGTCGGTATATCGGAGTTAATCGGTGAGAGGTATCGAGGTAAATGTGCTGACCTGACCAAAAAAAGGTTTGTCAGGGCTTTGCTTGAGCGGGCGGACTTGGCAGGTTAGGTGCTACGCCGGGGGCCGATTGAATTCGACCCAAACCCAAGTGCCGCCCACTTTTATGGGCGGCACGTGGCGTGGCACTCACCGATTGAGGTGTCCGCATACAGTCGACCACTGCATTGCGTCCACCCGCCGTCTCATTAGTAACCTGCTCAGCCCTTCGGCCTGCCACTCTCAACCATCTCTTTCCACGTCTTCACACTCGGCCGTTCCTGCATGCGCACATGCCATTCGCGCAGTGCGGTGCATTCTTCAGGTACCGCGAGTTTCACCAGCGATGAAAAGATCATCCCACCCAGCACGGCGATATCCGCCATCGAGAACTTTTCGCCTGCAACAAAGGGCTGGTGCTTGAGCAGTTCATCGAAATAGCGCATGCCTCTCACAGCCTTGTCGCGCATCCGGTTGCCCCATTCGGCGTTCTGGTACAGCTCGACGTCTGGACCAAGTCCCGGGGTAGCGTGGTGGAAGTAGGTGCTGACGGCGTCGAGAAATTCGATTTCCGCGCGTTTGGTCATCATGTGGATGAGGCCTTTTTCGACAGGCGTTTCGCCGGTCAGGTCGGGGCTGCCCACCAAGGAGTCAAGGTATTGAGTGATGGCGGTGCATTCGGCGATGAGGGTGCCGTCGTTCAGTTCCAGTACGGGGAGGGTGCCTGAGTAGTTGACGGCTAGAAATTCCGGTTTCTTGTGTTCGCCTGTCCACAGGTTGACGGACACGAACTCGATGTTAGGGAGCAGGCCTTTTTCGGCCAGTGCGATGCGTACACGCGCCGGGTAAGGGCCGTCGTACCAGTCGTGGATTTTCATCATTGGGATGTTTGCATAGATGGTGGGTGCAGTTGCATGTGTCATGGCCAGTTACCTGCCTGTCAGTTGGTAGGCAAAGATTGCGCGCTCGGATTTAGCCTGTCAACCCCTGCCTACCAGTTGGCAGGTAAATATTTTTGCGAGTAGAATCGCTGGCAATGATCAGATGACTGCACAAGCGAGGAGCCACACGTGAGCGAGAATGCTCGGGAAGCCATATTGGCCGCCGCGAAAGCTGCGGCTCAGGTACACGGCTACAGCGGGATCAATTTCCGCAGCATCGCCGATACCGTGGGGATCAAGAACGCCAGCATTTACTACCACTTTCCCAGCAAGGCGGACCTCGGGGCGGCGGTTGCCAGACGCTACTGGCAGGATACGGCTGCCGTGCTTGAGGCGATTCGTGACGAGAACACCGATTCGACACGCTGCCTGCAGCTGTATCCGTCGATCTTTCGCATGTCGCTGGAGAACGGCAACCGGCTGTGTCTGTCCAGTTTCATGGCGGCTGAATACGAAGACCTGCCTGAGGAAGTGAAGAGCGAGGTCAAGGCGTTTGCAGATGCCAACGTGGCGTGGCTTGCTCAGGTGCTGACTGATGCGGGACTGGGAAGCGCAGAAAAATGCGAACGCCGTGCGCGTGCCATTTTCACTGCTGTGGCCGGGGCGCAGTTGATCGCCCGAACTCGTCAGGATGTCGGCGAGTTCGATGAACTAATGCTCAGTTATCAGGATGCAGGGCTTTTTTCTGTGTGATCGCTCGGCCTCTTATCAAACAACCTGTAAACCACTGAAGAAACGCGTTTTCGTGGGAGCGGACCGGGCGGCGCTCCCACAAAACCCAGTTTCTTCAGTGACTTATGGGGCGTTTTATAAGAGTGCCCTCAGCGTTTCAGGCTGCGCTCGTAAGCAGCCAGTACCGTCCGCTCCGATTGCACCAGATACGACTCAAGCATCTTGGTGGCCTTTTCAGGCTCTCCCGCTTCAACGCATTCAAGAATCCCGGCGTTCATGTCGATGTACGGCACGTGCAGGAACTCCGGCGCGTTGAGCAACCCGAAGGCCAGCCGCAGCTCCGCCGAGATCTGTCCATAGAACACCACCAGCCGCGGGCTGTCGGCCAGTTCGACAATGCCCTGGTGGAACATCATGTTGGCGGTACCCACGGCCACCCAGTCCTTGGCTTCACGCGCCCGCACACTGGCGTCGACCGCTTCACGCATGCGCAGCGCTCCGGGGTGCTGCGGATAGCCTTGGGCGATGGCATTGCACTCGATGAAGCGGCGCACGCGGTAGATGTCGATGATTGAAGCCATGTCCGGCTCGGCAACCGTCACGCCGCGATTGGGTTCGTGCTTGAGCAGGCCCTCGCGCGTCAGCACCCTGAACGCCTCTCTCAGCGTATTGCGCGAGATGTCCAGATTTTCGGCCAGTGCCGCTTCGGACAGGCGCTGACCTGGAACCAGCTCGCCTTCGACCAGCATCCTGCGAATTTCTTGAGTGATGGATTCTCCCAGCGTACGGGCGGGAGAAGGGGGTACTGCGTCGTTCATAAGGGGTCCAGGGTGGGAAAAGCCGCGACGATATTCCCTGAGAGCTTAGTGCGTGGCAAGAAAGAAGCGCGCTGTGTGCTTCATTAGGTAGCGCCTCTGGTTCCTGAAGTAACAAATTGGTGCAATTGAGTGATCAATGGCTATAGGATTGTTCAACAATAAGTCCGCTTGGCACCTACATCTCAGGCTGATTGGTTGAGTCTTGGCATGCTCATTGCTCTGCTCAGGTATCACTCACCGTAGGAATGTTGCCGTGACACAGACCACTCAAGAGTTTACGAAAGCCCGGCGCGCTTCGTTGATCGCCGCAATATTCATGATGGCGACGTCCGCCATCGGTCCAGGCTTCCTCACTCAGACGGCGACCTTCACCGCCACGCTGGGTGCTGCGTTTGCGTTCGGCATTCTGGCATCGATCCTGATCGACTTCGTCGTGCAGCTGAACGTTTGGCGTATCGTGTCGCTGACCAAAATGCGCGCGGCCGATCTGGCCAATGCTGCTATTCCGGGCAGTGGTTACTTGCTGACGGTGTTGGTGCTGTGCGGTGGCCTGGTGTTCATGCTGGGTAACATTGCCGGTGCAGGTCTGGGCTTGAATGCGCTGACCGGCCTTGATCCCAAGTGGGGGGGCGCCTTGAGTGCGCTGCTCGCCATTGCAATCTTCTCGTCTCATCGCGCAGGCGTGGCGATGGACCGCATCATGATGGGGCTGGGCATCCTGAAAATATGCCTGATCGTGTTCGCCTGCTTCGCGACCCATCCTCCGCTGGGCGAAGCCCTGCGTCAGTCGGTGTGGCCTGACTTCATCGACTTTGCCTCGATTACCACGATTGTGGGCGGCACGGTAGGCGGTTACATCACCTATGCAGGCGCTCACCGTCTGCTTGACCGCGGCACCGTTGGTGTAGAGAACATTCAGGCCGTATCCCGCGCAGCACTGACCGGTATTCTGGTCACTGGCATCGCTCGCTACATATTGTTTCTCGCTATTCTGGGTGTGGTGGCAAGCGGCGTGGTTATCGACGTTTCTGGCAAGGGCGCAAACCCTGCCGGTCAAGCATTCCAGGCGGCAGCAGGTGACGTCGGCATGATGATGTTCGGTCTGGTGCTATGGGCAGCGGGGATCAGCAGTGTGATCGGCGCGTCTTATACGTCGATGTCCTTCATAACGGTGTTCTCCAAGAAGATCACTGAGCGCGCTCGTCACCTCGCCACCGTGGCTTTCATCGTCATCTGCATGGCGGTGTACCTGATGATCGGCAAGCCACCCGCGGCACTGCTGGTGTTCGCAGGCGGTTTCAACGGCCTTATCCTGCCACTGGGTCTGAGCATTTTCATGTACGTGGGCTGGGCCCGGTCTGACCTGATGGATGGCTACCACTATCCTCGCTGGCTGCTGGTGCTGGGCATCCTGACCTGTCTGCTGTCGTGGTTCATGGCTTACAAATCGGCAGGCGCCATTTTTGCCTTCATCGGCGCGGCCTGATCCAAAGGAGATTTTCTGATGCGTGCAATTGACCTTAACAGCGACCTGGGAGAAAGCTTCGGCGCCTGGAGCATGGGCGACGATGCGGCGATTCTCGAAGTGGTCAGCAGCGCCAACGTGGCGTGCGGATTTCATGCCGGCGATCCGGCCGGAATACTGCGCACGCTGGAAGCCGCCGCCGCGCGTGATGTGGCCGTCGGTGCCCACGTGGCCTATCCGGACTTGGTCGGCTTCGGTCGGCGCAACATGGATGTGCCGGCCGAGCAACTCACCGCCGATGTCATCTATCAGATCGGCGCGCTTCAGGGCCTGGCCCGCAGCGCCGGGACGACAGTGACCTACGTCAAGCCTCACGGCGCGCTCTACAACACCATTGCAGGCGATCCGGTTCAGGCGGCTGCGGTGATTCAGGCGATTTTGCGTATCGACCCGCAGCTCAAGCTGGTCTGCCTCGCCAATTCGAAGCTGCTCGGCTGGGCGCGTGATGCGGGTCTGTCCTGTGTGTCCGAAGCCTTTGCGGACCGGGCCTACACCGCTCAAGGCACGCTGGTGTCCCGCTCGCGTTCTGGTGCTGTGCTGCACGATGTCGAGCTGATCACCGAGCGCATGTTGCGTCTGGTGCGCGATGGCGTCATCGAGGCCGAGGACGGCAGCCTGATCGAGCTTGAAGCCGATTCGATCTGCGTGCATGGCGACAGCCCAGGCGCGGTCAACATCGCCCACGCCCTCAAACAACGTCTGCTTGAAGCAGGGGTCAACATCCGTGCATTTACCCGAGGTCAGCCATGAATTCCTTGAACGACGCCCGTCAGTCAGCGATTGCCGCACGTGCCCAGTATCGCGAAGGCATGGTGTCTCCTACGGCGGGCCATGCACCGGGTCTGACCCAGGCGAACATGATCTGTCTGCCGCGTGAGTGGGCCTACGATTTTCTGCTGTTCGCCCAGCGCAATCCTCAGGCCTGTCCGATTCTGGACGTCACCGAGGCGGGCAGCTACAGCACCGTGCTGGCCGAGGGCGCTGACCTGCGCACGGACATTCCGCTGTATCGCGTCTGGCGCGACGGCAAGCTGGCCGATGAAGTGACCGATGTACGTGACCTCTGGGCCGAGCATACGGATCTGGTGACTTTTCTGATCGGGTGCAGCTTCACCTTCGAGACTCCGTTGCTGGAAGCCGGTATCGATGTGCGGCACATCAGCGAGGGCTGCAACGTGCCGATGTACCGCAGCAACCGCATCTGCCGTCCGGCCGGGCGCCTGAAAGGCGAGACGGTGGTGTCGATGCGACCCATCCCGGCCGATCGGGTGGCCGATGCCGTGAAGATCACCGCACGCTATCCCAATGTGCATGGCGCTCCGGTTCATATAGGCGAGCCTGGCTTGCTCGGTATCGCGGATATTTCGCGTCCTGACTTCGGCGATGCCGTTACCATCAAGCCTGGCGAAGTGCCGGTGTTCTGGGCCTGCGGTGTGACACCGCAGGCAGTGGTCATGGCGTCCGGGGTACCTTTTGCGATTTCCCACGCGCCGGGCTACATGTTCATCACCGATGTGCCCGACAGCCGCTACCACGTATAGGAGAGGATCATGCGTTTCTACCCGGTCAGCCAGGACGCGCTCCTGGTTGAATTGGCGAACCTGGACGAGACTCTTGCCCTGTTCGACTCTTTGCAGCAACAGCCCATCCATGGCGTGGAGGAACTCGTTCCAGCGGCGCGGACGGTGCTGGTGCATTTTCGTCCCGGCGCGGTCAGCCGCGAAGCACTTGCTGCGCAGATCGTCACGCGTGACGTGCACGGCAAGGCTCGCGCAGCGGGCAAGCTGATCGAAATTCCCGTGCATTACAACGGCGAAGATCTGGAAGACGTCGCCCGCGAACTGGGCATCAGCCGTGAAGAAGTGATCCGCAGGCACACCGGCAGCGATTACAACGTGGCATTCTGTGGCTTTGCGCCCGGCTTTGCGTACCTGAGCGGCGGCCCTGAGTTCCTGGTGCCGCGCCGCAGTACGCCGCGCACCCGCATCCCCGCCGGTGCCGTGGCGCTGGCAGGCGGTTTCAGCGGCGTCTATCCGCAGGCGAGTCCCGGCGGCTGGCAGATCATCGGCCTCACCGACGCCCGCATGTGGGATCTGGAGCGCGACGAACCTGCGTTGCTGCAACCGGGTTATCGGGTGCGCTTTGTGGACGTTGGTCCTGTCACCGAATCCGTTTCTGTGGCCACACCTGCGCGTCGCCAGGCGTCTCACGCCACTGAGCATTATCTGGAAGTGCTGTCGCCGGGTTTGCAGACCCTGTTTCAGGACCTTGGACGTCCCGGTCGTGCAGGGCAGGGGGTTTCGGCTTCCGGTGCCATGGACCGGGGCGCGTTGCGCGCCGCCAACCGTGCGGTGGGCAACGACCCGGCGAGCGCCTGTCTTGAAGTGCTCATGGGCGGTCTGACCTTCACCTGTCACGGCCAGACGGTAGCAGCCGTTACTGGCGCGACGGCTGCTGTGGAAGTGCTCACCGCCGAAGGCCAGCGGCTGCGTCCGGCGCTTTACACGCCGTTCGCCTTGCAGGAGGGCGATCAGGTGAGCATCGACTCGCCGTCTGCCGGTCTGCGCAACTACGTAGCGATTCGCGGCGGCTTCACGCAGGAACCGGTGCTGGGCAGCCTGTCCACAGACACCTTGGCTCAGGTCGGACCTGCGCCGCTGGCAACGGGCGATCGTCTGGGCTTTCACCACACACCGGGCGGCGCGTCGGTGTCGCTCAGCGAGCAACAACCGTTCGAGATGCCTCGTTCTGATCAAGTCATCGTGCTGGATGTGGTCATGGGGCCGCGCAGTGACTGGTTCACCGCAGACGCTCAGGCTGTTCTGGCCGGGCAGACCTGGCAGGTCACGCCGCAATCGAACCGCATCGGCGTGCGGCTGGCAGGCGATCAGGCACTGGAGCGTTCGGTTCACGGCGAACTGCCCAGCGAGGGCACGGCCGTCGGCGCGATTCAAGTGCCGCCCAGTGGCCAGCCGGTGCTGTTTTTAGCAGATCATCCGTTGACCGGTGGCTATCCGGTCATTGCCGTCGTGGCGCCGCATCACTTGGACCTGGCCGGTCAGATTCCGATCAATTCCCGCATTCGCTTCAATCCGTTGGGCGCGTTCGAGCCCGTGCGCCCAGCTCTTTCAGACGAGACCAATAACCAATGAAAAAGGTTCTGATTGCCAACCGTGGCGAAATTGCCATCCGTATCGCCCGCGCCTGCCGCGACTACGGCGTGGCCTCGGTGGCGGTATACGCCGACGCCGACATCGATGCGCTGCACGTACGCCAGGCCGACGAGGCTTACGGGCTGAATGGCGAGCGGCCTGCCGACACTTACCTGAACATCGAAAAACTGCTCGCGGTGGCGGCTCGTGCCGGTGCCGATGCTGTTCACCCAGGCTACGGTTTTTTGTCCGAGCGAGCCGATTTCGCCCGTGCCGTGATCGATGCAGGCCTGACCTGGATCGGCCCGGACCCGAGCACCATTGATGCGCTGGGCGACAAGGTCCAGGCCAGACGCATCGCCCAGAAAGTCGGCGCGCCCTTGGTGGCCGGTACTGAAGGCCCGGTCAACGATGCCAGCGAAGTGGTCGCCTTTGCCGAACAGTTCGGTCTGCCGATTGCGATCAAGGCAGCCTTTGGCGGCGGTGGTCGCGGTCTGAAGGTGGCGTGGAAGCTGGATGAAGTCAGCGAATTGTATGAGTCGGCCGTGCGTGAAGCGGTGGTGGCGTTCGGGCGCGGTGAATGCTTCGTCGAACGCTTTCTGGACAAGCCTCGGCACATCGAAGCGCAGATCATCGCTGATCGCCACGGCCGGGTTGTGGTTGCTGGCACTCGCGACTGCTCGTTGCAGCGCCGCAACCAGAAGCTGATCGAAGAAGCACCTGCGCCGTATCTGGATGACGCGCTGCGTCAGCGCATTCATGACTCGGCCCGCGACATCTGCGCCGAGGCGGGTTATGTCGGTGCGGGCACCGTGGAGTTTCTGCTCAGCGCCGATGGCACGCTGTCGTTCCTTGAGGTCAACACCCGCTTGCAGGTCGAGCACCCGGTTACCGAAGAGACCAGCGGCATTGACCTGGTGATCGAGCAACTGCGCGTGGCAGACGGATTACCGTTGTCGTTTGAAGGCACACCGGTTCCGCGTGGTCACAGCTTCGAATTTCGTATCAACGCCGAAGATGCAGGCAACGGCTTTCTACCGACGCCGGGCTCCATCGATCTGTTTCAGCCGCCGTCCGGTCCGGGCGTGCGTTTGGAAAGCGGCGTCGAGCAGGGCTCTCGCGTGTCGCCGAACTTCGATTCGATGATTGCCAAGCTGATCGTCACCGGTGCGACCCGCGAACAGGCAATCCGTCGTGCCCGCCGTGCGCTGGCCGAGTTTCGTGTCGAGGGCGTGGCAACCGTGCTGCCGTTCCATCGCGCGGTCATGGATCATGATGATTTCACTGCAGCCGACACGTTCGACGTGCACACCCGCTGGATCGAAACCGACTTTGCCGAGCAGATCACCCTGGCTCCGCGCAGCATTGAGTCGGCTGACCCAGGCGTGTTGCGCACCTTCGTCGAGATCGATGGCAAACGCCATGAACTGGGTCTTCCAGCCGCGCTGCTGCGTGGCGTCAGCGTGGGCGCAAGTGATGCCGTAATCGCACCGGCATCGGCCGAAGCGGTTGATCCGCAAGCTGTCCTGACACCGGTCGCAGGCAATCTGCACAGCTGGGTGGTCAGTGACGGGGAAGCGGTTGAGGCCGGTCAGGTCATTGCCGTGGTGGAAGCAATGAAAATGGAAACATCGGTTCTGGCGCCTTGTGCCGGTCAACTGCAGATTACCGAACAGCCGGGAAATTATCTGAACGCAAAGTTCCAGATCGGGCGCATCAACACAGATAGCTGATCAACAACACCTTCTTTCTGCACTAACACACAGTCGGGTCAATGGCCCGGCTGCTGCGTCGTGCCGCCAGAAATTCGCTCCACGCACCACCGCACTGCTTATAAAAATAAAACCAATCGATTCAATCTGCCCTTATCCGGAGCATGACGGGAATGTCGATCAATAAGGCTTTTTGCTTAATCAGTACTTGTGCACTTACGTATCCACTGTTGGCCTCGGCGGACTTCATTGCCGATAGCAAGGCCAGCGTGGAATTGCGCAACTTCTATTTCAACCGGGACTTTCGTAACGGGCCGCCGACCGCTCAGCGGGACGCGGCGAAAGAGTGGGCGCAAGGGGCGCTGTTTCGGGTCGAATCCGGTTATACCGCTGGCACGGTGGGGTTCGGTCTTGATGCCCTTGGCATGCTGGGGCTGAAGCTGGACGGTGGGGACGGCTCGGGCGGCACGGGGCTGCTTCCTGCTGACCTCAGCTCCAGAAACGGCCGTGGCTCGCAGGATGAGTATTCGAAACTTGAGCTGACGGCCAAGGCGAAAGTCTCCGAGACGGTGCTGAAGGTCGGCTCTCTGGCGTTTCGCAGCCCGGTGGTGTCGAGCAATGACACTCGCCTGCTACCCGCCACGTTCGAAGGCGCAATGCTGACGTCCAAAGATATCAGCAACCTCAGCTTGCAAGGCGGCAAGCTGGAGCAGATCAAGTTCAACAGCTCTTCCAACTATCAGGACTTCACCGGCAACCGCATTGGCGGTACCAGTGATGACTTCACCTTTGGCGGCGGCACTTACAGTTTCAGCAAGACGCTGAGCACTAGTCTGTATTACGGCAATCTGGAGAACGTTTACCGGCAGTACTACGGTGGCATTGTTTACGAAGTCCCGCTTGCAGATCGCCAGTCACTGAAGTTCGACCTGCGGTATTCGAAAAGCACCGAGGACGGCAACTTCCGCAACCTCGATAACCGCGCCGCCAACGGGCAAGTGTCCTACACACTGGGCAGCAGCGTATTCATGGCCGCTTACCAGCGTATGAGCGGTGATGATCCCTTCCCGTACATTGCCAACTCCGATCCGTATCTGGTGAACTTCGTCCAGATCAACGACTTCGCCAACACGCAGGAGAAGTCCTGGCAGTTGCGCTACGACTACAACTTTGTCGCACTGGGCATTCCCGGACTGACCTTCATGTCCCGCTATGTCAGCGGCGATAACGCACTGGTCGCAGGCAGTAACACCGGCAAGGAATGGGAGCGTAATACCGATCTGGCTTACGTTATCCAGAGTGGCTCGTTGAAGAACGTAAGCCTCAGGCTCAGGAACGCCACGGTCCGGTCCAACTTCGGCAACGATCTGGATGAAACACGCTTTATCGTGAGTTACACACTGCCGTTGTGGTGACAGATTTTCGAGACGCTCACCTCATGTAACAAACATCAGGCTGTGGGAGACGCCACTAAGTCGAAGGCGTGGCGGCGCCTCCCACACGGTGAACAACCCGGCACCCTGGTGACAGAAACTGTCCGTCTGCCCATTTACCATGGCGCGGACAAGGCAAAATCCTGGACGAACGATTGGCGCAGCGGAGACTGTTTCTTGCCTTGGCAAATGAACCAGTAGCTGATCGAGGAAATCCATCATGTCCAGTGTCGAGCCGCTTGATCCGTCGTTTCCGTTGAGCCAACAGATGGGGATCGATGCCGCACCCATCGTGTTGGTCAATGTTTGCACCCTGTCACCTGAAGATGAAGCAGCCTTTCTGGTCGCATGGGCATCAGACGCCGCTTTCATGAAACGCCAGCCCGGTTTTATCTCGACGCAACTTCATCGTGCATTGGGCGATAGCCCGACCTATCTCAACTACGCGGTTTTCGAGTCCGCAAAAGCCTGGCGCACTGCTTTCAAGCACCCGGAGTTCCGCGAGATCGCCAAGGCTCATCCGCCGTCTGCCGTGTTTCGTCCGCATCTGTTTCAAAAAGTCGCTGTAGCCAATTTGTGCACAGCCTAGCGATTGCAATCTGTTGCCGTTGAATGACAGCCCGGGTAGATCACTGTCCCGGCGGTTTTTTACGCTGTAAGAGGAATGCATATGAAAGCTGTTCAGTTCAATGAATACGGTGGCACCGAGGTATTGAAGATCGTCGACATAGAGCCACCTCGCCCAGGCGCAGGTGAAGTGCGAATCAAGGTGCTAGCCGTCGGGGTCAATCCCATTGATTGGAAGATACGATCGGGCTACATGCATGACTTCATGCCCGTGACCTTTCCCGCCGGTGTCGGCTCGGAAGCAGCAGGCGTGATTGACGAGGTCGGCGAGGGCGTTTCAGGATTTGCGGTCGGCGATACCGTCTTTGGTTACGGACGGAATACGTTGGCGGAGCAGGCCGTGTTGAGAAGCTGGGCGCATGTGCCGCGCAGCATGCCAATCGATGTGGCGGGTGGTTTACCGGTCATTGTTGAGACGGCGACTCGCATTCTCGACCACGTCAAAATCAAGGCCGGTGAAACACTACTGATAACGGGCGCTGCGGGCGGGGTCGGATCGGCTGCCATCCAGATCGCACTGCATCGCGGCGCAATCGTGATTGGCACGGCGAGCGCTCCAAAGCATCCGTACATTCGCAGTCTGGGCGCTGTTCCGACGAGCTACGAACCCGGCCTTACCGAAAGGCTGCGCATGTTGGCGCCCAACGGCGTAGACGCCGCACTCGACCTGGCAGGGGCCGGCACGATAGCCGAGCTGGTGGCGATTGTCGGCGATGCTGATCGTGTTGTTTCCATTTCTGATGTAACGGCCCCGCAGCATGGCGCGGCGTTCTCAGGGAAATCGCTCGATCATCCCGAGCAGGCGTTTGCAGAGGCGGCGCAACTGTACGAGATTGGATCACTCGACCTGCGCATCGAGCAGACCTTTGCGATGGAACAAATCGCCACCGCGCAACAGATCAGCGCCGCCGGGCATGTCACCGGCAAGCTCGTCATAACGATTCCTTGATCGAATCATCGAATCATCGACTCGCGGCCTGCATACGCAGGCCGCGACAGGTGTCGTATCTTTCGAGTCGAGTCGAGTCGCACGGAGCACGGATCACGACAATTGTGATTCTCTGCTCGTCCGGACGCAGAGAGTTGAAATCCACGTCATACCCCGACAGAATCGCGCCCCGATCCGGCCAGTGCGTGCGGACGTTTTGATGAAAGGGGTTGCCGTTGAACGAACAGACATTGTCCATGCGCCTGGAGCGCGTGGCGGCGCACGTGCCTGACGGCGCGCGGCTGGCCGACATCGGTTCTGATCACGGCTACCTGCCGGTGGCCCTTATGCGTCGTGGCGTAATTGACGTTGCGGTAGCGGGCGAGGTGGCCGTCACACCGTTTTGCGCGGCCCAGCGTGTGGTGCACGAAAACGGTTTCGGACAACGGATCACTGTTCGCCTGGCCAATGGTCTGGCAGCCATCGAGCCGCACGACGGCATCACCGCGATCAGCCTGTGCGGCATGGGCGGCGAGACCATTCGCGACATCCTCGAAGCGGGCAAAGCGCGCCTGAGCGGCACCGAACGCCTCATCATGCAGCCAAACGGGGGCGAGCAACCGCTGCGCCTATGGCTGATGGAAAACGGGTACCGTATCGTCTGCGAAGAAGTGCTGCGCGAGAACCGCTTCGACTATGAAATCATCATCGCCGAGCACACCGGCCCGGTGATCTATACCGCAGAAGAGCTGTACTTCGGCCCGCTACAACTGCAGACACGCAGCCCGGCGTTTCTGGCCAAGTGGCAGCGCTTGCTGCAGCAACGGCAGAAAACCCTGACCAGCTTCGCCAAGGCGAAACAGGGCGTGCCTGAAGAGAAGCTGCAGGAGATCGAGCGGCAGATTCGCTGGATTGAAACGATACTGAGGGTTGTCACGCCCAGATGACTTTGCTTCTTGGCCTGGGGGCGGTGGTTGATCTGCGGAGGCGAAGTGTTGGACTGGAGGCTTTCGACTCGGCAACAGGTCGTTGAAAGCGTCTATGGATCTCGGGTTTTACGCTTTACCTGCTCATTTGCTCCATCATCAGCGGGGCAGGAATGGATAGCGTGTTGGTGTAATAAGTCTTGTACCCGTAAGCGGTAATGCGCACCCTGCACGGTATCGTGTCTTGCTTCGCGATCAACGGCTTTATAGCTTCATAGTCGTTCTGATTACGCTGATCACCTTCAGGGGTAGTGTAATAAAAGACAAGATCAGAAACGAAGCCGTATGAGGTTTTCGTCCGACGTGTCGCTTCTACTCTTCCCTCTGCTTTTATATTTAATGGACGTGCCGAGGAAACGTCAGTGCCGTGCTCCAGAGAACATATGAGCATAGGGGTAAGTTGGTTGGCCTTCTCATAAGTACTGAATGCGTTCAGTAGATCGATATTCGACGAGAAGTTAACGGCGTAAAGATTTTTTTGGCCGGGTCCATAAGAAGATAAAGTCAGGTTGGCGGGCGGAACATCAGCCGTCTTGGTGCAGGCAGTGCACAGCAGCGCTGCAAGAAATATGAAGTTGTGCTTTTTAGTCATTGGCCAAAAATACCGTTTATGGATTCAAAAACCAGGTCGCACGCCGATTTTTTCCCCTGAACGGGTTCGATGAACATCCTGTCTGCAGAGGCGTGATGAATATCAGCGGTTTTATTCAGCGTTGTTCCGCCGGATATAATCCAGCGCTCTCCAAATTCTGCAACGCCGTCGGAGGAGTCGGGAACACTGGCGTTTGCTAAAATATTGATCCAGGTTTCAGCAATGGGCTGGGGCTCGGATTTATAAATATCAGAGCCTAGCCACACCCAAAAACCTTCTCCTACGGGGTCGAGTGTTACCAAAAACTTTATTTTGTAACCGGCCTCCGACAATATGCGCGACACGTGCGCTCCGTTCCATCCTCCAAGACTGTGGCCAATGATGTAAATAGGGCAAGATTTGTCAGGGATTTTTTTAGTAAAATACGTTTGAATGTCCCCGGCGCCTTTTGCATCTTTGTAACTTCTGAGCCAGCTGGTGTACTTTGATGACAGCTTGCTGTTGGCGCTTATTCTCTGGTCCAGAATGTTTCTGGCGCCATCGATATTGTGGAACGCACCCTGAAAGTAATATTTTTCCTGATCTGCAGCTCCGCCGATAAAGAAAACAATCGCTTTCTTTGTCGCAATCGGAACAGTTTTTACCGTGCTGTCATTTGCGGCTGTCAAAGTGTGTGTTTTTGCCAGCGTTGCTGTTTTGCCGTTCGGAAGAATGACTTGTTCTGCCTCCATATCTCAGTCCTCCACAAAAAGCTTTATTTGTTCAGCGCAATGGGCGCTTATCATATGCGTAAAACCCATGGAGTCGCTTGCGCCATGTTCGAACCTGCCGTCCGCGCGCTGGATGGTGTAGCCATGATTAATCATCGGTTCACCGGTAGACTCGTTGATCAGTCTGATCTTGTCATTGAAGGGCACAGGCATTGTCGCTTGAGTGACACCCGTTTTTTTGCGGTATTGGCCGCGACGTAGTTTTGGTCGATCAGGAAGATTGTAATTAAGTATGAGTATCTTTTGGAATCTCACAGCGCTAGAGCCCAAGACAAATAGCCCCAGCCGCCACCAGCCCGCAAACGGCCCAGCGCTTCGTACTCATCTCTTCGCCCAGAAACATCTTCCCGATCAGCGCCGCGAACACCACGCTGGTCTCGCGCAAGGCCGACACGCCGCCCATGGCGCCTGACTGCATGGCCCAGATGACGATGCCGTAGGCGGCGATGGACACCAGTCCACCGAGCGCCGAAGAGCTGACAGCGGCGGGGTGCTTTTTCAAGGACGCGGCCAGTTCGTTGAGCCCACGGCTCGCTACAAACAGCAACGGCATGGCCCAGAACGACATGAACATCCAGGCGGTGTAGGCCAGCGCCTGCCCCTGCGATTGCCGCACGCCGATGCCGTCGATCACGGTGTAGAGCGCGATCAGCACGCCGGTGGCAAGTGCAGCCAGAACGCCGGAGCGGGAGACATGGCGGTCCAGGAAGGCGAGCGTGAGAATGCCGCCCGATATCATGACGATCCCCAAGACATGCACAGCGCTGAGGGTTTCGTTGGCGAACAACGCAGCGCCGAGGGTGACGAGCAGCGGCGAAGAACCTCGTGCTATCGGGTAGGCCACCGCCAGATCGCTGTTGCGATACGAGCGCACCAGGCTGATGTTGTAGACGATGTGCACCAGCCCGGAGGCCAGCAGATAGGGCCATGCCCCGGCGGCTGGCAAGGGCAGCATCACGACCGCCACGGTCGCCACCGACGCGATCATGATGCCCATCCAGGCCATGGACAGATGGCGGTCGCGGTTGCCGTGCAGCATGGCGTTCCAGCCTGCATGAAGCACGGCAGCGAGTAGAACCAGACCGCCTGCGTAACTGAGCATGGTGTTTTCCGAGTGGGCAGTGCGAAGGAGGCGCCAGAAGCAAAGGCAGTGTTTATCTGCTTGGCAAAATATCTATCTTGGTACCGCCTGACAAACCAGATAAATTGGCTGATCACGTTAGCGTAGCTATTGCGAATGAAACGAGAATTACCCCCGCTCAATGCCTTGCGCGCTTTCGAGGCGGCTGGCCGTCTGGGCAGCTTCAAGGAGGCTGCGGCCGAACTGCATGTCACGTCCGGGGCGATCAGTCAGAGCGTTCGTCTGCTTGAGGACTGGCTGGGCTCGATATTGTTCGAGCGACACAATCGTCGGGTCGTTCTAACCACGGCCGCTAGAGCGTATCTGGCTGAAATCGGGCCGTTGCTTGAACAGATTGCACTGGCGACTGCGCGGTTCGGCTTGCCTGATCCGGCCCCGCGCACGCTGTTGGTGAACGCGCTCGCGACCTTCACGTTGCGCTGGCTGGTGCCGCGGCTTGATGCGTTTCGCGCCACTCATCCCGGCATCGATGTGCAGGTGCACACCTCGAACAAGGCCGTGGAAAGCCTGAAGGAGCCCTACGACATCATCATTCGCGGTGGGCCGGACACGCTTTATGGCTATCGGACCCGCGTATTCCTGCGTGAAGACAGAATCCCTGTGTGTAGCCCGGCGCTTCTGAAGCAACTGCCGTTGAATACCCCAGAGGACCTGAAACACCACACGCTGTTACACACCTCAAGTCTGCCGAGGTTGTGGCCGGACTGGCTGGCGAGCGCCAATATTCCTGCGTTGCAGCCAGCCGCAGGCGTGGTGTTCGATCACTTCTATCTGACCTTGCAGGCTGCCATCGACGGATTGGGCATCGCGATGGGGCCTGCGGCGTTGGTTGCCAGTGACCTGCAGGCTGGAAGGCTGGTGACGCCCTTTGCCGGGCCGCGCCTCAAGTCGCGCAGTTACTGCGCCTATGTGCCTGACGAAAAACTGGACGATGAAACGGTGCAGTTGTTCTGTGCGTGGCTGGAGGGGCAGGGTGACGGTTGAGGAGGGTGCCATGTCAGCAGGTCTCGCCCCGGACGTTGCAGGGCAGTATCTCCAGCGCACGCCACTCTTTGATCATCTGGCGACGATTGCGCGTGTAGCGTTCGGTCAGGACCTGCGCTTCTGCAATGTCGTCCATGTCGATAATCCGGTATTTGCTGTCACCTTCGCACCACGTCGCCAGATGACGCCTGGACTCGATGAAGCCGAGCATGATCGGCCAGATGGTCTGCGGATCCTTGGGCGCATGTTCGATTGAAAGCGTGATGCTCAGCTTGCACTGATCACGCAACGCACGGCGGATCTCGCTCAGGTCGATGGTGGATGAAGCGCTGAACGGCCTGCTGATGTAGAACGTCTCGTCCTCCAGCGTCGGCCGCATCTCCACCGGCAGAACGGCACTTATCTTGGCCAGGGCGTTTTTCACGGCGAAGGCGAATTTGTCGTCGGTCTGGCGGCTGACCCACTGCGCGCCAATCATCAAGGCTTGAATTTCCTCCTCCGTGAACGACAGCGGAGGAAGCAGAAAACCGGGCTTGAGGATATAGCCCAGGCCCGGTTCTCCCTCGATGTCGGCTCCCATGCCTTGCAGGGTTGCGACATCACGGCGGATGGTGCGCAGCGAAACGCCCAGTTCCTGCGCCAGGGACGCGCCCGAGACGGTCCTGCGATGCCGGCGAAGCGCTTGCATCAATTCAAACAAACGATGACTTCTGGCCATGCCTACTCCATCGCGATAACGCCTTTGCCGCCGAGTTTGCGTCCTTGCTCAATGTCGGTGATCAGGTTGATCGCGCTGCTCAAGGGAACGACTTCACCCACCGGGATTTTGAATCTGCCCCGGCTGGCGGCTTCGGCCAGCTTATCCAGAATCTCGACGCGTGGCGAACCTATGATGGGCTTGAGCCTGCGGTCGAAGAGGGCACGTATGAATTTGCCGGGGCCGGGGTTCAGGTCAAGGAATACGCCGCCGGGCCGTAACATCGCAAGGCCTTGCGATACGCTCAGGGTGGCCGCGGTATCCAGCACCACATCAAATCGGGTGCTGATGGCTGAAACGGGTGTAGTCCGATAATCGTAAACCGTATCCACGCCCAGCGCCTTGGCCTTCTGGATATCCCTGGCGCTGCAACTGCCCGAGACCGTCGCACCAAAATAACGGGCGATCTGCACAGCCGCTTCGCCGACTGCGCCCGAGCAGCCGTTGATGAATACGTGCTGGCTGGCCTGCAGCTTTGCTTTGTCGACCAGGCTGTTCCAGGCGGTGATACCGGGCGTGCCAATGCAGGCGGCATCCTTGAACGAGAGCGACTCGGGCTTTTTGGCCAGAAAGGCTTCCTTGGTCACAACAGCCTGACCAAACGCGCCGCTTTCCTTGAAACGGGCCAGTCCCAGTACCGCGTCGCCCACCTTGAGCCGAGTGACTTCCGCGCCAACCTTGATGATCGTGCCCGAAAAATCCATGCCCATCGCCCGAGGAAAGGTCTTGCCGGTGACAATCTTCATGACCCCGCTGCGCAATTTCCAGTCAATCGGGTTGATGGCGGCGTACCTGACCTGCACCGCCACTTCGTCCTTTTCGGGGCTGGACAACTCGAAATCTTCGAGCCGCATCAACTCCGGACCGCCGTACTTGCTGTACTGAATGCGTTTCATGAGATGTCTTCCCTGTTGAGTGTGGGGATGACACTACACAGCGACAGGGACAGTTTTTGTCACCATGATGGGCGGGCTGTTGATGCGTTGATGATCGTTCCCATCGCTCGTGCGTGCTAACACCAAGGACACTTCGCGTCCGCGTTCGCATCACGGCTGCATGCTCACGCGGAGCACTCGTCGTTATACACAAGTCCGCCTCAACACTGATCGTGCCCATCGCTGCGCGTGGGCATGCCTCCCGTGACGCTCCGCGTCACAAATGGCACAGATTGCGGATTCGGTGAGCCGAGCGCATGACGTGGATACCGCTGGAGTTTGGGCGCGCATCTGCGCCACATTCAAGAGCGGAGCGTCCTGGGAGGCATTCCCACGCGAGCGTGGGGACGATCATCGTCGCATTCCTCCAGAAGGATTTGTGTATCGCCGCTCACTGCAAAGGCTGCTCATACCTCTGCTGAATACGCTCCAGTTCACCGGACTGACGCAGGGTTTCCAGAGCGCTGGCCCATGAGGCAACCAGTTCGTCTTCACAGTCACGGCTGAAGGCGATGTACAGCGAGGAGCGATACAGCTCGAGGGGTACCTGTCGCAGCGTGCCCGAGGCGATGTTCAACTGACGGCTCTGGTACGCCACGCCCGCAGCGGTGTCGCCGATGATGATGCCAGTGCGACCGTTCAGCAGCATGCGGTAGAGCTGTACGCTTTCGGTGGCGCTTTTATCGAGGTTTTTGAAACCCAGTGACTGCAGCATGTCGGGCAGCAGACCTGCGTGCCGGGTGGTGATCTGCGGCGCATGCAGCAGTTGTTCGAGCGAGGTGACCGGCGTTGCCGTTGCCAGTTGATAAGGGTGTATCGACTCTTCCAGGATGGGGCCGACCCACTTGTACAAATGCTCGCGCTCTGGAGTACGAAACATGGAGTACATGATGGTCCTGGGCCGCATCTTCAATATGTGACTTGCCCTCATGCTGGGCGCCAGCACGATAGTGAACTCGTGCCCGGTGACCTTCATGATTGCGCGGACTATCTCGGTAGTCATGCCGGTAAGCTGACCGTTCTCTGAATAATTGTAGGGTGCCCATTCTTCAGTCACGACCTGATAGTGATCGGCCCTGGCAGGCGCGCTGAGCAACAGACACAACAGTACTGAAATCAGTGTCGAATAATTCACATGGCCTGCCTGGTGGGCTGTTCGATCACTCAGGTCGGATCGACAGTCAAGACAAGCATAGACTCAAGCGAATGCCTTGGCAGCCCGGGTGGCAGGGAAAAGTATGCATTTGGATTCAGTGCCCACTGAGTTGCGGTTTATTGCGGTGGCTATCGAACCGCAACATCTGCCCCCGGCGCTTGCCAGCCACCCCCGAGTGCCTTGAAGGCAGCCACGGCGGCACGGGCGGTTTCGGTCTGGGCCAGGGCTCTGGCGTCCGATGTCTGAAGCATCGTTTCGTCAGCGCGCAGCACGTCGATCAGGCTGGCCGCCCCGTTCTGATAGCCCGCAAAGGACGACTGTCTTGCTGCAGTCAGTGCCTTTTCACCCCGGCTGAGAATGGTCGTCTGACTGGTGCGATTGATCAGCGACGAAAACGCATTCTCGACATCTTCGGTGGCTCGCAAAACGGACTGTCGATAAGCGGCCAGGGCTTCTGCTTCTGCGCCCTTGGCCTGATTGATCTGCGCGTTGACGCGGCCGAAATCGAACAGCCTCCAGCGCAGTCCCAGTACGCCTGCCGACTGGCTGGCACCGCTGCTGAACAGGTTGCCGCTCGACACCGCTGTCGCACTGCCCAGCAGGGCGCTCAGCGAAAGCTTGGGGTAGTACTCGCTGACTGCCACGCCGATCCGGGCGCTGGAAGCGGCAAGGCGGCGTTCAGCGACCATAAGGTCAGGTCTGCGGCGCAAAAGATCGGCAGGTGTGCCGGTTGCGATGAGTGGTGGGGCGCCCGGTATCGCTTTCGCTGCCGCCAGTTTCGTGCGGTGGGTGCCAGGAGGTACGCCCAGCATGACGTCGAGGGCATTCATGGCGGCATCCAGTCCTGACTGCAGAACAGGCACGGTCGCCTGAACCTGCGCGAGTTCGCCTTCGGTCTGGCGCAGTTCGTACTCGGGTGACAGACCTCTGTCGTAAAGCATCTGCACTTTCTCCAGCAGATCCTGCCGGGTCTTGACCTGCCGTTGCGCGATGTCCAGTCGCGTTTGCAACCCGCGAATCATGATGTAGGTATCAGCCGTCTGCGCCGCAACCGCCAATCGTGTTGCTGCAACGCCCGCCTCGGATGCCTGATAGTCAGCCAGTGCGGCTTCGCGGCCGCGCCTCAGTCCGCCAAATACGTCCAATTCCCAAGCGGCGTTGAGGTTGGCTTCGTATGCATTGCCGTAGCGATCAAAACCCGGGGTTGAGTCCAGTACCTGTCCGAGCGGCGTTTCCACTGACTGATAGGCGCGCGAAGCCTGACCGCTGACGTTACCCGATGGCAGCAGCGCAGCAGTGGCGGCGCTGAGCCCGGCGCGCGCTTGAGTCAGCTGCGCGCTGGCCTGAGCCAGTGTGAGGTTCTGCGCCAGCGCACTGGAAACGAACTCGTTCAACAGTGGGTCGGCAAAACTCTGCCACCAGACCGCATTATCGAGCTTGAGCGCTGTAGAATCCGGCCTTGCGTCAGGTCGAGCCAGATAATGAGCCGACACAGGAGCGTCCGGACGCTGGTAATCCGGACCTACGGCGCAGCCCGCCATCAGGCTGGCACTCATCAGTAGTGCGTACGTGGAGAGCGGGCGCATTGAGATTTCCTTGGGATGAACAATTGTGACCATATTACAATTTGGTCACTTGTTGTCAATCAGGGCTTGCGGAGCTAAGCTGGAAACATGACTAAGCATATCGATACGACCCCATCACGCGGACCGTCCGACCACAGCGTTCGCGATCAGGTCGTGGAAGCGGCCACTGAACACTTCGGCCACTACGGTTTCGAGAAAACCACAGTGTCCGATCTTGCCAAGGCCATCGGTTTTTCCAAGGCCTACATCTACAAGTTCTTCGACTCCAAGCAGGCTATCGGCGAGGTGATCTGTTCCAATCGCCTGGCCATGATCATGACCATCGTCGATGCGGCAATCGCAGATGCGCCAACCGCCTCGGAGAAGCTGCGACGCCTGTTCCGCGCGGTGGTCGAGGCCGGTAGCGATCTGTTCTTTCACGACCGCAAGCTGCACGACATTGCCGCCGTCGCCACCCGTGACAAGTGGCCGTCCGCGCTAGCGCACGATGCCCGTTTGCGCGAACTGATCCAGCAGATCGTTCTCGAAGGGCGTGAGTCCGGCGAGTTCGAGCGCAAGACGCCACTCGACGAAACCGTTCAGGCCATTCATCTGGTGATGCGTCCCTACATCAGCCCGGTCCAGTTGCAGTACAACCTGGATATCGTGCCCACAGCCCCCGTGCATCTGTCCGCGCTGATACTGAGAAGCCTCGCCCCATAAGTTTGTGACTATTGACTAAATTGGTCACTATCTAGAGAATCGGATTCCTGCTCACTTCAAAAGTTAGGGATCCCATGCTCCGGTTCATACCTGCAACCCTCGCCGTTTGCGTTCTGCCTTTGGTTCTTGCCGCGTGTGGCGATTCGTCGAGCGTGCGCGATCCTCGTACTCAACCGCCGTTGGTGAGAAGCGCCGCAGTTGCGAGCGCCAGTGACGGCGCTCGTTCCTTCACAGGCGTGGTGGTCGCTCGCGTGCAGAGTGACCTCGGGTTCCGAGTCTCCGGGAAAATTCTGGAACGTCTGGTGGACACGGGGCAGACCGTCAAGCGCGGCCAGCCGCTCATGCGTCTGGACCCGGTCGATCTTGGTCTTCAGGCGCAAGCCCAGCAGCAGGCTGTGGCAGCTGCCGTGGCGCGGGCAAAACAAACGGCAGACGACGAAGCCCGCAACCGGGATCTGGTCGCTGCCGGCGCCATTTCCGCATCCGCCTACGACCGGATCAAATCGCTGGCTGATACGGCCAAGGCCGATCTCAGTGCTGCGCAGGCGCAGGCTGCTGTCGCGCGTAATGCCACCGGCTATGCGGTGTTGCTGGCCGATGCCGACGGCGTCGTGGTCGACACCCTCGCAGAGCCCGGACAGGTCGTCAGCGCAGGGCAACCGGTGGTCAGGCTCGCCAAGTCGGGTCAGCGTGAGGCCATTGTCCATTTGCCGGAAACGTTGCGGCCTGCAGTCGGTTCTGCAGCGCAGGCGCGGATGTACGGAAACAACGCCGAGGTGGTCCCCGCGAAACTACGGCTGCTGTCCGACTCGGCCGATCCACTGACCCGAACCTTTGAAGCCCGTTACGTACTCGACGGTGCCAACGCCGTCGCTCCGTTGGGTTCGACTGTCACGCTCGACATCGATGATGGCAAGACCTCCATGCAAGCGCTCGCGGTGCCCATTGGCGCCCTTCATGACGCAGGCCAAGGGGCGGGCGTGTGGGTGATTGCCGGAACACCGACAAAAGTGTCATGGCGCGGCGTGCAGTTGCTGGGCCTGAGCGACGATTCAGCCCGAGTGACAGGTGGCTTGAAGCCCGGCGAACAGATCGTGGCGCTCGGTGCCCATCTGCTTCACGAGGGCGAAGAGGTGCTGGTGCTGCAACCGAGTACTGTCGTTGCCGGAGCGAAGCCATGAGCTCGGGCCGTTTCAACCTCTCGGCGCTGGCCGTTCGCGAACGGTCCATCACGTTGTTTCTGATCTTCCTGATCGGCGTCGCTGGTACGCTCTCATTCTTCAAACTGGGGCGCGCCGAAGACCCGCCGTTCACGGTCAAGCAACTGACGATCATTTCGGCATGGCCCGGCGCAACCGCACAGGAAATGCAGGATCAGGTCGCTGAGCCGCTTGAGAAGCGCATGCAGGAACTGAAATGGTACGACCGCAGCGAGACCTACACTCGCGCCGGTCTGGCGTTCACCATGGTCTCGCTGCAGGACAAGACTCCGCCGTCCCAGGTGCAGGAAGAGTTCTATCAGGCGCGAAAGAAAGTTGGCGATGCAGCGAAGACTCTGCCGGCAGGCGTGATCGGTCCGATGGTCAACGACGAGTTCTCGGACGTGACCTTTGCGCTCTTTGCCTTGAAGGCCAAGGGCGAACCGCAACGTCTGCTGGTGCGCGATGCCGAAGCCCTGCGTCAGCGGCTGCTGCACGTGCCTGGCGTGAAGAAGATCAACATCGTCGGAGAGCAGGCCGAACGCATTTTCGTGTCGTTTTCCCACGAGCTGCTGGCGACGCTGGGTGTTTCGCCGCAGGACATCTTTGCTGCGCTCAATACCCAGAACGTGTTGACGCCTGCGGGCTCCATCGAGACCGATGGGCCTCAGGTGTTTCTGCGTCTGGATGGCGCGTTCGACAAGCTAGAGAAAATACGCAATACACCGATTGCCGTGCAGGGCAGAACCCTCAAGCTGACGGACGTCGCGACCGTCGAGCGCGGTTATGAAGATCCTGCCACGTTTATGGTACGTAGCCAGGGCGAGCCCGCCTTGCTGCTGGGCGTCGTGATGCGCGATGGCTGGAACGGGCTTGACCTCGGCAAGGCGCTGGATGCCGAAACTGCGAGTATCAACGCGGCCATGCCGTTGGGCATGACGCTTTCCAAAGTCACCGACCAGTCCGTGAACATCGCTTCATCGGTCGATGAGTTCATGATCAAGTTCTTCGTCGCGCTGCTGGTGGTGATGCTGGTCTGTTTCCTCAGCATGGGCTGGCGAGTGGGCGTGGTGGTGGCGGCTGCCGTGCCGCTGACCCTGGCGATTGTGTTCGTGGTCATGGAAGCGACGGGCAAGAACTTCGACCGCATCACCCTGGGCTCGCTGATTCTGGCGCTGGGCCTGTTGGTGGATGACGCGATCATCGCCATCGAAATGATGGTGGTGAAAATGGAGGAGGGCTACGACCGCATCAAGGCCTCGGCCTACGCCTGGAGTCACACCGCAGCGCCCATGCTCGCCGGTACGCTGGTCACGGCGGTCGGTTTCATGCCCAACGGTTTTGCCCAGTCCACGGCGGGCGAATACACCAGCAACATGTTCTGGATCGTCGGCATCGCGCTGATTGCGTCCTGGGTCGTCGCCGTCGTGTTTACGCCTTACCTGGGCGTGAAGTTGCTGCCTGACATCAAGCCGGTCGAAGGCGGTCACGCCGCGATTTACGACACGCCACACTACAATCGTTTCCGCCGGATTCTGGCCCGGGTCATCGCTCGCAAATGGCTGGTCGCAATCGTGGTGATCGTGACCTTTGTCGTCGCGGTGCTGGGCATGGGACTGGTCAAGAAACAATTCTTCCCGACCTCGGATCGCCCGGAAGTGCTGATCGAAGTGCAAATGCCGTACGGCACCTCCATCGAGCAGACTAGCGCCACCACGGCCAAGGTCGAGGCGTGGCTGCAGAAGCAGGACGCGGCGAAGATCGTGACGGCCTATATCGGCCAGGGCTCGCCGCGTTTTTATCTGGCGATGGCACCTGAATTGCCCGATCCCTCGTTTGCCAAGATCGTCGTGCTGACGGACAGCCAGGAATCGCGTGAAGCACTCAAGCACAGCATCCGCGAAGCAGTCGCGCAGGGGCTGGCACCCGAAGCGCGGGTGCGGGTGACGCAACTGGTGTTCGGGCCGTATTCGCCGTTTCCGGTCGCGTACCGGGTTGCCGGTCCCGATCCTGACAAACTGCGCGAGATTGCGCAGCAGGTACAGACTGTCATGCAGAACAGCCCGATGATGCGCACCGTCAACACGGACTGGGGCTCGCGCGTACCGACGCTGCATTTCTCGCTGAATCAGGATCGCCTGCAGGCCGTCGGGCTGACGTCCAGCGCGGTCGCCCAACAATTGCAATTCCTGCTGTCCGGTGTGCCGATCACCTCGGTGCGCGAAGACATTCGCTCGGTCGAGGTCATGGGCAGGGCTGCCGGGGATATCCGTCTGGACCCGGCAAAAATCGCAGGCTTCACCCTCGTGGGTTCCGGTGGCCAGCGCATTCCGCTCTCGCAGATCGGCGAAGTCGGCGTGCGCATGGAAGACCCGATTCTGCGTCGTCGTGACCGTGTGCCCACCATCACCGTGCGCGGCGACATTGCCGAGCATCTGCAACCGCCGGACGTGTCATCGAAGATCATCAAGGAACTGCAGCCGATCATCGACAACCTGCCGGCCGGTTACCACATTGATCAGGCCGGTTCGATCGAGGAGTCGGCCAAGGCGACCGTGGCGTTGCTGCCGCTGTTCCCGATCATGATTGCGGTCACCTTGCTGATCATCATCCTGCAGGTGCGTTCGATGTCGGCGATGGTCATGGTGTTCATGACCGCGCCACTGGGGCTCATTGGTGTAGTACCGACCTTGCTGCTGTTCAATCAACCATTCGGCATCAACGCGCTGGTGGGGCTGATCGCGCTGTCCGGCATTCTGATGCGCAACACGCTGATTCTGATCGGGCAGATCGATCAGAACGAAAAGGATGGGCTTGATCCTTTCCATGCCGTGGTGGAAGCCACCGTGCAGCGAGCGCGTCCGGTGCTGCTCACGGCACTGGCTGCCATCCTGGCGTTTATCCCGCTAACGCATTCGGTGTTCTGGGGCACGCTGGCGTACACGCTGATCGGCGGCACGCTGGGCGGTACGGTCATGACCCTGGTGTTCCTGCCTGCCATGTATTCCATCTGGTACAAAATCCGCCCCGATCAAAAGCCGCAGGCTTCGCAACCCGTATCCACTGACGCATCCATGACGAGGACCTGAGCATGAACAATCACCAAGGACAAAAGCGCATTGTCGTCACCGGCTGCGGAGTGGTCGGGCCGTTGGGCTGCGGTGTCGAAGAGGTCTGGCGCAGGTTGCTGGAAGGGCAATCGGGCATTCGGCCGCTTGCCGAAATGATCAGTGACGGCACAGGTGTTTCGGTCGCAGGCCAGGTGCCGACGCTCGAGCAGGATCCGGTGGCAGGCTACGACCCGGATCGCGTGATCGCGCCGAAAGAACGCAAGAAAATGGACCGCTTCATCGAATTCGCGCTGGTGGCTGCGCACGAGGCGTTGGGGCAGGCAGGTTGGCATCCCGAAACCGAGGCAGAGCAGCAACGCACGGCCACCATCATCGCCTCCGGCGTCGGCGGGTTCGGGGTGATTGCCGATGCCGTACGCACGACAGACACGCGTGGACCACGTCGCTTGTCGCCGTTCACTGCGCCGTCGTTTCTGGCCAACATGGCAGCGGGGCATGTCTCGATCCGCTACGGTTTCAAGGGGCCGCTGGGCGCGCCGGTGACGGCCTGCGCAGCCGGTGTGCAGGCGATTGGCGACGCAGCGCGGCTGATCAGAAGCGGCGAGGCGGATATTGCGATTTGCGGCGGGACCGAAGCGGCAATCGATCGCGTCACGCTGGGTTGTTTTGCCGCTGCGCGGGCACTGTCCACCGGGGTTGCCGACCGGCCTCAGGAGGTCTCGCGCCCGTTCGACCGGGACCGCGACGGGTTCGTCATGGCTGAAGGCGCAGGGCTGCTGGTCATCGAGTCGCTGGAGCACGCGTTGGCACGAGGCGCGACGCCGATTGCAGAACTGGTGGGATACGGCACCAGCGCCGACGCCCACCACCTGACCGCAGGCCCCGAAGACGGCAATGGCGCGCGCCGGGCCATGGAGCAGGCGCTGCGTCAGGGCAGCGTGGATCCTTCAGAGGTGCAGCATATCAACGCCCACGCCACCTCGACACAGGTCGGCGACAAAGGTGAGCTTGCTGCGATTCAGGCGGTGTTCGGTGCAGGCGCCAAGGTCGCGATCACCTCGACCAAGTCCGCCACCGGGCATCTGCTCGGTGCCGCAGGCGGGATCGAGGCGGTATTCACTGTTCTGGCGCTGCGCGACCAGATCGTGCCGCCGACACTGAACCTCATCCACCCGGATGAAGCGGCCGATGGCCTGGATCTGGTGGCGCTGACTGCCCGCAAGATGTTGATCACCCATGCGCTGTCGAACGGGTTTGGTTTTGGTGGCGTGAATGCCAGCGCGTTGTTTCGGCGGTGGTCGTAGCTGCTGTATGGAACGTCGTGTTGATCCACAGCGAAACCTGACGGTGAGAAATGCCTTTGTGTCTGACACGGCTCGGTCTGGCAACAAACATCGGACTGTGCGAGGAGGGGCTTGCTCGCGATGAGCGGTAACGCGGCTTTCCTGATACACCGAGTCGACTGCATCGCCAGCAAGCCGCCTCTTATCAAAAAACCTGTAACTCATTGAAGAAAAACGATTTGTGGGAGCGGACTTGTCCGCGAATGCTGTAATTCAGCCGATGAATATTCATCGGATGTACAGGCCTTTTCGCGGACAAGTCCGCTCCCACCTAGTTTGCTGCGCGACAGCGCTACGTCGAAGAGGTCGTGGCGCCTCCCACACAGATCGCATTATTCAGCGTAGCAAGTCAGTTTTAACCAAGAGAGCCATCAATGAACAACGTGACGGATAACGATGTGAACGTGGCACCCACAGGCAAGGTGATTGCACTGCTGGCGGGCCTCTCGGCCCTCAGCATCCTGTCCACCAATATCATCCTGCCTGCCTTTCCCGAGATGGCAGCCCAACTGGGCGTGTCGTCACGCGAACTGGGGCTGACGTTTTCCAGCTTCTTCATCACCTTCGCTCTGGCCCAACTGGTCGTCGGCCCGTTGGCGGATCGCTACGGACGAAAGAAGCTGGTGCTGGGCGGTCTGTCGGTCTTCGTGATCGGCACGGCAGTGTGCGGCTTCGCCCAGTCGTTCGAGATACTGATCGTCGGACGCGTGATCCAGGCACTGGGGATATGCGCAGCCGCAGTACTGGCCCGAGCTATTGCGCGGGACCTGTTTCAAGGCGAAGCACTGGCGCGAGCGATGTCGCTGATCATGGTTGCGACCGCCGCAGCGCCTGGCTTCTCGCCATTGCTGGGTAGCGTGCTGACGACCGCGCTGGGATGGCGCGCGATCTTTGTCATCGTCGCAATTGCCGCGCTGTCGGTCGCGCTGATTTACAGCCGTACGCTGGGCGAAACGCTGCCAGCCTCCAGCCGCGTTTCGCGCTCGGTGCCTGAAGTGTTCGTCGCCTACGGCCAGCTGATGCGGGACCGTCGATTCATCTTGCCTGGTCTGTCGGTGAGCCTGTTGATGAGCGGGCTGTTTGCCTCTTTCGGCGCTGCACCAGCGATTTTGATGATCGGGATAGGGCTGACGTCTCTGGAGGCAGGGTTCTACTTCGCTGCCACCGTCTTCGTGGTCTTCACCGCAGGCATCGCAGCTCCCAGGCTGGCCCACCGATTCGGCATTCGGAACGTCACCGCGACAGGCTTCGCCATTGCACTGTTCGGCGGACTGTTGCTGTTGCTGGGGCCGGTGAACCCGAGCCTGGGCACCTACACCTTGTCGATGGTTATCTTTCTGTGGGGCATGGGCCTTGCCAATCCGCTGGGCACTGCCATCACCATGGGACCTTACGGCGCACAGGCAGGGCTCGCCTCAGCGCTGCTGGGCTTTCTGACCATGGGCTGCGCGGCGGTTACCACGTGGCTGGGATCGGCACTGACCTATCCGGCCGTGACCACACTGGGCGGGATTCAGGTGGTGGTGTGTGGTGTGGCGTTGGGGGTGTTTGTGGTGAGCGGCGCAAATACAAAGCAGACAACTTGAACGGCGGCTAATCGTAATAGTTGAAGACGCATGCAGTGGCTCTAGGTCATGGCCTTCCGTCAAGCCTGCCTAAAGTTTCCAGCGTTGAGTCGATAGCATGATGATGTGTCATTCATTCGACGGAAGACAGGAATCTAGCATGCGCTTAAGAAATCTCAACGTAGCTCCCCGAGCTGCCCTGTTTTTCGCACTGATCATCGCTCTGGTGTTCGTGCTGGGCGCATTCGCCGTGGTGCAAATGGGCAAGCTGAGGGACGCTGAAAAAGACGTCGAACTCAACTGGATGGCCAGTATCCGACAGACGGCCTTGATGAATGCTACGGTCCTTCGCCTGAGGCTTGAAACCCAGCGTGGTCTTGCTGATCCTCAATCCATTCAAAAGACCATCGAGAGCTTCCCTGGCTACCGCAAGGCGTTCAATGATGCGGTGACAAATTATGAGCCACTCATTGCAGACGAAAAGGAGCGGTCGGTTTATACACCGGTAAAAACCAGTGCCGATGCCTACTCCAAGCAATTGGAGCTTCTCGAACCTTTGATGAAACAGGGTGATATCCCGGCAGCGGTCAAGTTGGTCAGTACCGGCATTCGCCCGCTCACGAACGCGATGGAAGATCAGATCAAAGACCTCACCAACTACAACAACGAAGGCGCCGCTCAGGCCGGGCAAACCGCCACTGATCTTTATGAGAATGGGTTCTGGCTTGTTGTAGGACTCATCACAGCTGTCGTTATCCTGACGATTGGTTTTGCACTCCTGCTGACGAGAAGTATTACTTCACCCATCAACGATGCCTTGTCCGTCGCAGAGCGCATCGCAGCCAGTGACCTCTCCAAGGAAGTGCTGGTCAGCGGGACTGATGAGGCAGGGCGACTGTTGAAAGCGCTGTCGCAGATGCAGACAAACCTTCGCACCACGATCATGCAGATCTCCGATTCGTCCAACCAGTTGGCGTCCGCCTCGGAAGAGATGACAGCGGTTACCGAAGAATCCAGTCGTGGTCTTGTTGCCCAGAATGACGAGGTGAATCAGGCGGCAACGGCAGTCACCGAAATGAGCGCGGCGGTTGACGAGGTCGCTCGTAACGCCGAATCCGCTTCCGAAGAGTCGAAGCGCACCCAGGGTTATACCGAAGAAGGTTCGGCCCGAGTGGCCCAGACGTTGAAGTCGATTCAAAAACTGAACGGTAACGTTGAAAACACCAGCGAACAGATTCAAGGTCTGTCGAATCGCGCCCAGAGCATCTCCAAAGTGGTCGAGGTGATTCGAGCGATTGCCGAGCAGACCAACCTGTTGGCGTTGAACGCCGCCATCGAAGCCGCCCGTGCAGGCGAGCAGGGCCGCGGGTTTGCGGTGGTAGCGGATGAAGTGAGAGCGCTGGCCCATCGGACGCAGGTCTCGACACAGGAAATCGAGCAGATGATCGCGGCGATTCAGACCGATTCCGATCTGGCGGTGAAAGCAATGAACACAAGCAAGGACTTGGCGACCGAGTCGCTGGGCGTGGCTCAGGAAGCCAGTACTTCGCTGGACCAGATTGCCAAGGCCATTGTTCAGATTAACGAGCGCAACCTCATGATCGCAACAGCCTCCGAAGAGCAGTCCCATGTTGCCCGCGAGGTTGACCGCAATCTGGTCAGCATCCGCGAACTCGCCACCCAGAGCGCCGCAGGTGCCAGCCAGACGGCCAGTGCATGCGGTGAAATGTCGAAGTTGGCGGTTAATCTGAACCAGTTGGTGAACCGGTTCGTGGTGTGATCGCGGGGTTGGTTGTATGGACGCCCGGTCTGATTGAGTCTGAGAGATTTTCTGGAACAGGAGTGGGAATTTGCCATGAGGGTTTTTTGCCCTCCTGGCTGTCGAATGTGCGACGCGCCTTGCGGAAGTCCGCGACTTTTTCGACTACTCAGGTTCGGATAGGGGACATACGGAGCCGCGGCCGCATGCGTCACCCAGAAACAATCATGGGGTAGTATCGATGGAAGTGGCGTTGCTCAAAGCTCGGTAGCCCAAGCGTCATTTGCCTGGCAAGTGCCCCAGACGGTATCGAGGAACCACGGATGGATACGATATTGAGTGCCGAAGAACTGGTCAGAATAGCAATGACCAATTCTGTAAATTCGGAAATCATGTCCCGTTTGCCTTCACTTGGCTTGAGTCAGTGCATGCTCACTGCGGGCTGTCTGTTCCAGGCTGTCTGGAATCATCAGGCGCAGTTGCCGCCAGACTGGGGGGTAAAGGACTACGACGTTTTCTACTTCGATACCGAACTGTCCTGGGAGGCTGAAGACGAGGTCATCACCTCTGCCAGACGTCTTTTTCATGATCTGGGCGTCAATGTCGACATCAAGAATCAGGCACGCGTCCATCTTTGGTATCACCAGCGGTTTGGCAGGGATTGTCCTCAACTCCAGTCGACCCGGGACGGTATTGATCGCTACCTCATTGCAGGCACCTGTATCGGGCTGGATGTCGAAACGGGCGACGTTTACGCACCTTTTGGTCTGGACGATGTGGGGCAGGGGCTTCTCAGGATCAATCCCGGCAATGCCCATCCCGACCTGTTCGATCAGAAGGCGAAGAGTTACCAAACCCGCTGGCCTTTTCTTCGGATTATGGAAGCCGATTTGTCATGAGAGGTGTTGTATTTCAGTAGGCAAACACTCAGTCCCAATCGGATAGCACACGGTTGCGTAACCGTTCGGCCACGTCACCTATTCGTTCTCAAACAAACTGGCGTTCAGGTCGTTGCACCTCGCTATCTTAGCGACAGAAGCGATGTTATCCATGAGTGTTCAAGTGAACACCACCGTCTTTAATGCTTGGTTCGAGAGCATGACTTCTCCGGACACTAACGTTAATACCCGCACTGCAATCGTGTTGCGAGCGTATGCAAGAACACGCCTGCCACGTACTGATTCTCTTACGCTTGCATAAGCTCTCTCTCGTTGAATACCTCGTACTTTCTAATATCACCGTGCATCCGCCCCTGCCATTTTCTGATGAACTGAGCAGTATCGACGGAACCAAGGTGTGCGCTGAGTGCGCGTTGGTCAGTCCAACGTTCCAATAAGATCAAACGTCCGGCCCGCTGATCATCTATCCCCGCGTCATAAGAGATATTTCCCTCACGCTGCCGCGTGGCGAGGGAAAGAACATGAAAATCAGCCAGAAATTGGGACAGATCAGTTGGAGCGACGTAGAGGTTACCCGTAATTATTAGCATGTGGTTCCTTCAGCGACGGCCCCAACCCTGCAGAGAGTATTTGGTCGGGGCATCGGTTACTCAGATGACAAGCACGACCTTACCCTGAATGCTGCCCAGTGACGCTCGCAGGTGGGCAGCCGAGGCTTCGGCCAATGGGAATGTGCTGTCAATCACGACACGAATGCTACCGTCGTCGAGCAAGCGCCCGGCCTCTGCTAATTGGGCACCATTGGAGTGCACCTGTGTCGAGGAAACAGTGACCCCTGAATTAGCTGCTTGATCATGTCCCGAGAAGCCTAGAGGGTTGACCAGGAAGAGCGAGCCTCCCTGTTTGATAACGCTCAGAAAGCGTTCCATATTCCGGCCGCCGACAGCGTCAATGACGACATCAACATCACTTGCGACTGTTTCGGCCGCGACGTTGGTGTAGTCGATGAACTCATCGGCTCCCAGGTCGCGAACAAGTCTTTCATGCTTCCCTGAGGCGACTGCTATTACGCGCGCGCCTTTCCATTTGGCAATTTGCACTGCCAAGTGCCCAACCCCACCTCCAGCGCCATTAACCAAAACCGTTTTGCCTTCCAGTGAGACAGGTGTATGTCGGAACGATTGGAATGGGTTCGGCGAGTCATGACCAGGGTTAATCAAAAACTGCCAGGCAGTGAGCAGAGACATTGGCGCACCGGCTGCCTGTACATGATCTATACCATCGGGTTTCAAGGCCAGTTCGGATACGGCGACGCGGACGTATTCAGCATAGGCGCCACTGCCCTTCATCAGGTCTGCCGGGAAACGCACCATTGCGTAGACTTCATCACCCACGCTTAGCCCGGACACCTCGTTGCCAATCGCTGCAACAACGCCCGATATATCAGTGCCGAGGATCAGCGGGAAGGTTGGATCCGGCCGCCATTCAGGCGGCAGCGACCGAAAGCCATCTCGCAGGTAGAGATCTGGCGGGTTGAGACTTGCTGCGTTTATGCGAACCAAGACTTCACCGGGCCCCGCTGAGGGCCGAATAACATCTTCATAGCGCAAGACTTCGGGGCCGCCGAATTCGTGTAATTGCACCGCTTTCATCATGTCGATCATCATAATCTCGTTCAGAGAATCACTTGGATGACAGAGGTTATGATGATCCGGCGAGGTTGATAATAGGGCTCTGATTCGCTTTAATGTTGCCATGAAGGCACAAATTGGTCTCGAAAGCCTGACAGGCTTAATCGCGTTCGCCCGCGCTGGTTCTCTAGGTAGCTACACCGCCGCAGCTCGCTCGTTAGCGGTCTCTCCGTCCGCGATAAGCAAAAGCGTGCAGCGGTTGGAGCGTCATTTCGGCGTATCTCTCTTCACGCGTACGACACGTTCCTTGACGCTAACAGCGGAAGGCCGAGACCTGCATGAGCGTGCGCTACAGCTGCTGCGTCATGCAGAGGAGATCGAACAGGTCGCAAAGTCGGCACGTTCCGAACCATCAGGAACACTATGTATCGCGACATCACTCCCTATCGGTTTGCACATGATCGTCCCGGCTATTACACAGTTTCGCGAACGTCACCCTAAGGTGATAGTTGACTTGCGGCTGAGCGATCACTTCGTGGGCCTGGTTGAGGAGGGGGTTGATCTTGCGATCCGTATCGGTGACCTTGCGGATTCATCCCTCCTTTCCCGCCGACTCTCGCCATACAAGCTCTCCTGCTACGCCTCGCCAGATTATTTAGCGAGGTGCGGAACCCCTGGGCATCCGGATGAACTGGTGGCGCACGAAACGGTAAGTTTGCGTTATCAAAGCACGGGGCAAGTGTTTCGCTGGCCGATTCGAATCGGGGATAAGGAGATTGAGATATTGCCCTCATCGTCATTGATCGTTGATGCCAGTGAAGCAGTTATAGTGGCAATTGCAGCCGGCGCAGGCATTGGAATGGCAGCCAGCTTTATGGCTGCTCCTTGGGTGAAACGCAAAGAGTTAATCCCGATTCTGTCCGACTTTGCGATAGACCGGCACAACATCACGGCCTTATGGCCAGCGAGTCGCCGCACTAATCCGGCTGTGCGTGCTTTCCTGGATGTGCTGATCGAAACGCAATGAGCTACCGCACGTCGTTAGTCTTCGAGTGCGACGCTGGCACTTGCGGGGTTGGACAAATGACTTGGCCGGCCGTACACCACGGCTTTGCATCAAAGACGATCAATACTTCCCCCTGATATTCAAGGCCCAACCATTGGGTAGTGCTTGATGCGGCATGAATGGCTTTGACCGTCGCCTTTGCACACACCATCCAGATACCGGTAGTCGACGCGCACAGACTGCCCTTTTTTGGGCCACGTTCGACGCGGCAGATCGTTCTGGTAGTCCTTCGTTTCTGGCGTAAACGTGAGGCTGGTTCCTTCCTTCGGACACTCTACGGTGGGCGATGTCGGGCGCGCTTTTAAAACCTGTGCCTGTAATGCGGGATAGGGCTTTTTCAATACGTCGGTGATGCGCAGTTCCATCCTGCAAATTTGCCACGTTGATGCCTGTACGGGTTCGCACAGCAAGAAGAGGGGCAAGAAAAACAACACGCTGCGTGTCGCATGACGATTCATCATTTACGTTGCCTTGAGCATCGATGTTCGGGGCATTATCAGGCTCGTGTCGCTCGAATCATGGAATGGTTCTGACGCTGTGATTGAGTGCCAGCCGCTCGTTGGTACAGGATATACGCAGGCTGGCGGATCAATGAAGCACCCTGCGGCTTTCCCCGATCCTGATTCTATCGAGCGCTCGGTTCAAAGCATCCAGGGCGTCGAGCAGGGCTTTTGCCTCAGCCTCCCGGCCATCGCCCCACAGGCGTTCAGCCATCGTGTTCAGCGCCTGGATGGAGTGCTCGATATCAGCAGCGGTCGCTGCTTTAGTTTGAGATTTCTTTGGCATAGATTGACCTTACTCCGGCGCGTTGCTTCATCCGTCTCGGCGCGATTACATCACACACCAGAACATGAAGTTGAGGACAGACCAAAAGGTTGAGTTCGAGGGCATCAGTGCGCTTCATAAGCGCGGCCTGCTCTTGGGCGTGAGGTCAGCCTTTACTGCGGGGCTTGTGGACAGGTAACATCCTCTCGAGTCTGCCGCTTGATCCATAGAGTATGACCTCTGATTGCTTCTGTTTCCCTGGACCATGACTCGGTGGCCCGGTAGCAACTGCCTTTGTAGTGCACAACGAACGTCCTTGGATAACCTTCAGGCTCATCTCCATCCAGACGCATGTCTGGATCTGGCGAGGTCACTGAGCTGTACGGCATGCAGGCTGCCAGCATGATCGATGAAAGTGCCAATGCTGCTTTTTTCATTTAGGTCCCAATCGATTCGTCGCTCAGCCTCTTCCCGCACATTCATCACCTTCAACTTCTACACACCGGAAGACAACCCTGGAACGGGATTTAGCACACTTACGGCCAGCGCTTGTTGATCATTGGTCATGGGCATTGGCGCTCAGGCTATCCCACAGCCCCATTATTTGAGTGACTGCAGCATCCAGCGTGTCATGCGAAACACCGTCGCGCGCCAGTGTCGACAAGCCCAGCATGAAACTGTCGAACACGGCAGCAAGTGTCTCCGGCATCACTGTTCTCGGCAATTCCCCCGCTTGGATAGCGCGTTCGACACAGGCAACCAAGGCTGCACGGTTCATGTCTCTCGCCCGTGCGAGGGGGGCGGAGATGGTCTTGCTCTCTTCCGAGCAAGCGCTCATCAAGCCGAGCGACACCAGACACCCCTTTGGATGATCGGGCTCGCATTGCATTTTTGCGGAGCGGCGAAGGGTGAATTCGATTGCTTCTCTGGGTGGCAAAGTCTGATCAAACAGGCTGTCGGTAACCCGACCGTGGGTGGTGAGGTATCGCTCCATCACCTCGGTGAACAAGGCCTGTTTCGAGCCGAACGCGGCGTAAAAGCTGGGCGCGGTGATGCCGCCACCGATGCTCGCCTTGAGCTGGCTTAGGGAGGTAGCGTCGTAGCCGTGTTCCCAGAATAAATGCATTGCCTGAGTGATTGCCGCGTCTCGGTCGAACGTACGCGGGCGGCCCATTTGTGCCATGTCGGATCTCCACCAAAGGGACTTAGATACTAATTGATACATAAGTCGTTGACCACCTGGATGCTTCTCCCTATATTTATACCGATCAGTATATTACTCGGAGGATGACATGGCGACAGATGAGCAGCAGGGCGGAAAACTTCCGTTGGGAGCATTACTGGCCTTGGCGATGACAGGTTTCATCTGCATCGTGACCGAGACTTTGCCTGCCGGATTACTGCCTGAGATCGGCAGTGGGTTGGGCGTCTCGCCGTCGTTTGCGGGGCAGATGGTGACGGTTTACGCACTCGGATCGTTGCTGGCGGCGATACCGCTGACCATCGCCACGCAAAGCTGGCGTCGCAGAACGGTGTTGCTGCTGCCGATTCTCGGCTTTCTGATATTCAATTCCGTCACGGCGCTGTCCTCGAACTACTGGCTGACGCTGGTCGCAAGGTTTTTCGCGGGCGCCTCTGCGGGCCTGGCCTGGAGCCTTATTGCGGGCTATGCACGACGCATGGTGGTGCCTCAATTGCAGGGCCGGGCCATGGCGATAGCGATGGTGGGAACACCCATCGCGTTGTCGCTCGGGGTGCCGTTGGGAACCTGGCTGGGTGGCTTCATGGGCTGGCGCATGGCGTTCGGGTTGATGTCAGGCATGACGCTGGTCTTGATCGCTTGGGTGCTGATCAAGGTGCCGGACTATCCGGGTCAGTCTTCCTCTGAGCGAATGGCATTGCGTCAGGTCTTTTTCACACCGGGCGTGCGCTCTGTGCTGGGCGTCGTTTTCACCTGGATGCTGGCGCACAACATTCTTTACACCTACGTCGCTCCTTTTGTTTCCGAGGCCGGATTGGCAAAAGACGTCGATGTGGTGCTGTTAGTATTTGGTATTGCTGCGCTGCTGGGCATCTGGGTGACGGGGCGTCTGGTTGATCGTCACCTGCGAACGACCGTATTGGCCAGTCTCGCGACCTTCGCTGCAGTGTCGATTTTCTTCGGTTTGTTTCCGGGCTCTGCCTTGGCTATTTACGTAGGGGTTTTCATCTGGGGCCTGACGTTTGGCGGCGCGGCGACGCTGCTGCAAACAGCTCTGGCCGACTCGGCAGCGGAGGGCGCTGACGTTGCGCTGTCGATGAATGTGGTCGTCTGGAACAGCGCTATTGCAGGCGGGGGAATAGTGGGTGGCGTGTTGCTCGACCAATGGGGCGCAGGATCATTTCCCTGGGTCCTGTTGGTGTTGCTGCTGGGTGGTCTGGTCATAACCTCGCGAGCGCGAGTGCATGGCTTCACCCAAGGTGTCAGGCAGTCCGGTCAAGTGGTGGCTGGCCACTGATGTGCAGGCAGCATTGCGCTGCCTGCCATAGCTTCCCTATTACCGAACGTTCTTGTCCAGAAACTCCCGAATCACAGGAATGATTTCCTTGCCGTGGGTTTCAAGGGCGAAGTGTCCGGTGTCATAGAAGCGAATGTCTGCCTTGGGAATATCACGCTTCCAGGCCTCCGCTCCGGCGGGAAGGAAGAACGGATCGTTCTTTCCCCAGACCGCCAGCAAAGGCGGCTGATACTTGCGGAAGTAATCCTGAAAGGTCGGGTACATCGCAACGTTCGAGGCGTAATCCAGTACCAGGTCGAGCTGAATATCGGCATTACCCGGCTTCGATATCTGGAGTCCTTCCAGCGTGTAGCCGTCCGGCGATACTAAACTCTTGTCAGCGACCCCTTCGAGGTATTGCCACTTGATCGATGCTGGTGTCGGGAAGTCATGCAAGGCTTCCCGGTTCTTTTGCGTTGGTTCGTGCCAGTACTTCTGGATCGGCGCCCAACTATCGCCCAGTCCTTCCTCATAGGCGTTGCCGTTTTGGGAAATGATGGCGGTCACTCGCTCAGGGTGAGCAACAGCCAGACGCCAGCCGACCGGGGCGCCATAGTCATGCACCATCAATGCGTATTTATCGAGCTTCAGCTGTTCAGTGAACTGGCCGATGGTCTTCGCCAGTTGGCTGAAAGTGTAGCTGTACTCGTTTTTCGCTGGCGCTTCGGTGAAGCCAAACGCTGGCAGATCCGGCGCAATCACGTGGTAATGATCGGCCAGTTCTGGAATCAGGTCGCGGAACATGAACGATGAACCCGCGAAGCCGTGGAGCAACAGAACCGTGGGCGCGCTGGGGTTGCCTGCTTCACGGTAGAACACCTTCACATTACCAACCTGTTCGTAGCGGTAATGAACCGAGTGGCTCGATTCGGCGGAATGGGCACCGCCAGCAAGCAGGGACGCGGCGAGTCCGGCTGCTGCGATCGATTTGGGAGAGGTCATGACGGCTTCCTGTGTAACCATTAAAGTTGAGTTTTTAGGTTACGACTAGGCATGTAACCTGTCAAATACAATTTATTGGTTACTGATCGTCATGGATTCCATCAGGGCTAGCTCAAGAGGGCGGAGATGCCCCCGAGCGTGCTCTACGCAAAGAGTCCTGGCTTTTCGAAAGCCACAGCAAGGCCTTACACTGAAAAAGTCCACTGAATAGGCAAGGAAGAACTGATGCTGGAGCAGACGTTTGAACATCTGCTGGAGACAGCCATGGCAGACCTGATGGCCAAGCAGGAGCAGCTCAGTCATGATTATGGGCTGGGTAACATGGCTCGCTGGTGGCTGGATCAGGAGGCTGCTACGGTCCAGTTTTTCGATGAAAACGACCGGCTGGCCGTTGAAGGGCAGATCATCAACATCGGCTCTTTTTCACCCAGGCACGGCAGTTGGCTGTGGGCCTGGAGTAATCCAACGGTGCTCACCGCACTTCGTGAAAAAGCCCTGCCGCTGAAGCAACTGCAAGCCATCTCTGGCGCTGAGTGTTTTGGTGCAGAACAGGCCATCCAGTTGGAAGATGAGTCCATGGCCTGGGAGCTGGCTGCCGTCGCGGTTCACCATTTGAACGCACTGGGTTGCTATCGAGCGCCAACGTCATCTGACGGCCCCGTTATCTTTCTGGCCATCACTCACTTGAGGCATATCAGCCACTGACCGATTGCGGCAAGGCATGCAGTGCCGCTTCGCTACGGCCCCTGTCCATCAGTCCTTACTGTCGACCTTGTAGCGGTCAAAATTCTGGATATGCTCGTCAAGATTGTCCTCAAGCATCATTCGATACTGCTCACAGAAGTACTTGACGATTTCCTCCCGCGCTTCGGCCATTTCAGTTCCGGATTTAAAGCTGCGTGAAGTCACCCATGCATTGAATCGCGTAGCGCCGAAGGTCATCGAAGCGCTTACCTTGCCGAGGTCTTCGGGCTTGTCGATCTGCTGGTTTGCCAGACTGATATGAGCATCAGCCCGGTCATAAAATACTTGGTCGGTTTTCTGCGTCATGGATAGTTGCCTGTCTGCGATGTTCGATCATTCAGTGGTGTGATGCAGCGTTTGATGCGTGCCCGAAACGGGGTACACAGTGCCATAAGTTGGTTTGTCAGGCGCGGTAGCCGACACTGCTGTATCGCCCGCCGCCGACACTTATAGGTCATGTAATTTCATCTGAATGCCTATGAGGGTCGTGCCGTGCTGCGTCGGCGGATCCATGCAGCCGAGTGATAGCCGCCGCCTGCGGTGAATACAATAGCGAACAACCCTGTTAACAGGGTCGCGCCCCATAACGCGCCGCGATCTTCAATGATTGCAGTACCGGACGGATTTTCGGGGCGGTAGCGTACGGTCACTGAATCTCCCGCCTCATAGCCGAATATAAGCCCGCTTTCGGGATAGCTGATCACCCTTCCAGTGGCGTCGGTGAACTCGATTTGCGGGTGGCTGCCGCCCGAGTTCAGAGCGCTGACATGACCTTCGGCGCGTTGCGCTTGGGCCAGAAAGCCAAGCCGGTCCTGGCCCAGCCATAGGGCGATGAAAAGCAGGCAAAGACCCAGCGGTATGAAAATCAGCGCCCTGAGCAGAGTGCTTTGGTTGGAAGGGGGTGTGGAGGTCATGGCAGGTCCCTTGCTTCATCCTTAACGGTGGGTATTACAATGAGGTCTCCGAAACCTGTCAACGAGATCCAGGGCGGAGGCCCCATCAATGAAGCCGCTCGAGATTCAACAGATCACGCAACTCCCGTCGCAAATCCACATGTTGGAGATGCAGGCAGCCGAGGAGGGCTTCAGATTTCTGACACGCTTGATTGTCGAGTGGGGCAGTGGCGCCAATCGTTTTGACGCGCCAGGCGAATGCCTCATGGCCGCCTCGCTGGACGGTTGCCTTATCGGCATTGGAGGCGTTTCAGTTGATCCTTACATGCAGAACGGCGTGGGCAGGCTCCGAAGGCTCTATGTTTCACCCGTAGCAAGGAGGCAAAACGTCGGACGAGTGTTGGTTGAAAGGCTTGTTAAGCATGCCGCTGGACACTTTCGTATCGTGCGGCTTTCCACCGACACAACTGACGGGGATGCCTTTTATTTGCAATGTGGTTTCAGGAGAGCGAATGAGGAGGGTGCCACCCATATCATGGAGCTTGGTCGTTAAGTTCTTCGATACAGTTCGTTGCGATCGGATGGGGCAAGCTTTCGGAGAACCTCTGGCTCGACCCCCACTCTTGAGGGTTGAATCGAGCATTCATTCAACAAGCTGGCCCTCCGTCAAACCTTCGATTTCGCGTCGCCCCACATGTGAAATACCGTTGCATGACTGAGTCTGCCCACCTGTCTCGAGGTTTACCAGAGTATCCATGATCCCAATCAACCCTCTGGCCATGATGGTCGGTTTCCTGATTTTCATCTTCTCTCAAGTCTTGCTCGGGTTATTGATTGCCTGCCTGCTGGCCTTTTTCATTCCGCGTTGCAGGCGCTACATGCTGGCGCGGCGTTGGCGTTTTGGTTTGATGATTTTGTTCCTGACGCTTGCCAGCGTGCCCTACGTCTGGAGCGAGGTTACTGAGTGGCGTGACTGGCGTGCACATAATCCGCGGCTTGAACATGAGGCGGTGTTGGGCGACCTCGTGCTGCCAGCGGGTACGCGGGTCCGGCTGGAGTATCTGGAGCCGTTCAACGACTTGAGTGGCAATCCTGTGCCCTATGGTTTGCGGAGCCTCAAACAGGCGGACTTCGACCGTACGCCAGGCAACGTCATGGGGCTAGGTGTACGTCGCCTGGAACTGTGGCAAGACCAAGGTTCGGCGACGGTCGAGACAATAGCGGCCAACGACCTGCAAGGCTGGAAGTGTGCGCCGGGCGAAGTTGAATTCCGCTTCCCGTTCGGAGCCCCTTTCAACTTTTCCGAGTGGCGCTTGTACGGTTGCACGCTGGCGCCAGGCAGCACGCTGGGCGGCATTGTCTGGACGGGACCCGTGAAGGTGTTTTCCACGGAGAACGATGGCTGGGAGGCAAGAGCCGAGGATACCTCTACCTCCATGCTGGGGATGGAACTGCGCTGGCTGAGCATGCGGCTGAACAGGCCTTATGGTGATGTGCTCGGATGGGACGGCGTATTGAATCGCGAGGCTGACTTCGGCCCTGTTCACTATCCCGTCGGCACTGAGGTTCGTCGCTATCGCCAGGCTTTACTCTTCAGTCCGCCACTGGAAACGTCAGCCCTGGATCGTCGTACGGGAACGTCCATCGAGGCCGACCATTCAGTCTTGCAGCGCGTTTCAGGTGAAGTGCTGGGTATACGCCCGAACACACAGGAGGGTTTACAGTCCTTCGAGAATATCGCGATTCCGTGAGGCACAACGTCGCTTTTCATGGCCTTTGCAGTGATTTCAAGCGCGGTGTATCAGGGGGCAGCATGGTAATTGGATACCGGTTCGAGCGTACCGGGCAGGGTGATCTACACATCCACACACGCAACAGACTGATGGATGGAATAGCGTCCGGGGCTGGATCAAGTCCAGTCCCTGAAAGGCGGGCGGCAAGAAGAGAGCAACCGCGCATGCAAACCTATTTCTTCAGCGCCCTGGCCTCTGCAGCGAGGCACTCCAGGGCAAACTGCTCTGTGTACGTCATCTGAATCGGAGTGGTTTCACCCTTGACGGTTCTTTCGCCTTCCAGGATGTACTTGATGCGCTTGTCAGTGACCCCGATACGTTTGGCGATCCACGACGGTGTCTGGCCGATGCGTGAAATCAGCTTGTCGGCGTATTCGGTGGAGGGGTTGTAGTGTTCTGCGTTGGGTGTCATGTGAAGTCCAGACAGGAAGGTTGGGCGATGTGCGTTGGAGTTGTGTGCAACACGGTGCGCTATTTGTTGGATTGTGTCTGCAACGCTGAACCAACTTCGTTATTCAAAAGCGTCCTGAGCGTTGGCGCTTTAGCCGCAATCGCTCTGGAATAGGATGGTTCACCCTAAACCCCGCCCGCCATCACCCCCAACGCCACCGACGTCGCGGCCGTCCGCGTCTCGACCCCCAGCTTGATGTAAATATGCTCCAGATGCTTGTTCACCGTCCGTGGACTCAGTTGCAGGATGTCGGCGATGTCCTTGTTGGTCTTGCCGCACGATACCCAGCGCAGGACTTCGATTTCGCGGTCGGTCAGTTGGAAGCGGCTTGAAAGTTTTCCGTAGGCGGGTTTGTCGTCGAAGCTGGCGGGTTGCGAGGCGTTGCGGGCCGATTGCAGGATGCGTGCGGTGCGCAGGTGAGAGGCGACGCGTGCCAGGACTTCAGTGCACTGTATGGGTTTGGTCACGTAGTCGATGGCGCCTGCTTCGAAGCCTTGCACCACATGTTCGCTGTCGGTGAGGGCGGTCATGAACAGCACCGGGATGTTGGCCGTGTCAGGTTGGGCCTTGATCTGGCGGCAGGTCTCGAACCCGTTCATGCCGGGCATCATGGCGTCGAGCAGGATCAGATCGGGTCGGCGGCGCTGGATGCGGGTCAGCGCGCTGTGGCCGTCCAGCGCGACCAGCACCATGTAGCCCGCTTCGTCCAGCGCATCGGAGAGCAGTGCCAGGTTGTCGGGCACGTCGTCGACGATGAGGATGATGCCGTTTTCAGCGGCTCGGGTCATTGCGTCCATGGAGCGCCTCTTTCAATTGGTGGCTGAGTTCATCCAGGCGAAAGCCTGAAGCCAGGGTGCGCAACTCGGCGACGAAGCCGCTACTGCCTGCGCCATCACGCTCGATTGCATCGAGTTTTTGCTGAATGCCCCGGACGTAGCCCAGGCCACACAATTCATAAAGTTCTTCGAGGTCCATCCGCGATGGCAGTACGCGGGGAGAGGGCGCAGGTGTCGGAGCGTTGTGCGCGCGACGCAGCCAGGTCAGTTGCAGATGATGTTGCAAGCGGTCCAGCAGTCGTTGCAGGTGCACAGGTTTGGGCAGGTAGTCGTTGCACACCTGCAGGTTGCGCTCCTTGTCGTCGGCGAACCCGCTGGCGTTGGCCGACAGCACAATGATCGGCGCCTGGGACAGGGCGTTGCGACGGATCAGACGGCTGGCGGCCCAGCCGTCCATGTCGGGCATGGAGAGGTCCATCAGGATCAGGTCAGGGTGCAGCAGCGAAACCTGTCTGATCGCCTCCTGCCCGTTGGCCGCCTGCGCGACGTCAAAACCGAGAGGCGCGAGCATGCCGCTGATGACCTTTCGGTGTTCGATGTGATCGTCCACCACCAGAATCAGCCGCCGTGGCCCTTCGTAGCCAATGAGGTCATGGTCCACGGCGACGACTGCCTTGGGCACGCGGACTTCAGAGAGGAACAGCCGCACCTGAAAGCGTGTGCCCTCATCCGGCTGGCTGGTGACCGACAGCGCGCCGCCCATCAAGGCGGTGAGCATGCGGGTGATGGTGAGGCCCAGGCCGACGCCGTTGTCCTGACGCACCAGTCCGCCGCGCTCGAAAGGCTGAAAGATCCGTTCCAGCTGTTCCGGGGCAATGCCGATGCCGGTGTCGATGATGTCGAAAATCGCGGTCTCCAGACGATAGCTGACCCGCAGGCAGACCTCGCCGCTGTCGGTGAAGTTGATTGCGTTGCCCAGCAGGTTGATCAGGATCTGGCGCACGCGCTTTTCATCGCCGCGCACCACATCCGGCATGCGTCCGACCAGCTCCATGCGCAGGGTCAGGCCTTTGTCCCGTGCCGGGCCGGTGAACATTTTCTGCAGGTCATCAAGGAATTCCCGAAAGAGGATTTCCGAAGGCTCCAGACGCAGTTTGCCAGCCTCGATCTTGGCCACGTCGAGCAGGCCGTCGATCAACGACAGCAGGTGCGAACTGCTGCGCATGATGGTCGCCAGTGAGTCCTGATGCTTGCTTGGCGTGGCGGCATCGCGTTGCAGAATCTGGGTGAAGCCGAGAATGCTGTTCAGCGGCGTGCGCAGCTCGTGGGACAGGCCGGTGACGTAGCGGCTCTTCGCCGCGTTGGCCGCTTCCGACGCCTCCTTGGCTTCCTGCAAGGCCTGATCGGTCTTGTGGTGGGCTTCGATTTCCTGCATCAGCAACGCGGTCTGGCGTTCGGACTCTTCCAGCGCCACGCGACGGCTCTCCCGGGTCAGCACCACCCACCAGGCCAATACACCGGCGAAGACGCAGCAGGTCAGAAAGGCTTTGAGGAACGCCAGCATCAGCGTGTGATGCGCCTGTGGCGATTGGTCGGTGAGGCCGTGTGACACCTGGCTGTAGATCAACGCCAGCGCACCGGAGAGACCCAGCACCAGCACGCTCAGCAAACCCAGGTATTGCATGAGGCGGGTGTGCAGGTAGCGGCGGGGCAGGCGAGGCAGCAGGCGGCCGATCAGGTCTTCGAACTGCATGGACAGTCGCGAACGGGTCTTGCACTGATCTCCGCAGCGGGCGTCCAACGAGCAGCACAACGAGCAGATCGGCGAGCCGTAGGCCGGGCACCAGGCCATGTCCGGAGATTCGAAAGCGTTGTTGCAGACGCCACACTGCAGGCTCGCTTGCCGACCCGTCGGGAAGAGCAGCAGCGGGTCGCTGTCACGCGCCAGGTAGTAGCGGCCCTTGGTCAGCCAGGCGATCAGCGGCGCGGCGATCATCGCGGTGGTCAGTGAAATCAGTGGCGGCGCGGCTCTCGCCAGTTCACCCAGCGCGCCGAAGTGAGCGCAGATGGACAGCAGCGACGCGATAAACATCGCACCGACGCCCACCGGATTGATGTCGTACAGGTGCGCACGCTTGAACTCGATGTGCCTGGGTGACAGGCCCAGTGGTTTGTTGATCACCAGATCGGCCACCAGCGCACCGATCCAGGCGATGGCGACGTTGGCGTACAGGCCCAGCACTTCTTCAATGGCGTCGAACACGCCCAGTTCCATGAGGATGAGCGCGATGGCGACGTTGAACACCAGCCAGATCACCCGGCCGGGGTGGCTGTGGGTGACGCGTGCGAAGAAGTTCGACCAGGCCAGCGACCCGGCGTAAGCGTTGGTCATGTTGATCTTGATCTGGGAAATGATCACGAACAGCACCATGGCCGCCAGCGCCCATTCCGGTGACAGAAACACGTAGTTGAAGGCCACCAGGTACATCTGCGTCGGCTCTGCCGCGCGTTCGATGGGCACCTGATGTTGCAGGGCGAGAAAGGCCAGAAAGGCACCGGCCATGATCTTAAGGCCTCCCGGGATCACCCAGCCGGGGCCGGCCATCAACAGCGCGGCCCACCAGCGCTTGCGGTTGCGACGGGTTTTCTCCGGCAGGAAACGCAGGTAGTCGACCTGCTCCCCGATCTGCGTCACCAGCGAAAGGGCGACGCTGAAGGCTGCGCCAAACAGCAGCAGGTTGAAGGTGCCGCCTTCACCTTCGCGACCGGCGAACGAGGTGAGGTCCGCGAGCGCGTCCGGGTTTTTCCAGATCACGAACACATAAGGCACGATCAGCAGGGTCAGCCACAAGGGTTGCGACCACATCTGCAAGCGGCTGATCAGGGTGATGCCGTAGGCCACCAGCGGGATGACGATGATCGAGCAGATCACGTACGCCAGCGCCAGCGGAATGTGGAAATACAACTCCAGCGCCAGCGCCATGATCGCCGCTTCCAGGGCGAAGAACAGAAATGTGAAGCTGGCGTAGATCAGTGACGTGATGGTAGAGCCGATGTAGCCGAACCCTGCGCCGCGGGTCAGCAGGTCCATGTCCACGCCATAGCGCGCGGCGTAATAGCTGATGGGCAGACCGGTCAGGAAAATCACCACCGCCATGGCAATGATCGCCCACAGGGTGTTGGTGAAGCCGTAGCTCATCACCAGCGCGCCACCGATGGCCTCCAGTGCCAGAAACGACACGGCGCCGACAGCGGTGTTGGCGATACGGAATTCCGACCATTTGCGAAACGATTTCGGCGTAAAACGCAGGGCGTAGTCTTCCATGGTCTCGTCGGCGACCAGCCGGTTGTAATCGCGGCGCACTTTGATGATGCGTTGAGAGCCAGAGGGGCGCACTGAGTGGATTCCTGAGGGTTAATGACTCACGCAAATCCCTGTACGTTGCCGACGTGGGTGGGAGGCAGCAACTTCTGTGCCTGTCTGGCAGCAAAATTCGTGTGAGGCCGCACCATGTCTTCGACGCAGCGCGGTCTCGCAGCAGACACTGGACCGTGGGAGGCGGCTTGCCGGCGATGAACGATGACGTGATTTTCCTGATACACCGCGTCGACTGCATCGCCGGCAAGCCGCCTCTTATTCAAACAACCTGTAACCCGCTGAAGAAACTGGATTTCGTGGGAGCGGACCGGGCGGCGTTCCGTTTGTCCGCGAAAAGGCCGGTACATCCGACGCAGATGCAGTGGCTGAAATACTGCATTCGCGGACAAGTCCGCTCCCACGGTCCGGTGTTCGCTGCGCGACAGCGGTACGTCGAAGACATGGTGGTGCCTCCCACAGAAAAATAGCGTTTCTTCAGTGGGTTACAGGATGTTTGCCATTAGGCGGCGTTTCGGCGATCTGCCAGGCATCGGCAGCAGAACCTGCACATGCGCTGTGTCAGCGGTAATCAGTGGCCGCTGCGCAGCCCATCGCTGCCGTCGTAACCTCCGAGAGCTCCTACGCCCTTCGGGCAGAAGCAGAACCCAGCGCTCCGTCAGCAGATGACGTTCCGCACAGGCGCAATCATGCCCTTGATCCTGCCGATGCGCCCTACGTCAAATGACGTATGCCGATACGTCATGCTGCGTATACCCCGTTTTCGGCGTCACGCTCATTCTTGCTCCTACTCGCGACGGCTCTGACCGGTCTCGCCGCGACTCACCAGCACAGGAGCGGGAACATGGATTCACGACAGACAGGCCCCATACGCTTTTTTCCCCGACGCCTGGCGTTGGGTGCGGCAGCGCTCTCGCTGATTGCCGCCAGTGTGTTCAGCCAGGCGACCCTGGCCGATGAAGCCAATACCACCGGACTTGCCGTGACGGCCACCGAAGTGACCGTCGGCCAGTTGCACTCGGCCACTGGCACTATGGCGATCTCCGAGACCGGCTCGATCCAGGCCGAGCGGCTGGCCATCGACCAGATCAACGCGTCGGGCGGCATTCTCGGGCGGCAGATCAAGATCGTTCAGGAAGACGGTGCGTCGGACTGGCCGACCTTCGCCGAAAAAGCCAAGAAGCTCCTGGTCGGCGACAAGGTGGCGGCCGTGTTCGGCTGCTGGACCTCGGCCTCACGCAAGGCCGTGTTGCCGGTGTTCGAGAAGGAAAACGGCCTGTTGTACTACCCGACCTTCTACGAAGGGCTGGAACAGTCGAAAAACGTGATTTACACCGGCCAGGAAGCCACCCAGCAGATCCTCGCCAGCCTCGACTGGATCGCCAAGGAGAAGGGCGCCAAGACCTTCTACCTGATCGGCTCGGATTACATCTGGCCGCGCACCTCCATGAAGATCGCCCGCAAGCACATCGAGAATGTCCTGCACGGCACGGTGGTCGGCGAAGACTATTACCCGCTGGGCAACACCCAGTTCGGTTCGCTGATCAACAAGGTCAAGTTGAAGAAGCCCGACGTGGTGTTCGCCGCTGTCGTGGGCGGCTCCAACGTGGCGTTCTACAAACAGCTCAAGGCCGCAGGCGTGACCTCGGCCAAACAGAACCTGCTGACCCTGTCGGTGACCGAGGATGAACTGCTGGGCATCGGCGGTGAAAACATGCAGGGCTTCTATGCCTCTATGAAGTACTTCCAGAGCCTCGACAACCCGAACAACAAAGCCTTCGTGGAAGCGTTCAAGGCCAAGTACGGCAAGGACTCGGTGATGGGTGACGTGACCCAGGCTGCCTATCTCGGACCCTGGTTGTGGAAGGCCGCCGTCGAGAAAGCCGGCAGTTTCGACGTCGACAAGGTGGTTGCAGCTTCGCCAGGCATCGAGCTGAAAACCGCACCGGAAGGTTACGTCAAGGTTCACGAGAACCATCACCTGTGGAGCAAGACCCGCATCGGCGAAGTCCAGGCTGACGGCCAGTTCAAGGTGATCTACGAGTCGGACCTGATCGAGCCCAATCCTTTCCCCAAGGGTTACCAATAACAGCGGCTGCCTGAGCGCTGTGTACCGGAGCGGGGCTGTCTGCAGCGTCAAGCCGACAGCCTCGTGACCCCCGTCATTCACCCTTGGAGACCACCATCATGGAATGGCTATCGGAATTTGGTGCCATCGCGGCCATGCAGGGGTTCAACGGTCTGTCCGTGTTTTGCGTACTGCTGTTGATGGCCTTGGGGCTGGCGATCATTTTTGGCCAGATGGGCGTGATCAACATGGCCCACGGTGAGTTTCTCACCATCGGCGCCTACACCACGTACGTGCTGTCGACGCTGGTGCAGACCTATCTGCCGTGGATGCAGCCGTACTACTTTTTTTTCGCCATCGCGCTGTCGTTCGTGGTGGCCGGATCGATTGGCTGGGTGGTGGAGCGGGTGATGATCAGCCGTCTCTACCATCGGCCACTCGACACCCTGCTGGCGACCTGGGGTCTGTCGCTGGTCATGCAGCAGGCGTTTCGCTCGATCTTCGGTGCGCGTGAAGTCAGCGCCACGCCGCCGGAATGGCTGATGGGCGCCGTGAACCTGACCGATGCCATCGAAATTCCGCGCAACGGCCTGTTCGTCATGGGCCTCAGCATCCTGATGACCGGTGGCATTTTCCTGATGCTCTACCGCACCCGCTGGGGCCTGCACGTTCGCGCCACGGTGCAGAACCGCATCATGAGCCGCGCCGTCGGCATCAACACCCGTCAGGTCGACCGCATGACTTTCGCGCTGGGCTGTGGGGTGGCCGGTGTTGCCGGTGCGGCGTTCACCACCATCGGCTCCACAGGGCCCACAGCCGGTTCGCTGTACATCGTCGACACCTTTCTGGTGGTGGTCTTTGGCGGCGCACAGAGCCTGTTCGGCACCATCGCTTCGGCGTTCGCGATTGCCCAGGCGCAGTCGATTTCCGAGTTCTTCATGAGTGGCTCGATGGCCAAAGTGCTGACGTTGTCGGCCGTGATCCTGATCCTGCTGATGCGCCCGCAAGGCTTGTTTTCCAGCAAAGTCCGCAAATAGAGGCCGAACGATGAACGCGCTCAACAAAATGCTCGGTGGCCGTCAGGGTGTGATCGGCCTGCTGATCCTCGCTGCCCTGATTCTGGTGGTGTTTCCGCTGACCCTGGATGCCTTTCGCCTGAACATGGTCGGCAAGTACCTGACCTACGCCTTCGTCGCGGTCGGACTGGTCCTGTGCTGGGGCTACGGCGGCATTCTCAGCCTGGGGCAGGGGGTGTTTTTCGGGCTGGGCGGCTACTGCATGGCCATGTTTCTGAAGCTGGAAGCGTCGGACCCCGAGAGCACCAAAATCCAGTCCACTCCCGGCATTCCGGATTTCATGGACTGGAACCAGATCACCGAACTGCCGTGGCTGTGGGTGCCGTTTCACAGCTTCACCTTCACCGTGATCGCGGTGGTGCTGGTGCCGGTCATCCTCGCGCTGATCATCGGCGCCGCGTTGTTTCGGCGGCGGGTGGGCGATGTGTATTTCTCCATCGTGACCCAGGCCATCGCGCTGATCCTGACCGTGCTGATCATCGGTCAGCAGGGCCTGACCGGCGGGGTGAACGGCATTACCGACCTCAAGACGCTGTTGGGTTGGGACATCCGTGGTGACGGCGCGAAGCTGGCGCTGTACTTCATCAATGCCGCGCTGCTGCTCGGCTGCATTCTGATTGGCAAATTCATCCTCTATTCCAAGCTCGGTCGACTGCTGATGGCCATGCGCGACAAGGAAGAACGGGTGCGCTTCTCGGGCTACGACGTGGCGGCGTTCAAGGTCTTCGTCTACTGCGTGGCGGCCGGGTTCTCCGCAATCGGCGGGGCGATGTTCGCGTTGCAGGTGGGCTTCATGTCGCCTTCGTTCGTCGGCATCGTGCCGTCCATCGAGATGGTCATCTTTGCCGCCGTCGGCGGGCGCATGTCGCTGCTGGGCGCGGTGTACGGCTCGTTGCTGGTGAATTACGGCAAGACCTACTTCTCCGAATCCTTTCCTGAGCTGTGGCTGTACCTCATGGGCGGCCTGTTCATCGCGGTGGTCATGTACTTCCCCAATGGCCTGACGGGTCTTTGGGAAAGCCACGGTCGCAAATGGCTGGGCAGATTCGGGTCCAGACCTGCGCCAGTCAGCAAGGCGTCCACACCTTCGACCACTGAAAAACAACCCGCCCGCCCGTTGGAGACCCAGCCATGAGCAGCCCGACAGGCTTCCAGATGAACAAGCCGGTGCTGGCCATCGAAGGTCTGACCGTGTCATTCGACGGCTTCAAGGCGGTCGATGATCTCAACCTGTACATCGACCGCAACGAGGTGCGCGTGGTGATCGGCCCCAACGGTGCGGGCAAGACCACGGTCCTCGACCTGATCTGCGGCAAGACCCGCGCAACGGGCGGCAGCATCCAGTTCAAGGACCGTGAACTGACCCGGATGAACGAGTACGACATCGTCCGTGCAGGCGTGGGGCGCAAATTCCAGACCCCGTCGATCTACGACAACCTCAGCGTGTTCGAGAACCTGGAAATGTCCTTTCCGGCCGGCCGCAGTGTGTTCGGCGCGCTGTTCTTCAGGCGCTCAAGTGAAGTGCTGGAGCGGGTCCGACAGGTGGCCGCCGACATTTTTCTCGGCGACCTGCTGCAACAGCAGGCCGGGCTTCTGTCCCACGGCCAGAAGCAGTGGCTGGAAATCGGCATGTTGCTGATGCAGGACCCGGAACTGCTGATGCTCGACGAGCCCGTCGCCGGCATGAGCGTCAGTGAACGTGCGCAGACCGCCGATCTGTTGAATCGCATCAGCCAGGGCCGCTCGGTGCTGGTGATCGAGCACGACATGGAATTCGTCAAGAGCATCGCCCACAAGGTCACGGTGCTGCATCAGGGCAAGGTGCTGGCCGAAGGCAGCATGGAGTCGGTGCAGAAGAACCCGAAAGTCATCGAAGTCTACCTGGGCCATTGAGGAGCACCGCATGTTCACGATTCAACAACTGAGCTGTGGCTATGGCCAGAGCCAGATTCTTCATGACCTGAACCTCAACGTCGAGAAACAGGAAATCGTCGCGGTCATGGGCCGCAACGGCATGGGCAAGACCACGCTGTTCAAGAGCCTGATGGGCATCTTGCCGCAATGGGGCGGGCAGGTGCAGGTGGATGGCGTAGACGTGTCGGCGATGGAAACCCATTCGCGGGTCGGACACGGCATGGCCTATGTGCCGCAGGGTCGCATGATCTTTCCGTCGATGAGCGTGCTGGAAAACATCCAGACCGGATTGCCCGCGTCAGCCAACGGCAAGGTGCCGGAGGACCTGTACGCACTGTTCCCGGTGCTGTTCGATATGCGCGGACGTCGTGGCGGCAACCTGTCCGGCGGGCAGCAACAGCAACTGGCAATCGCCCGTGCGTTGGCGACCAACCCCAAGGTGCTATTGCTCGACGAGCCGACTGAAGGCATCCAGCCGTCGATCATCAAGGACATCGCCCGCACCCTCAAGGAAATCCGCAGCCTGCGCAACCTGACCATCGTGGTCTCCGAGCAGGTGCTGTCGTTCACCCTGGAAATCGCCGACCGGTTCCTGGTGATCGAGAAGGGCCGCTTCGTGGTCGAGGAAGCCCGCGCCAATATCGACGAAGCGACGATCAGTCGCTACCTGTCGGTGTAGCCCTTGAACCGTGTGCCCTCTTTTTAACTGCAGTGACTTTACCTAACGATCGAATTGAACCGAGACCGCAGGAGAACCGCCATGACCGAAACCCTGATCAAAGTCGACCTGAACCAGCCTGTCACCGAGAACGAGCAGATTCACAACCGCTGGCACCCGGACATTCCGATGGCCTGCTGGGTCAAGCCGGGTGACGACTTCATTCTCGAAACCTACGACTGGACCGCTGGTGCGATCAAGAACGATGACGATGCCAGCGACGTGCGCGACGTGGACCTGACCACCGTGCACTACCTGTCCGGCCCCGTAGGCGTGCATGGCGCCGAACCCGGCGACCTGCTGGTGGTGGACCTGCTGGATATTGGTGCCCGCGCGGATTCGCAGTGGGGTTTCAACGGCTTTTTTTCCAAACAGAACGGTGGCGGCTTTCTGACCGAACACTTCCCGTTGGCGCAGAAATCCATCTGGGATTTCAAGGGCATGATGGCCAGCTCGCGGCACATCCCCGGTGTCGAGTTTGCCGGGTTGATCCACCCCGGTCTGATTGGCTGTCTGCCTGACCACAAGATGCTTGCCGAGTGGAATCGCCGCGAGCAGGAACTGATCGACACCGACCCTGATCGCATTCCGGTGCTGGCCTGCCCGCCGTTTGCCGCGACTGCTCATCTGGGCAAGCTGAAGGGGCCGGCCCGTGACATGGCTGCCGCGACCGGCGCACGCACCGTGCCGCCTCGTGAGCATGGCGGCAACTGCGATATCAAGGACCTGTCCCGGGGTTCGAAAGTGTTCTTCCCGGTCTATGTCGACGGCGCGGGTCTGTCGGTGGGTGACTTGCACTTCAGCCAGGGCGACGGCGAAATCACCTTCTGCGGCGCCATCGAAATGGCCGGTTGGGTGCACATGCGGGTCGAACTGATCAAGGGCGGCATGGCCAAGTACGGGATCAAGAACCCGGTCTTCAAACCCAGCCCCATCGTGCCCAATTACAACAATTACCTGATCTTCGAAGGCATCTCGGTCGACGAAGCGGGGCAGCAGCATTACCTGGACGTGAACGTCGCCTACCGGCAGGCGTGCCTGAACGCGATCAATTACATGACCAAGTTCGGCTATTCACCTGCGCAAGGTTATTCGCTGTTGGGTTCGGCGCCGGTTCAGGGCCATATCAGTGGCGTGGTGGACGTGCCAAACGCCTGCGCGACGCTGTGGCTGCCGACCGAGATTTTCAAGTTCGATATCAACCCGAACGCCAACGGCCCGACCAAGTTCATCGATGGCACTGTCGATTTGCCGATTGCTCAGGACAAGTAGGTTCCACGGTGCGCACCGCTCGTGAAAGACGAGCGGTGTCCGTCCGCACTGTGTCGATCTCAATTTCGAGGAATGCAGCATGCCCATGTACGAATACGACTGCCCCCACTGCGGCGACTTCACGTCACTGCGACCCATGGCCGAAAGCGCGCTGCCCTGTGAGTGTCCCGAGTGTGGCGCGTCCAGCATGCGCGTGATCCTTTCGGCGCCGGGCCTGAGCACCATGGCAGGCAACACCCGCAACGCCATCGCCCGCAACGAGCGCAGCGCCCATGAACCGAAAACGCTCGATCAATACAAGGAAAGCCGTGGCCACCCGAGCGGTTGCAGTTGCTGCGGCCCTACGACCCGACCGGTCCCGACCAAGGCGAATCCACATGCGCTGAAAGGCAAACCAGCGGGGCGGCCTTGGATGATCAGTCATTGAGTGCCAGTTTCGAGTCGCGGGTTATCGCCTGGTGCATGAATTTTTGATTGGAAAACTATTGTGGGAGATGCCCCTGTGTCTCTGACACAGCGCTGTCTTGCAGCAAACACTGGGCCGCCTCTTATCAAATAACCCATAAGTCACTGAAGAAACTGGATTTTGTGGGAGCGGACCGGGCGGCGTTCCGTTTGTCCGCGAAAAGGCCGGTACATCCGACGCATGTGCGGTGGCTGAAACACTGCATTCGCGGACAAGTCCGCTCCCACGACGCCCGGTGTTTGCTGCGCGACAGCGCTAAGTCGAAGACGTAGTGGCGCCTCCCACGGTCAGATCTCTGTTGCGTGAAACAACCTCACCGACATATTGAATTTCTGACACCGCTAGCGAGTCATTGAAGGGGTAAGCGCCAGACCACTTTCCCTCTCAAGGACCGACGATGACCTTCTTCATTTTTCTTCTCGCCTGCGCGGCGGCCGCGAGCACCGGCATCATCTTCAAGCCCGGGCAATGGTACGAGTCGCTGACCAAGCCGAGTTTCACGCCGCCGAACTGGCTGTTCCCGGTGGCCTGGACAACCATCTACCTGCTGCTGGCCTGGGCCGGTTATCGCCTGAGCCTGATCCCTGGAAGCCAGGAAGTGTTGGCACTGTGGGCTGCGCAGATCGCGTTGAACACGCTCTGGACGCCGGTGTTCTTCGGCGCGCACAAGTTGTTGGCCGGGATGGTGATCATTACGCTGCTTTGGCTCGTTGTAGCGGCCATGTTGGTGATGGCGTTGCGTCTTGATGTGATCACCGGACTGATGCTGTTTCCCTATCTGGTCTGGCTCTGCGTGGCGGCTGCGCTGAATTTTTCCATCCTGCGCAACAACCGCTGAGACCTGCTGAACAGTCACCAGGCGTCACAGGACGCCTGGCTGGCTCGCCCCCTTATTTTGCGAACGAATACTCGCCGCCTTTTTCCAGCGCCGCGCGATAGGCCGGTCTGGCTTGGAATTTCTCGACCCATGCCGCTAGGTTCGGATAAGGCTGCAGCTTGCCACGCGCCTTGGCGAGTTCGCCGATGAAGCTCATCTGAATGTCGGCACCGGTCAGCGCTTCGCCCACCAGATAAGGCGTCAGGCCCAGCGTGTCGTTCAGATAACCGAGGTAGTTGGCGACTTCCGATTCGATACGCGGATGCAGCGGTGCGCCTGCATCGCCCAGGCGTCCGACGTACAGATCAAGCATGAGCGGCAGCATCGCCGAGCCTTCGGCGAAGTGCAGCCACTGCACGTACTCGTCATAAGTCGCACCGGCAGGGTCCGGTTGCAGACGGCCTTCGCCGTGACGACGGATCAGGTAGTCGATGATGGCGGCGGACTCGATCACCACATGAGGGCCGTCCTGAATCACCGGCGACTTGCCCAGCGGATGAATTTCCTTGAGCTCGGGTGGCGCCAGGTTGGTCTTGGCATCGCGCTCGTAACGCTTGATCTCGTAGGGCAGGCCCAGCTCTTCCAGCAGCCAGAGAATGCGTTGCGAGCGCGAGTTATTGAGGTGGTGAACAGTGATCATGAGGGCTCCGCTGTGCAATAGGGTGTAAGGAGCAGACTGCTGGGTTATCGCAGAGTGCCCTGAATGATGCTTGTTCGGCGACCCGGTCTCCCAGGCGTCCGGCACAGGGCGGAACGAGCCAGTCCACGATGCCGAATATCCTGAATGCGTTTTACGTGTCGATCAGTTCGCGCACTCTGGCTGCCAGCGTATCGATGGAAAAAGGCTTGGTGAGCACTTCCATTCCTGGCCCCAGACGGCCTCCGCCAATGACTGCGTTTTCGGCATAGCCCGTGATGAACAGGGTTTTCAGGTCCGGCCTTACTTCACGTCCCGCGTCGGCCATCTGCCGCCCGTTCATGCCGCCGGGCAGACCGACATCGGTAATGAGCAGGTCGATGTGCACATCGGACCGCAGTACTTTCAAGCCAGCGATACTGTCTCCCGCCTCGATCAGGCTGTAGTCGAGACCGCCCAGCACATCCATCAGCAACATGCGCACGCTCGGCTCATCGTCCACGATCAGAATGGTTTCGCCGGACTGTGTCGGCGCTGCGGACGTGTTGTCGATCTCATGAGCCTGCTTGTCCGCGCTACCGTGGTAGCGGGGCAGGTAGATGCATATCGACGTTCCCAGCCCGACGGCCGAGCATATGCGCGCCTGACCACCGGACTGTCTGGCGAACCCGTAAATCATGGACAGTCCCAGGCCGGTGCCTTGACCGATGGGTTTGGTGGTGAAGAAGGGGTCGAATGCCTTGGCGATGATGTCCGGCGGCATGCCGGTGCCGGTGTCTGTCACGGTCAGCGACAGGTAGTCTCCTTCCGGCATCTCATGAGTCCGGGCCGTGTCAGGATCCATCCACACATTGGCGGTCTCGATGGTGATGCGTCCGCCGTTCGGCATGGCATCGCGGGCATTGATACAGAGGTTCAGGAGAGCGTTTTCAAGCTGGCTGGCATCGACCAGCGTCGGCCAGACATCGACTGCACCCACTGTCTCGACGGTAATGCTGGGCCCCACCGTACGCTGGATCAGCTCGCCCATGCCTTCCATCAGCATATTCACATCGGTGGGGCGCGGGTCCAGGGTCTGCCTGCGGGAAAATGCGAGCAGGCGGTGAGTCAGCGAGGCGGCACGCCGGGCGGCGCCTTGCGCCGTCAGGATGTACTTTTCGGTTTCCTGCCACCGGCCTTGCGATGTTCTCAGTGCGATCAGCTCAAGAGCGCCCGAAATACCCGCCAGCAAATTGTTGAAGTCGTGGGCCAGGCCGCCGGTCAATTGCCCGACGGCTTCCATTTTCTGTGACTGGCGCAGTTTCTCTTCGGCCTGCATCAGCTCGACCGTTCGTTCTGCTACACGCTGCTCCAGGGTTTCATTGAGTGCGCGCAAGGCGGCGGTCGCGCGATCGCGTTCGGCTTCCACGGAGCGTCGTCCCTCGACGTCAATGACGACCCCGGGCAGGCTTAGCGCAGTGCCGTCTTCGGCGAGATCCACGCGTCCGTTCGCTTCGATCCAGTAATACTTTCCGTCGGCGCGGCGTACACGGTACTGGTGAGCGTAGGCGCCGCCTGTCTTGATGGCCTCGTCGATGGCGGCCTTCAGCCTGGCTCGGTCTTCGGGGTGCACCGAGCCGATCACCTGCTCCATTGTGAGACCTTCATGCCCAAGCGCGGGGTCAAGGCCGAACGCACGCGAGAAGGCTTCATCAATGGTCAGGCTGTCTCCTGGCACGTCCCAGTGCCAGGTGCCTATGATCGCGCCTGCCGCCAGGGCAAGCTGCACACGCTCGACGTTCTGTCGCGCGACGGCTTCGCTGATGCGCAGACGGTCCTGAGCATTTCGCCGCTCGGTGACATCGCTGAAGATGATCGCGATCTGTCTGTCGGCGGGATCTCCGACGCTGACCGCACGCACATCGAACCAGCGCTTGAACGCTTCGGCGTAGTTCTCGAAGGTCGCGGGCTCTCCGGTCTTGGCAACGTGTCCATACGTCTCGAACCAGAAGCGCTCCAGGTCCGGCGCAAACTCGGTGACCCATTTCCCGCGCAGGTTGACGCCTGCCTGGCGCTCGAATGCCGGGTTGGCTTCCACGAAACGGTAATCGATCGGTCGGTCATCGTCATCGAACTTCACTTCCACAATGGCGAACGCGGATTCGATGGTCTCAAGAATGGTTCTGAAGCGTTGTTCGCTCTGACGCAGTGCGGTCTCGGCCTTGCGCATTCCCGACATATCCAGCATCGCGCCGATCATGCGAACCGCTTGGCCTTCGGTATTGCGCAGGACATGGCCCCGATCAAGGACATCGGCGTAAGTGCCGTCGTTGCGGCGGAAGCGGTACTCGTGCGACCACGCGGTATCGGTGCCGTCGATGACTTGATGAATCGACGCGTAGACGTGTGCACGTTCATCCGGATGGATCTGGGAAAGCCACCATTCTCCCGTCACGTCCACCGAGGCGAGCGGGTGCCCGTACGCGTCTTCAAGCGCGTCATTCCATAGCACCTGATTGGCTTGCAGATCCCAGTCCCAGATGGCATCGCTGGTCGCTTTGGCGGCCAGTCGATAACGTTCCTGAGTATGTTCGGCGGTCTTGCCTGCAAGGTTCTTGAGCATGCCTTCGGGCGTCGACTCAAGACCTGCGTCCTCAATGACCCTGCGCAAGCGCGCGACTTCAGTCTCCAGCTCTTCATGAGTCAGATCTTTCAAACTTTACACTCTCGTTTCGTAATAACGGCCTTTGCTCAAAAACACCGGCGCTTTGAAAGGCCGTCGGCATTATCCGTACTTTATGTCATTAATCATATAATCGTGCGGGAGAGATTTGCAGGGCTACCGGTCATCTGAAAAAGGTTCGTCCTGATAAGTTAAATAAAACTTAATACTTGCTCGGGGCCTGTAAACAAAGGCGTGCACGTCATACCTATCAATTGATCAGTTATATCGATCACGTTAGCCATCAAGTTAGCGAGTTGCGCGCCGATTCCTGTGCATTACGAAAAATCGAGGCACACAGGCTATGAGCGCTAAATGGTTGGACAATCTTAACGTCAGTAAAAAGCTCGCTTTGGGCTTTGCGGCGATTCTGCTGGGGGTGCTGACCGTTACGGCCATTGGTTACTCAAGCACCAATCTGCTGATCGAGCGCCTGGGCAAGAGCAGCAAGATCGCCGAAATCAAGGATGACGTCCTGAATGCACGTATTGCCGCGCAAGCCTATGCAACCGGACCCACCGCTGCCGGTGTGCAGGTCTATGGCACTGCGCTGGACACCCTGAGTCGCAGCGTCGAGCAGGGACTGAATGTGTTCGTCGTATCGAGCAACCTGCAGAAACTGAAAAGCATCAAGGAACAGGTCGGCGGTTTGAAGCAGACTTTCGATCAACTGGTCAGCATCAACCAGAAAGTCGATGACGCGCTCAAACCGCTGATCAAGGTGTCGGACGAGGTCAGTGCGACTTTCGAAAACCTGTTGCAGAAAACCATCGACGACACGTTGCGTGCGCCGAGTGAGACCGGTATCCAGCAGGTCAAGATCGCCGGTGATCTGCGCAACGGCATGACCAATTTCCGTCTGATCTTTCGCCGTTACCTGAGCATTCCGACTGCCGACAACCGTCAGGCAACCTACAACGCCGCCGATGCGTTGATCGCCCAAGTGGCCGCTGCACGCAGCCAGCTGCCGGTGGAAGCCAATGGCGCGGTAGACACCGCATTGAACGCCCTGAAGCAATACAAAGTGCTGATGGCATCCATTTCCGAGATGCTGCAGCAGACCGATCAGATCCGCAGCACCCTGCAACAACAGTCCATCGCGACAGCGGCCAGTGCCGATGAGCTGGCCGCCGCGCAGGTGGTCAGTGCCAAGCGTGAGCAGAACACCGCTGTGATGCAGCTTTTGAGCGTGGCGCTGGTAGTGTTGCTGATAGGCATCTTCGCGGCCTTCGTCATTACCCGTCAGATCACCGTGCCGTTGAACGACACCGTAATTGCCGCTCGACGCATCGCTGAAGGCGACCTGACCCAAGACACAGCTACCACGCGTCAGGACGAGTTGGGTCTGTTGCAGAACACCATGCAGCACATGACCGTCTCGCTGCGCGGGCTGATCGGAGGAATCGGCAACGGCATCACGCAGATCGCGACCGCTGCTGAAGAGCTTTCGGCAGGCAGCGAACAGACCAGTGCTGGCGTGGCCCAGCAGAAGAACGAAGTCGATCAGGTCGCTACGGCGATGAACGAAATGGCGTCGACTGTCCAGGAAGTCGCCCGCAACACTGAAGACGCTTCGAAGGCTGCGAAACAGGCGAGCGAACGTGCGGCCCACGGCAGCAGCGTGGTGCAGCACGCCACAAGGGAAATCGGTCAACTGGCGGGAGAGGTCAAGGAACTGGGCCAGGCCATGCAGCGCCTGACCGAAGACAGCGGCAAGATCGGCAGCGTGATCGACGTGATCAAGGCGGTCGCCGAACAGACCAACCTGCTCGCGCTCAACGCCGCCATCGAAGCGGCGCGTGCAGGCGAACAGGGTCGCGGCTTTGCCGTCGTGGCCGATGAAGTACGTTCGCTGGCCCAGCGCACTCAGAACTCCACCACCGAAATCGAAGCGCTGATCCAGGCGCTGCAGCAGGGCACCGGCGCAGCCTCAGGTCTGATGGACGCCAGCCTGCAACGCACCGAAGGCACCGTGGTGCTGGCGCGTCAGGCCGAGCAGGCGCTGGTGGAAATCAACCAGTCGATCAGCACCATCGAGCAGATGAGCCAGCAGATTTCGGCATCTGCCGAACAGCAGAGCGCTGTGACCGAAGAGATCAACCGCAGCGTGCTCAGTGTCCGCGACATCGCCGATCAGTCGGCAGCGGCCACCGAGCAAAGTGCAGCCTCGACCGTGGAGCTGGCCCGTCTGGGCAGTGATCTGCAGAACATGGTGGCAAGGTTTCGTATCTGAGGTCTGAAGAGGGGGCTTGCGGCGATGTCGCAAGCCCCCTCCCACAGTCCTGTGTTCGCTTTGATGCAGCACTGTGTCAGGGATAAAGGGCGGGACATCTACCCGGCCGCTTCAGCCTTACGCCTCTCCGCCCTGACCACCACCCATATACCCAGCCCCGACACCAGCATGCCTGACGCCATCTGCCAGGACAGTGGCTCGTCGAACATCATCCAGGCCAGCAGCATGGTCACTGGCGGGCTGAGGTACAGGACGCTCGCGACCCGGGTTTCGGAAGCCCGGCGCAGGCAAACCCAGTAAAGCCCGTAACCACCCAGAGTGGACAAACCTGCAGTCCACGCCACGCTCAAAGCAAACCCTGTGCTGGGTACTGGTGCCAGTCCGCCTTGTGCGCCTTCGATAACGGCGAAGACGATGCCGGACACGCAACATTGCAACCACAGATTCGACAGCAGCCCCATGGTTTGCGAAGCGGTCAACCGTTTGCGCCAGAGTGTCGCCACCGCAAGCGACAGCATGCCCAGCAGTGGCAGACCATAAGCCCATAACGGCGCTTTACCCCAGGCCAGTGCACCTTGTGTTGCGATCACCACACCCAGCAGACCGATGGCCAGTCCGACCCATACGCGCCAGGCCAGTCGCTGACCCAGAAACAGCGCTGCCAGCAGCGCCATCCCGATGGGCAGCAGGTCGGCGAACAGCGCCGCGAGCCCGGCCGGAACGCCTAGCGCGATGCCCTGGGTGATGCCCGCCAGATAGCCCGTCATGGCCAGCAGACCGATGCCTGCATTTTTCAGCAACACGGCAGGCGAGGTCTGCCGCAACTGCCGGAACACAAAGGGCAAAAGAATCAGGCAGACCAGCACGCAGCGCCAGAACACCACCAACAACGGCGGGGCGTAATCGATCGAGAAGCGGGCACCGATGAATCCGGAACTCCACGTCAGGATCAGTCCCGCTTCGAGCAGCGGCAACGGTAGGGATCGCCGACCATCAGGTCGCAGGGTTTCACTGTGTTTTATCGATAGGTGCTGGTTCATGCCCACAGACTACGAAACAGGCGTAATCTAATAAATCAAAATAAACGACATCAGTTATTCACGAAGATTGAATCATGACGCCGACGCTCGATATCGAACTGATCAGAACCTTTCATGCCGTTGCCCGGATCGGCAAATTCTCGGCTGCAGCTGATCAACTGCATAAAAGCCCGGCTGCTGTGAGCGTGCATGTCCAGCGTCTTGAGGCCGTCGCAGGCGGTCGCTTGCTCAATCGCGACAACCAGTCGGTTTCTCTCACTGCGCTGGGCAAACGGCTGTTGTTGTCCACGACCGAGCTTCTGGCGACTCACGACCGGGTGCTCGCCGACCTTCACGGCACCCGTCTGGCCGGACGCATCACCCTGGGCGTACCGGATGAATACGCCACTCATGTCATCCGCGACATCCTGCCGACGTTCATCGCAGCCTGGCCCAATGTGGTGCTGGAACTGAAAACCGCACCCAGCTACGCCCTCCGCGAGCAGGTACAGCGCGGCAAGCTTCAGGCGGCGGTGTTGGCGTTGCCCAAGGGCGAGGCGAGCGACGATGCGCAGATGCTGGTATCGACTCGCCCGGTGTGGGTCGGACCACAAGGGCAGTCTCTGCAGACGTCTGAAGTGCTTCCGCTGGCCGTACATGCCGCGCAATGTCCGTATCGGCAAGCGATGCTCGAGTCACTCGGTGAATGTGGCCGCAAGGTGCGTATCGTGCTGGAAAGTCCTTCGAATCAGGCCGTCAAGGCCTGCGTGGAAGCAGGATTGGGGATCAGTCTGATCGACCGTTCCCGAGTCACCGAGGGTATGCAGATACTGGAAGGGCTGCCCGAGATCGCCGAGCATGACGTGGTGTTTCTGAGGTCGCCGGGCTCGCGGATGGATGAAGCGGTAGACCTTCTGGGCAATGCCATGCGTCAGTCTTTCCGGCTTTAGCGAGGCATGCCCTCAAGCACTGCCCTGGACAAGATTCGCCAGACGTGACGCAATGTCCTGACGGCGGAAGGGCTTGGCCAGAACCTCGAAATCATCCGTCGGCACCGGCTTGGCATTGGTGTAGCCGGTGATGATGAGTATCGGCAGGTCATTGATGCGCTGGCGTATCTGCCGGGCCAGTTGAACGCCGGTGATGTCGGCCATGACGTAATCGGTGACCAGCACATCGGGCCTCAGGCCTGCGTCAAACAGGTCCAGCGCCACTGCGGCGGAGGGTGCTTCGGTGACCTGATAACCCAGATCCTGCAAAAGGTGCGCGGTGCTGTCCCTGACCAGATCTTCGTCATCGACCAGCAGCACATGGACGGAACCCTTGAGCAGCGGAGTCTCCGGCGCCCTGGATTCTGCCTGCATGACCGGACTGCTGGCCACTGGGAGCCAGAGCGTCACTTCGGTGCCCTGACCGGGTTTGGAGCGAATGTCGAACTCGCCTCCCGATTGCAATGCCAGCCCCTGGACCATCGACAGGCCCAACCCGGTGCCTTTGCCAACGCCCTTGGTGGAATAGAAAGGCTCCACGCAGTGCTTGAGGGTGTCTTCGCTCATGCCGCAGCCGTTGTCGCTGACAGTCAGTCGCACATGATCGCCGGTCCTGGTTTTCAGCGAATCGGCCCGCGCGCTGATCGTCACACGGCCACCGTCTTCCAGTGCGTCACGCGCGTTGACTGTCAGGTTGAGGATCGCCAGTTCCAATTGGTGTGGGTCGACAAACACTGCCGGCAGACTGTCTGGAATATCGACTTCGACGACGATCATCGGCCCCAGCGAGCGCTCGATCAGGTCTTTCAGTTCTGCGACCAGGCCTTCAAGCCTGATCGCCTCCGGCACGAGCGTCTGGCGCCGCGCAAACGTCAGCAGCCTGCCGACCAGGGTCCGGGCGCGGTCGGCCGCCAGCATGGCGCTGTCGAGCAGCTTCGTGGAGCGTGGGTCTTCCACGCGGCGGCGAACCAGTTCCAGCGACGCCATGATCGGTGTCAGCAAATTGTTGAAGTCGTGCGCCACGCCGCCGCTGAGCTGACCGACCATTTCCATCTTGCGAGACTCATGCAATTGGGCGAGGGCTTTCTCGCGCTGGGCGAGCATGGTCACGACGCGCTGTTCCAGGCTTTCATTCAGGTCGCGCAGTGCACGTTCAGCCCGTGCCTGATTGATCCACAGCCAAGCCTGCTTCGCGGCTTCCTGGGCGAGGTCCAGTTCGTGATCGCCGAAGGTACTCTTGATCGACGGCTGGATGTTCAGCACCGCTTCGAGTTTTCCGTGCAGCACCACTGGCACGTAGATTGTGCAGGAAGGTCGACTGACGGTGTAGCGAGCCATCCTTGTATTGGCAGGAATGATCGGGCTGGCCGCTATTTCATGCAGCACAGCGCGGTCAGCGCGCAGGTCCGCTGACATGCTGTCCGTCCATTCGGGCAGGTGCCGGATCTCGGACGATGAATCATTCGGGTCCGCCGGCAGTGTCTTCAGGTGAGAGCCGTCATCGTCAATCCCGATGAGTGCGATGTGCTGAACCGCCAGTTCACCCCTGAGGCGGCTCAGCACATGGCGCTCGATGGCGCAGGGATCGGAAGTTGAGGGCAATGTTCGGCCCAGCTCGATCAGGAACGCCTGACGCCGTTCGAATTGCACGCGCTCGGTGGTTTCCGTAACGATGCACAGCACGCCACCAATCGAACCGTCAGCCTCGCGAACAGCGGAGTAGGACACATTGAAGTAAACGGTTTCTCCGGCACCGAAGCGCTTTATATAGAACGGACGGTCCTTGGCCGAGAATGTTTTTCCCGTGTCACGAACACCCTGCAGCAGCGGTTCAAGGTCATCCCAGAGCTCGCCCCAGTTCTCGATGGCAGGACGGCCCAGCGCGCCGGGGTGTTTATCGCCAATGCTTGGCGCATACGCATCGTTGTACAGCGCGATGAACTGCGGCCCCCAGAACACCACAATCTGTGCGTGCACCGGCAGGGCGGTGGCGATCAGATTCTTGAGGCAGTCGGACCATTGCGAGGGGTGCCCCAGAGGCGACTGATTCATCACCGCCGTTTGCAGAAGCGCACCGATCTCTGCGCCCTCTTCGGGAAAGCACAGTGCTTCAGCGTTGTTTGACTGGGGTGAGTTGAGGTTATCCATCGACCTTGACGCTCTGGTAAATAGGCTGAGCTTGCGCGGTTAGAGCGTACAAGTGCGCCGAGCGTTCACTGGTTAGTTGAATTTTAGCGGTCGATGTTGCGGATCGGGTCGGAACTGATAGTTACTGCAAGCAAAGAATAGGTGCGTTCAGTCCTGGACACTTCCATATGAATGTATCGAATGAAAAACCCGCGATATTCGCGGGCTTTCGATAACGTCACAAACGCTCGCAGGCAGCCTTCAACCGTCCTTGAACAGAAAGCTGTAGGCGTTCAGCGCCGGGACGCCGCCCAGGTGGGCGTAAAGGACCTTCGAGCCTTCGGGGAATTCGCCGTTGCGGACCATGTCGATCATGCCGTGCATGGATTTGCCTTCGTAGACCGGATCGGTCAGCACGCCCTCAAGGCGCGCGCACAGGCGGATGGCTTCCAGCGTGCCGTCGTTGGGCAGGCCGTATTCGGGGTAGGCGTATCGGGTGTCGAGCACAACGTCGTCGGCGGTGATCTCACGGCCCAGCTCGACCAGCTTCGCAGTGTTCTGGGCGATGCGCAGCACCTGTTCGCGGGTCTTTTCCGGCTTGGCCGAGGCGTCGATACCGATGACCCGCTGCGAGCGTCCGTCGGCGGCAAAGCCCACCAGCATGCCCGCGTGGGTGCTGCCAGTCACTGAGCAGACCACGATGTAATCGAACTTGAAGCCCAGTTCTTCTTCCTGCTGACGCACTTCATCGGCAAAGCGTACGAACCCCAGACCGCCAAATGGGTGCTCCGAACAACCCGCTGGAATCGGGAAGGGCTTGCCGCCGCTCTCGACCACATCGGCCATGGCCTTTTCCCAGCTTGGACGGATACCGATGTCGAAACCTGCCGAATCCAGACGCACATCGGCGCCCATGATGCGGGACATCTCGATGTTGCCGACCCGGTCGTACAGCGCATCGGAATAATTGACCCAGTTTTCCTGAACCAACACGCACTTCATGCCCAGATGCGCTGCCACGGCCGCGACCTGACGGGTCTGGTTGGACTGGATGCCGCCAATCGATACCAGCGTGTCGTAGCCGCCCTCGATGGCTTCAGGCACCAGATATTCCAGCTTGCGCGTCTTGTTGCCGCCAAAGGCCAGCCCGCTGTTGCAGTCCTCTCGCTTGGCATACAGCTCGACCTTGCCACCCAGGTGTTCGCTCAGGCGTTTGAGTGGTGTGATGGGCGAGGGGCCGAATGTCAGAGGGTAGCGCTTGAACTTGCTCAGGTTCATATCGAGTCTCCGTTGAGAGGTGAGGCCAGGCATGAGGGGTTAACGCTGTGCCTGAAACAGGTCCTATCATAGGAAATAGCTGGATAACCGTGGTTGCAAAGAATTGTTCATTGACCGAATTAGCGTTAGTGTCAGTCCAGCAAAACTTTTATTTATTTCGTGGAAAGACACATGAAAGCAATAAATGAAACCGGCAAAACGCTCACGCCAGAGAAGACGCCGCCGCTGGACCGGATTGACCGCACCATTCTCAAGACCCTGCAGGTCGATGCCTCCATCTCCAACGTGGCGCTGGCGGAAAAGGTCAGGCTCAGCCCGCCGGCCTGTCTGCGGCGCGTGGAGCGGCTCAAGGAAAGTGGTGTTATCAAAGGTGTGGTGGCGCTGCTGAACGGTGAAGTGCTGGATGCCGGGATGGTGGTGCTGATCGGCGTGGTGCTGGACCGCTCGACGCCGGACTCGTTTGCGCAGTTCGAAGCGGCGGCGCAGAAGGTGTCCGGGTGCATGGAATTTCACGTCGTCACCGGCGAGTTCGACTACTTCATGCTGCTGCGCACCAGGGACAGCCAGAGCTTCAACCGCCTGCATGCCGAGCAGCTGCTGTATTTGCCGGGCGTGCGGCAGATCCGTTCGTTCATGGGCTTGCGTCAGGTATTGTCGACGACCCACATTCCGCTCTGAGGCCCGGCATGGCACGCATTGCCTGTTCAGGGGGGCGCTGATAATCTCGCCACTTGCGCAGGGACTGGACATCGCGTGCCGTTCAAGGAATGACAAACATGACGCCGATCATCGAAGCCTTATCGAAACAACCCTTTGCAGAATGCTCGCTGGTGTCGGCTCACGACGCCGAGTTTCCCCGCCATACCCATGAAGAATATGTGATCAGCGCCAACCTCTCCGGCAGCGAACGGATCTGGTATGACGGTCGATCACAGGATGTACAGCCGGGGCAGGTCACGCTCTACAACCCCATGACGGTCCAGTCTTCCCTGTTCGATTCGACAGGCGCACGCTTCATCAGCGTCCATCTCGACGCGGTACACGTTGCGTCGGTGTTCGGCGAGGTGCAGGGGCCGCTGTTCGATGAAGGCGCGCTGAAGGACGATGCGCTGTTCAAGGCCATTGTCACGCTGCACGCGGCCAATGATCCTTCGCGGCGCGAAGAAGCGCCCTACGAACTGTTGGCCGAGCTTTCCAGATTTCGCGGCGAGGCCCCGGTGATCGTGGAGCCCGATATGGCCGCCAGGGTCGTGGAATACATGCAGGACAACCTGTACGAAGACATTGATCTGCAGGACATCAGTGCCATGGCGGGCATCTCGAAGTTCCACCTGGTGCGCAGCTTCAAGATGACCAGGTCCCTGGCGCCGATGCAGTTCCTGAAACAGCTCAGACTAATCGAAGTGCGCAAACGGCTGCGTCGGGGCGATGCAGCGGCCCGGGTCGCAACCGAGTTGTACTTCTACGACCAGGGACACATGTGCAATTCGTTTCGCAAGGTGATGGGCATTTCGCCGATGCGTTACGCCTCAATGCTCAAAGACGGGCTGCGGGCTGACAAACTCCATGTAGCCGGAAACCACAACGTATAACGTGAAATAGGCGAAAATCAGCGCCGATGCGATGTAGGTCCATCTCAGCATCTTCTCGCCCAGCAGTTGCCCGCCATGGTAGGCCAGGCCGCACAGCACCAGCGTCCAGAAGACCCCGGCGCTGAAAAAGCCCGAGAGGAACAGGATCGAACTGTTCATGTCGACGCCCTGTTTGGCGATGATCGCGCCACCGACTGCGGCGAACCACAGGATTGCGCTGGGTGACGACATGGCCAGCACGATTCCCTTGGAGAACAGCGCGAAGTTGGTGCGACCCCACTGCGTTTGCGAACCACTGACGCCGGCCTTTACCCGTATGGCGCTGGCGACCATCTTGAAGCACAGGTAGGCCAGTACCGCCGAACCGCCCAGCCACAGTGCCCAGCGCACTGCCTCGTACTGCAGCAACACCGCCATGCCTGCCAAGGCAAGAATCGCATAGACCATGTCGCCGATGCAGGTCCCGAAACCGAGCCACACACCTTGTCTGAAGCCGCGCTGCATCGACAGGGTGATCATGGCCATGTTGGCCAGGCCGATCTCCAGGCACAGCGACAGACTCAGTAAAAAACCGTTGTAAAACTCCACTTACTTGCTCTCCAGCAGGGACTGTTCATAAAAAAGGGATGTTTCGCACAGCGACAGTCCGAACAAGACATCCGTGTTTCTGGCGTGATGTACGCCATAGGTTCTCAGGAAACGCTCGAAGGTTTCCAGATTGTCGGACATGACGGCATCAAGCAATGTTTTGGCGATGCGCATCATGGCGGCCGGAAAGGCTGTGCAATCAATGTGGATCCTGCCTGGCGTAATCACCGACAGCACGCCTGCATCTTCAAGCATTTTCAGCTGCGCGTAGGCGGCGCCTGCATCTGGAAACTGTTCCGGGCCGCGCCGCAGGTAGCGGAACAACTCCAGAACATAGAACCGCACCATTTTGTCAGATTCCAGTTCAAGACAGTCGGCGACATCGGGCGTGAGGGCGAGCAGGAAACCGAACACGTCAGCCACCGTTTCCTGAGCGACCATCGAGCCCCAGCGATCATGACGGCTAAGGCGACGGTAATCGGTGGCGGGCAAGACGATGGAATGCCCCAGATCGTGGCCCCGGAACCAGCTCATCATGTAGCGCTCGATGTCCTGAGCTGCAGGGAGGTCATCATCGGTCCAGCCAAAGATGCCTTTTTGCTCCAGCGAAATCTGCTGGTAGAGACTCAGGTAGGTGTTGGCGAAGACTATGGTTCGTTTGACGGGCGAGTACTTGATGCCCTGATCTTCGGGCATGAAATAGGCGAAATGTTTGGGAAACGTGTCGGCCTCGCCGCCGATGGCGATCAGATCGATGATCTTGTACGAGCAGGCAGGTAGCTGTTGGAGCTCGGCGCCGAGCTGCCGGGAAAGCCTTGCGACGCTGCTGTCGAGGTAATGATCGACGATGTTGGAGACCGCCTGAAGCCTCAGGTTCGGCGTGCCGAAGAACGCCGAAAAACCGGTCTCCCGGGATTTTCCCAGCCAGGTCGACAAAGGGCCGACGTAGCTCACCAGTTCCTGCTCATCGAGCCCCGCCAGTTGGGCGCCGGTGTCCTTTATCCAGACCGAGCCCATCAAGCCCTCGGCGATCAGGCCCATCGCTTCACGGGACGCTTCGTCTGCCAGTTGCCCTGACGCCGTCGCCAGATGGTTGGCAATCGTCACCAGAATGGTCTGCACCAGCATCGAATCCTTCTCGCCTGCGCGCTCCAGTTCGCGAATCAGGTTGGCCTGCCGCACCAGTTGGCTCAATGCGCTGGTCAGCGTGGGGGAAAAGTTTTCAGGCTTCTCGAGCCGAACGGCCCGGATGATGTGTTGTTGTCGTTTGGGCCAGAAAATGCTGTTCATGATCGCTCCCTGTCAAGAACGGCAATCAGAACAGTCGGGACATGGCTGGGTATTGGAAATAATTGCTGTAAGGCACCAGACTTGAGCGTGTGCGACCAAACGTTCCCGCGCGCTGCGAGTCAGAGTGATGTGACTGACTGTAGCCTGTGATTCAATACGCGCCGTTTTGTTTTTCTACTTGCTCAAGGACTTTGATTTTGGCTGCTGGAAGCTTGCTTACCCTGCTTGACGATATTGCCACCCTGTTGGATGACGTGGCGCTGGCCACCAAGAAAACCGCAGGTGTGCTGGGTGATGATCTGGCGCTCAATGCGCAACAGGTGACTGGCGTGTCGGCCGACCGCGAATTGCCGGTGGTTTGGGCGGTTGCCAAGGGTTCATTGCTCAACAAGGCGATTCTGGTGCCTGCTGCGCTATTGATCAGCGCCTTCGCCCCTTGGGCGATCCTGCCGCTGTTGATGATCGGCGGTGCGTTTCTGTGCTTCGAAGGCTTTGAGAAAATCGCGCACAAATGGCTGCACAAGGAGGGCACCGACGAACACGAACAGCGCAAACAGGCCACGACCGATGCGTCGGTGGACATGGTGGCGTTCGAGAAAGAGCGTATCAAAGGCGCGATTCGTACTGACTTCATCCTTTCGGCGGAAATCATCGTGCTGGCACTGGGTGTGGTGGCGGCGCGGCCGTTCATGGATCAGGTCGGCGTGCTGGTTATCGTGGCGGTGCTGATCACCGTCGGCGTCTACGGTCTGGTGGCCGGCATCGTGAAGCTGGATGACCTGGGTCTGTATCTGAAGAAGAGCGCCAGTTCGTTCGCACAGAAACTCGGCGCTGGCCTGCTGTGGCTGGCACCGGTGTTGATGAAACTGCTGTCGATTCTCGGCACGGCGGCCATGTTCATGGTCGGTGGCGGGATCCTGGTCCACGGCCTGCCATTCGCCCACCACTGGGTGGAAGGCGTGACGGCAAGCGCTGCGGGTGCAGTCGGTGGATTGTCAGTGATCATCCCAACGCTGATCGACGCCGTTGCAGGCATCATTGCCGGTGCTGTACTGGTAGTGATCGTCACGTTCGCGGGCAAGGCGTGGAAGGCTGCGCGGGCGTAGCATTGATCAGGGATGGAGTGCCAATGGGACGCGGAGCGTCCCGGCTGCATACCCACGCAGAGCGTAGGCACGATCGGCGCGTTGATCGTTCCCATGCTCCGCGCTCATCGTTATACACAAGTCATCTGGCCATCCAGTGAGGCAGCAGCACTGATGCGCTTTTGTAGCGCGATGGCATGAACACCGCAGATCGCGACGTGGGTGA